>JAZLHW010000167.1:0-14478 GCA_045617105.1 Selenomonadaceae bacterium | reverse complement strand
GCTGCTCATCCAGCAGGGAACGCATGAGATCAAGATTCCTTTTGAGGATCTAATCAAAGGAAAGCCAATTCGTGCATGGCTGGATGATCAGATCGTTTTTCATCAGTTGGACGGGAAGATCTCCGCTGTCTGGTCGCTTCTGTATGCAAGCGGTTATTTGAAGGGGACGCCGCTCACGGGAGGAGATGGGGATATCCCAGAAAGAGAGTACGAGCTTGCCATTGCGAACAGGGAAACTCGCCAGATGTTTGTCGGGATGTTTCAAGGCTGGTTCCGTGACACGAAGGCAGGGACTTATTACAACAGCTTTGTGCAGGCACTTTTGGTGGATGATGTGCGGGCAATGACGAACTATATGAATAAAGTCTCTCTTGCTGTCTTTAGTTATTTTGATACGGGAAATCACCCATCTGAGGAGACAGAGCCTGAGCGGTTCTATCATGGTTTTGTACTGGGACTGATGGCAGACCTCAGGGACAGGTACGCTTTGACCTCGAATCGGGAGAGCGGATTTGGCAGGTATGACGTGATGCTGGAGCCGAAGAATGACAAGGATAACGCCGTCATTATCGAGTTCAAGGTCTATGATGATTATGACGAGACAGGACTGGAGGACACCGTGCAGGCGGCACTCCGGCAGATCGAGGAGAAGAAATATCGGGAGGCACTGGTGGAGAAGGGATTTGCAAAAGAGCGGATCCGTGCGTATGGTTTTGCTTTCCAAGGGAAAAAGGTGCTGATCGGCAGGAGATAGGGGAAACGGAGCTTCTATCACAATTTCCTTGCGTAAGTTCTGTTACCTGTGTTAGTATATGATTTAGTGTGGAAGATTTGCATGAGGGAGGCTGAAATGGGTTGCTTACCATTTTGATGATATTGGATGCGATCGTTGCGATCGGCTTAATTGCGGCAGTTCTTGGACAGGAAGCGAAGTCGGCGGGCATGGGCGGCATGGATGGCGGTTCGGATACCGTGTTTAGCGGGAAGGCGCGCGGTATGGATGCGCTTTTGGCTCGTGTGACGGTGATCCTTGCTATTCTTTTTGGGCTTATCACAATCGTGATTGCTCGAATGACGGCATAAAAACAAGGCGTTCCCTTCCATTTTCGGGTGAGGGAGCGTTTTTCTTTTAGAGGAAGGTGTGATTTTATGATACTGCCAGGTGCAGAACCGTTTTTTTTTCCAAGAGGCCCAAAGGGTGTGCTTTTGGTGCATGGCTTTACGGGGCTTCCTGCGGAGCTTTTGCTGATGGGGGACTATTTGCAGAAATGCGGCTTTACGGTGTTGGGGGTACGGCTTGCCGGTCACGGAACGACCGTGGAGGATATGTCGCATACGACAGATGAGGATTGGATGGATTCTGTGCGCGATGGTTACTCCATGCTTTTAGGCTGCACGGACTCAATTTCCGTAATAGGGCAGTCTATGGGCGGCGTTTTGGCACTTATGCTTGCGGCAGAGCAGGAGGTGGCAAGTGTCATGACGCTTGCGGCGCCGATTTTTATTTCCAGCCACCAAAAATTGGAAAAGCTTCCTCCCCGTGAGGTATCGGCAGGACTTTTTGCTCCGAAGGGGCGAAAGCGTTTGAAGGGGATTCCGGAGGCGGCGAACAAGTCTTATCGAAAGATGCCGCTGATATCCGTACACAATCTTTTGGATCGCATTGAGGAGGTCAAGAAATACCTTCCGCAGATCAAGGCACCTGCGATGATTTTTCAAAGCAGGAACGACCACACGGCGGATCCTGAGAGCGCGGAATACATTTATGAGAATATTGGAAGCGAGGAAAAGGAGATTTGTTGGCTGGAACGCTCCGGCCATTTGCTGCCCCTAGATGTGGATCGGGAAGATATTTTTGCAAAAGCGGCGATGTTTTTGAAGGAGAAAGGATAAGTTGCGTGTGCATTGAGTGGAAGGACAAGCTTGTGGTTGGCAGGCTGAACATGTCGGCCAAGGGATTTGGCTTTATTGTTCCGGAAGAACGTGCGTCAGAGGATGATACAGATGTCTTTGTGCCGAGTGCTATGCTTGCTTCGGCAATGCATGGGGATCTGGTAAAGGCAAGGGTGGTTCCGCCTTCTGCATCGGGACGTGCAAGAGAAGGGGAGATCCTTCAGGTTTTGGAACGGGCGAACAAGCGGATCGTCGGAACGTTTGAAAGCAGTAAGGATCTTGGCTTTGTGGTACCGGATAATACGAAGCTGAAACAGGATATCCTCGTAAAGAAGGCGCAGTTTCATGGTGCAAAGACCGGCAGGAAGGTCGTCGTGGAGATCACGAAATGGCCGACTCAGCAGAATGCCGCAGAGGGAAAGGTCATTGAGGTACTGGGAAAGGCAGGAGCACCGGGGGTAGATGTCCTGTCTGTTATGCGCAGCTATGAGTTGTTTGAGAGCTTTCCTGAGAGGGTACAGCAGGAGGCAGATGCTGTAGAGCAGGAGATTTCCCCAAAGGATGCTTGCGGCAGGCGTGATCGCAGGGATTTTTGCGTGGTGACCGTGGATGGCGAGGATGCAAAAGATCTGGACGATGGCGTTTATGCCGAAAAGCGTGCGGACGGGAGTTTTTTCCTTGGGGTATATATTGCTGATGTCAGCTGGTACGTTCGGGAAAATCAGCCGCTCGACCTAGAGGCGAGGGAACGGGGAACCAGCGTTTACCTCGTGGATCGTGTGGTTCCTATGCTCCCCAAGGAGCTTTCTAACGGGATCTGCAGCTTGAATGAGGGCGTGGACAGGTTTTCTATGGCTTGTGAGATGGAGCTGAGTTCAGACGGGGAGGTTTTGGGCTATGAGATCGTTCCTGCCGTGATCAAGGTGCGGCGGCGCTTGACCTATCATCTTGTGAACCGTCTTTTGGTGGACAGGGAGCAGCCGTTTTTAGATGACAATGCAGACCTCCTGCCAATGCTGGAAACGCTGGCGGAAATTCGGCATGCACGAAGGAAATTGAGGAGGGCAAGAGGATCGATCGACTTTGAGATTCCGGAGATCAAGGTAAAGCTGGATGAAAAAGGTGTTCCCGTGGCTCTTGTCAAAAGAGAAGGCTCGCTGGCAGAATCCATCATCGAGGAGTGTATGCTTGCTGCCAATGAGACTGTGGCAAGGCACATGGACTTGAAAAAATTGCCGTTTTTGTACCGTGTCCATGAACAGCCGAGCAAGGAGAAAATGGAACGGCTGAATACGCTGCTTGGAGCCTTCGGTTTGTTTGTCCGCCCCGATCAGGAGGGGAGGATCCGTCCAATGGCTGTCCAGCAGGTGCTGGGCAAGGTGGAAGGAAAGCCTGAGGAACGTATTATCAGTACGGTGGCATTGCGCTCGATGCAGCAGGCTCGCTACAGCAGCCAGAGCCTTGGGCATTTTGGGCTTGCGGCGAGATACTACACGCATTTTACGTCACCGATCCGTCGTTATCCCGACCTTGTTGTGCATAGGCTTTTGCGGGAAAGCCTTGCGGAAGGCTCGATCCCGTCGGAGAGGCAGGAGAAACTCCGAACCCTTTTGCCTGAAATAGCAGAACATGCATCTATGCGGGAGCGTGTCGCTGTCGAAGCGGAACGGGAAACTGTGGATATGAAGAAGATCGAATACATGGCGCAGTTTGTCGGAGAGGAATTTGATGGAGTCATCAGCGGTGTGACGGCGTTTGGCATTTTTGTGGAACTGGACAACGGTGTGGAAGGTCTCGTTCATGTATCGTCCATGGCAAATGACTATTATTCCTATGTCGAGGAGCAGTTTGCTATGGTGGGCGAGCGGACGAAGGAACGCTACCGCCTTGGAGATGAGGTGACGGTCGTCCTTGTCAGGGCGAGCATAGAGGAGCGGAACCTTGACTTCGTTCTCAAAGGGAACGGCGATGCACGGGCGTATGGTCTTCGGGGAGAAAGGAAGCGTGATATCATTGCCGCACCTCCTGTTCCGGAGGAGAAGGAGCTTCCTAAAAGCAAGAGCCGTCATGGACGCAGGAAGAAGGCTGCGGACTTGGAGCAAAGGATCGCAGCGGTATTTTCCGGAGAGCGCAGGGAAAGGAAGGCACGGAAAAAGCGAAAGCGTGCGGAAAAACGGACAGGAAAAGATATGGCAGAATGGAAGACGGGGCATGGAAAGCGGAAAACGTCCGAAAGCATCAAGGCAGGGAAAGCAAAGAAGCACCGTCCCCGTCCGCATCGAAAGACGGAGGCCGCGACTAGAAGCTAGGTGGTGACAGTATGGGAAAGAAAAACGAGGGAGTCAAGATCGCCTGCGAAAACCGCAAGGCAAGACATGACTATTTTATACATGAGACTTTTGAGGCAGGGCTCGCCCTGCAAGGGACGGAGGTAAAATCCCTTCGTGCAGGAAAGGCGAACCTCAAGGACAGCTACGCAGAGATCAAGAACGGGGAGCTGTTTTTGCAGAATATGCACATCAGCCCCTATGAGCAGGGGAATATTTTCAATCACGATCCGCTTCGGCCGAGAAAGCTTTTGATGCACAAGGCAGAGATCGTGAAGCTGTTCGGCAAGACGAGAGAGAAAGGGTTTACGCTGGTTCCGCTCAAAGTGTATTTCAAGCGGGGCAAGGCAAAGCTGGAGCTTGCTCTGGCAAGCGGCAAGCATAACTACGACAAGCGGCAGGATCTGAAAGCCAAGTCCGACAAGAGAGAAATGGAACGGGCATTGAAAGATCGGCAAAAATACTGAGAAAAAGAAAGCAGCCAAGGCGGGAAAGCCTTGGCTGCTTTTTGATTTCCGGTAGGATGTTTCTAGCGATGGGCAATTCTCGTGATCTCACCCGCAACGGAATGGAGAGGCAGCTGTTTTTCGACAGCCCCTATTTCCCATGCCGCCTTTGGCATGCCGTAGACGATACAGGTAGCTTCGTCTTGCCCGAGAGTAGGAGAACCTGTTTTTCGCATTTCCAGCAAGCCTTCTGCTCCGTCCTGTCCCATGCCTGTAAGAATAACACCGAGCGCAGATGGCCCAATGTTTTCGGCAACGGAATGGAACAGCACATCTACGGATGGACGGCAGCTGTGAACCTTTGGCCCTGTGCCGCAGGAGAGTTTGATGGAGTGGTCGTTGCGATGCACGGTCATGTGCTTGTCACCGGGAGCAATGTAGACGGTATTGGGCTGGACGGTCTCGCCGTCGGTACCTTCCTTTACGGTCAAGGCACATTCCTTGTCCAGCCGCTCTGCCAACAGCTTCGCAAAAAGAGGCGGAATGTGCTGTGTGATGACGATACCGGGAAGCGGCGGATGAAGCGACCTCAAAACAATAGAGAGAGCCTCCGTGCCGCCTGTGGACGAGCCGATGGAGATCAGCTCGATCTTTTTCTGGGCATCGTGCATTTCAGGAAGCTGCTCCCGTGCAGGCTTCTTGGCGAAGGTGTGGAGCGGTGAAGCTGATTCCTTTTGGGACAGGGAAGAGCGCGTTCCCTTCCAAGCAGAACGCATGATGACAGTTCCCGGAAGAATGCTTGCCTTGTGCTCAGCTGCGGGTGGGGGAGGTGTCGGGAGAGGCTCGGTGTGGTGTGCCTTTGGCGGATTGGACAGAATTCTTTCGATGCTTTTGGCAAAGTCCAAGGAAAACTGGACATGCATTCCCGCCTCCATCGGTTTGATCAAGTAATCTGCCATGCCTTCCTTCAGTGCAGCGGCTTTGCCGCTGGGCAGGAAGCCATAGGCGAGAATGGGAATGCTGGAATAGGTCGTTGTCAGAATGGTGAAGAACCGTTCATTGTTTATACGCAGAGGAGAAAAGGAGAAGTTGCACCCAATGATATTCGGATGAAAACTCGCGATTTTGTCCAGTGCCTCTGCAGGGCTGCCTGCAATCTCTATCTCTGTGCTGCTTGGCAGACATGTTTTCAGCCCATCCGCAAGATGATCCCTGAATAGTATGGAATTGTCGATCAGGAGCAAACGAATTGCATTCACATGTATCACCTGCCGATCTATATGCTGTCACATATAGGATAAAGTATCTGCTGTATGAGACTTTTCTCCTGCTTCTTTTATGTACAACAGGACATAGGGAAAATCCTTCTTTTTTTAGAAGTTTTTGTGATTTACTGCAAAGCTTCGAGTGACAAAGCTTTAATCCGAGGAGAGCCATTGGCGAATAAGCTCGGCATGAAGCCGGAGCCGGTCTTCCTCAAGAATATCTTTTTTCAGTGCTTCTTTTTTCCGTTCGGTTTCGGATTTTTCGGTGGGATCCGGCTGTGCTTCCTTGGGTGGGCTGGAGTGCTTCATGGAAGATCCTCCTCTCGTGGGAATCTGATCCTGCGCGGACATAGGAGGGGTTAAAAAAATATTTTTTGCCATGCAGGATTTTTTGACTATCATGTAGAATTTTGATAATATTATGTTGTTATATTGTGATTTTGAACGTATGCTCCAATTATATCGTAATGCTGCAAGAAAACCAACAGGATTTTTGTTGCTGGCCTTCCAAGCTCGTCTTTGCGGAGGCATGATTTCTTTTGATCAAGTGAAGTAGGTGTAGTTATGGAAACTCTCGGGACAGTGCCGTTGTCAGCCGATCTTTTACAAAAATCCCATATAGGGCTTTGGGCTCTTGAGTGGGACGAAGGCGCTTTGCCTCGTATGTATGCAGATCGTACCATGTTTGACCTTTTGGGGATAGAGGGGAATCTTTCGCCGGAGGAAGTTTATCATGCGTGGTATGATAACGTAGTGGAAACCTACTACAAGGAAATAGAATACGTAGTAAAGCAAATGATGTCCGGAATCCATGCGGAGGTGCAGTACCTGTGGAATCATCCAAATGGTGAGACTTGGACTGTGCGCTGCGGAGGGATCCGGAATTACCTGTACACGAAGGGCGTGCGGATCGAAGGAACGCACAGGAATGTTACGGACCTGCTGCATGTGGAGAGGCAGAAGCAGAAGGAGCTGTTCTATGTCATAGAGTCCATGACGGAGGATTATGAGTACCTGATACATGTCAATTTTGATACCCTTCAGGAGAAGTATTACCGCAACAGCACACTGTTCCGCAGAATGATCCCTGAGCCGGATGGCGAGCAGAATTATATCGACCGCGTTGCTTTTTTTGCGGAACATTTTGTGATTCCGGAGGATCGGGAGGACTTTCTGAAACAGATGGGGCCAGAGACGGTTTCTGCTCATTTAAAGAGATCCAGAAATCATTCCTTTTATTTTCGGATCAACGCAGATGGGCGAACCCTTTGGTTTCAGGCGAAATTCGTTCATCACAAGGCGCATGGATCCTGCAACTGTTCCTTGCTCGGCATTCGCAACGTGAACAAGGAGATGCGCAGGGAGCTGAACCAGAAGGCGGAGCTGCAGCAGGCACAGGAACGGGCAGAATCTGCCAGCCAAGCAAAGTCGATGTTTCTCTTTAATATGTCGCATGATATCCGAACCCCGATGAATGCTATTTTGGGCTTTACGAGGATCGCGAGAAACCATATCCATGATGAAAGGCGTGTGGCAGACAGCCTTTCCAAGATAGAGCTTTCCGGAACGCATCTGCTGAACCTTATCAACGAGGTTCTGGAAATGAGCCGAATCGAGACGGGAAAGATCACGATTGCGGAGATTCCGGAGGATATGAGAAAATGCTTTGCAGACATTCATCCCATGGTGGAAAATTTGGCGATAGCAAAATCCATTCGCTATGTTTATCAGGTCGGGGAACTGAAGAACCCGTTTGTTTACGCGGATTTTTATCACATTCATCAGGTGCTTTTGAATATCGTGTCAAATTCCGTGAAGTATACCAAGCAGGGAGGCAAGGTCTCGCTGTTTATCGAGCAGGTCGGAGAAAGTGTGGATGGTATGGCTCGTTATTGCTGTACCATACAGGATACAGGAATTGGCATGAGCAAGGAGTTCCAAGAGCATTTGTTTGAAAACTTTTCCAGAGAATCCACGGATGAGGTGAGAAAGCAGGAGGGAACAGGGCTTGGTCTTGCCATCTGCAAGAAGATCATTGACCTGATGAACGGAAGCATTACGGTCGAGAGCGAGCAGGGAAAGGGAAGCACTTTTCGTGTGGAGGTTCCCTTCCATGTCATTTCGGAGGAAGAATTCCGAAATTTGGAGCAGGCGGCGGAGGATGTCAAGTCGCATGTGGAGGCTGTGGATTTCAAGGGAAAGCGTCTGCTTCTTGCGGAGGACAATGAGCTTAATCGGGAAGTCGTCATGGAAATGATGGAGGAGGAAGGCATTCTTCTGGACACGGCAGCAGATGGGCAGTTGGCTGTGGAGAAGATAAAGGAGCATGGGGCATCCTATTACGATGTTGTCCTTATGGATATCCAAATGCCTGTCATGAACGGATATGAGGCGACCAAGGCGATCCGTGCAATGGGCGATGAATATCAAAAACTGCCCATTGTCGCTCTTTCGGCAAATGCCTATGACGAGGATATCAAACAGTCAAGGCAGGCTGGAATGGATGCCCATATACCAAAACCGATAGAAATCGATACGCTGTTTTCTGTTTTGCGGAAAATGATGCAGAACGGTTAGGGTATGCTCAAAAGCCCCGTGGAAGGTTTGGAAAGACGGTGAATAGGCTCTTTCGTGATAACGGCAGCTCAGTGGCTGTAAATTTTTTGATGAGGTGGAAGCATGAAAATAACAGTAGAACGTGATGATACTATTCGGGTCGTGCATATAGACGGTTCGTTGGATGCGGAAGGGACGGAACTCCTGTCTGCGGAGGTGCCGAAGTTGATCGATACGAAGCCTGTCGTCCTTTCCATGGAGGATTGTCCTTATGTGACTTCATCTGGGCTTAGGTCGCTGCTGGTTTTGGCAAAGACGGCAAAGGCAAAGGGCGTTTGCGTTATTTATACGGGAATGGTTCCTGAGGTGAAGGATATTCTTGAGATGACGGGATTCGACAAGCTGCTCCAGCATGTGCCGACAGTGGAAGATGCGGAAAAGGAGATCAGGGAACTGGACGGGGAGACGAGCGGCCCTGTCACGAAATATTTGGAGAGGAACGCAAGATGGTATCCGGAGGAGATCGCTTTGGTGGAGCTGAACCCAACCCAGCAGGACGGGCGAAGGATCACATGGAAGGAATCTGACCTGATCGAGTCGAGCAGGTTCCAGCCGTATCGCAGGGAAATCACTTGGCGTGTGTTTGACGAGAAGGCGAACCGTTTTGCGAACATGCTGCTTGAGCGAGGGATCAAGAAGGGCGACAAGGTGGCTATCCTTCTGTATAACTGTCTGGAATGGCTGCCTATTTATTTTGGTGTGCTGAAGGCAGGCGCTATTGCAGTTCCCTTCAATTTCCGCTATGATGCAGGGGAGATCCTCTATTGCGCGGAGCTTGCCGAGGTGGACATGATCGTTTTTGGGCCTGAGTTCATCGGCCGAATTGAGACGAATGCGGAGAAGCTGAGCCAAGGGAGACTGCTGATTTTTGTTGGTGACCATTGCCCTGATTTTGCAGAGAGCTATCGTGACCTGTCGGCAGACTGCTCGAGTGTTGCTCCGAAGGTGGAGATCACGGACGAGGATTACGGTGCAATCTATTTTTCCTCGGGTACGACCGGTTTTCCGAAGGCGATCCTTCACAAGCATCAAAGCTTGACGCAGGCGGCACAGATGGAGCAGAAGCATCATGGAACGAATCGGGAGGACTGCTTCCTTTGTATTCCTCCACTCTATCATACGGGAGCAAAGTTCCATTGGATGGGAAGCCTTGTAGCAGGGAGCAGGGCGGTACTCTTGAAGGGCGTCAAGCCGGAAACGATTTTGCAGACGGTATCACAGGAGCATTGCACGATCGTTTGGCTGCTGGTGCCGTGGGCGCAGGATATTTTGGATGCGATCGACCGAGGGGATATGAAGCTTGCTGATTTTGAGCTTGACCAGTGGAGGCTGATGCATATTGGCGCTCAGCCAGTGCCGCCATCGCTTATCAAGCGCTGGAAAAAATATTTTCCGCATCATCAGTATGATACAAATTACGGCTTGTCAGAGTCCACGGGACCGGGCTGTGTGCATTTGGGTATGGAAAATATTCACAAGGTCGGTGCAATCGGTGTTCCCGGCTATCGTTGGGAGTGCAAAATCGTGGACGACAACCAAAAGGAGGTTGCGCCGGGCGAGGTTGGCGAGCTTTGCGTAAAGGGACCTGGCGTGATGACCTGCTACTACCGCAATCCTGAGGCAACCGCGGAAACCTTGCGGGATGGCTGGCTTTGTACGGGCGATATGGCAATGCAGGATAAGGACGGTTTCTATTACTTGGTAGATCGCAAGAAGGACTTGATCGTAAGCGGCGGCGAGAATATTTATCCTGTCCAGATCGAGGATTTCCTTCGCCGTAATGACAAGATAAAAGATGTGGCTGTAATCGGTCTGCCTGATAGGAGACTGGGCGAGATCACGGCGGCGATCATTGAACTCAAGGACGGCATGAGCGCTACGAAGGAGGAGATCGATAAGTTCTGCATGGATCTTCCAAGGTACAAGCGTCCAAAGACGATCTTTTTTGAAGAGATTCCACGCAATCCGACAGGAAAAATCGAAAAGCCGAAGCTTCGGGAACGTCATGGGGCAAATATGCTCGTGGCGCAGGAGACACGGGACGATTCCTGAGCGGAGAAAAAATCATAAGAAAGATGCAAATCCCCCAAGGAGCGATTGCTCCTTGGGGGATCTTCTTTGTGGATCTTGCGAATTTTAGCCGTTTACTTTTCGCAGGCATTATGCTATGATAGCTAATACAGAACGTATGTTCTATATTTTGAAGATGCAGGTTTGAGGGGAGGAATTCGATGAGGAAAAGCTTGCAGCATTTTGCGTTTGAAACAGATATGGTCGTTACGGTGTACGGGGAACGGGGACGATGTACGAGGGTGTACTGGTCCGATGGGACGATGGAGGATTTTCCCGTGAAGATGGAAACTGTGCTGAAAAATTTGGCAGGAGCCTATGGAAAGACTCCACAGGCGATTCGGAAGCATTGGAGGCAGGTGCAGTCGCTGTGCGGCGAGCCGCTTCTCGGTCGGATGATGCCTCTTTCCATCAGTCCTGCACTCGTTCTGATGCCTGTGCGCGTGGCAATGGACACGGTGGGCAGGGACAGTGCTACGGGATATGTGAATTTGGCACATGCACCCATGTTTCAGGAGATTTTGGAGGAGAACGGCGCAAGGTGCAGGATCGTCTTTTCCGAACATGCCCATGTCCTCGATACATCGTGGAGGCTTGGGACTTTGCAGCAGCATCGGAGGATCACATGGCTGTTTTGCCAGAGTGAATGGGAGCGCTGCCAGCAGGAGCTGCGTATGCGTTCAGCGGAATGTATTGCTGTTGGCTGGTATCAAAATTAAAAGATCTCGCATGGCTGCGGAGCTGGGAGGCTCCGTTTTTTTGTGCCTAAAAATGAGTTTTCGCTTCCTAGGGAAGCAGTTTTTTGCTGGAAACATGGGTTTTTTGTCATTTTTCTGCAAGTATCGCCAGATGCTTGTTTCTTTGGTGCATGGTATCTTGTTTTTGGCGCTGGGGAAACACGAGCCGATGTGTAGTTTCCCCGATATTTGAGGAACCGGTTTCTCCGAAAAGGAGAGATATTCATGACGATTGAAGAAGAAAACAAGCTGATCGAGCAGGCGAACCAAGAGGATGCAGGAGCAATGGCAAGGCTGTATGGAGAATATTATGGAATGCTGATCAAAGCATCTCGGCAGAGGAAGGTGCATACGGTATCGGAGGATGCGCTGAGTGCGGCAACGATCGCCTTCGTGGAGGCGGTGAATGATTATTCTGCGGACAGGGGCGTGAATTTCGCCGCTTTTGCCAAGAGCAGAGTCTACGCAGGTGTGCATCAGTTCTTTCGGGAGGAATGCAGGCATTGGGAGCATGAGATCTTCCCCACGGCAAGGGAGGAGGAACTGGATCCGTGGGAAATCATTGCAGATCCAAGGGATGCCGTGTCCGAGCTGGAGGGGAACATGGTGCTGGAGTCTGCCACAGCTTTGCTTTCCGAAAAGGAGAAAAAGGTACTGCTTCTTACGGTATTTCAGGATATGAGCCAAAAGGCTGCGGCAGAGCTGCTGCAGGTATCGGCACAGGCAGTCAGCAAGATGCGAAAGAGACTGTTGGAAAAGCTCAGAGAAGCAGGGTTCGGCAGAGTTTCCGTGGAGACATGAGGTAGTCAGGAGGCAGAAAAAATGCTATACTACTCCTTATAGGATATTTGATAAATGGAGGGATCTTCATGAACAAGGGAATCATTTTGGCAGGAGGTTCTGGGACGAGGCTGTACCCGTTGACGATGGCAGTGAGCAAGCAGCTGATGCCCATTTACGACAAACCGATGATCTATTATCCGCTGAGCACGCTGATGCTTGCGGGTATTCGGGATATTTTAGTCATTACGACACCGGAGGACAACGCTTCCTTCCGCCGTCTGCTGGGAGATGGCAGCCAGTGGGGGATCCAGATCTCCTATCAGGTGCAGCCTTACCCTGGCGGACTTGCACAGGCATTTTTGCTGGGAGAAGACTTCATTCAAGGGGAACCGTGCGCACTGGTGTTGGGAGATAATATTTTCTATGGCTCAGACTTGGCGGCTGCTGTGCAGAGGGCGGCTGCGCAGGAAGAGGGTGCAACGGTATTTGCCTACTATGTGCGGGAACCGGAGCATTACGGCGTGGTGGAGTTCGATGCGGAGGGCAATGCACTCAGTCTGGAGGAAAAGCCGCAGAATCCAAAGTCCAATTATGCTGTGACGGGACTGTATTTCTATGACAAGGATATCGTGGATGTGGCAAAGTCGATACAGCCGTCCGCAAGGGGAGAATTGGAGATCACAGATGTCAACAAGGTGTATCTGGAACGCAAGAAGCTGCGTGTGGAGAAGATGCGCCGCGGCTATGCTTGGCTTGATACGGGAACGCATGAGTCATTGATGCAGGCGGCATCCTTCGTGCAGACGATTCAGGCAAGGCAGGGACTCAAGGTTTCCTGTATTGAGGAGATCGCCTACCGCATGGGCTATATTGATGCAGAGCAGGTGCTTCGTCTCGCAGAGCCGCTGGCAAAGAACGAGTACGGGCAGTATTTGCAGAGAATGGTGCAGGGGAGAAAGGGAGAGATGGCATGAAGGTGACAGAAACAGAGCTGAAAGGTGTTTATGTCATTGAGCCGCAGGTGTTCGGTGATGCAAGAGGCTGGTTCATGGAAAGCTGGTCGGAGAGGAAGTTGGAGGAGGCAGGGATCACGATTCAGTTCGTGCAGGATAACCAGTCCTTCTCTGCTGTGAAGGGAACGCTTCGGGGGCTTCACTACCAGCTGAACCCTATGGCGCAGGCAAAGATCGTGCGCTGTACACGGGGGGAGATCTTGGACGTTGCCGTGGATATCCGCAAGGGTTCGCCGCAGTATGCGAAGTGGACAGGCGTGAAGCTGTCTGCGGAAAACAAGAAGCAGCTTTTGATCCCTCGTGGTTTTGCGCATGGCTTTCTTACCCTGACGGACGATGTTGAGGTGCAGTACAAGGCAGATAATTATTATGCACCGGAATGTGACGGGAATATCCGTTGGGACGATCCGGATATTGGCATCGACTGGGGTATGGAGCCAGTGATCCTTTCTGACAAGGATAAAAATGCTCCTCTGCTCAGGGAACGCACGAACTTGAATTTCATTTATTGATTTTTTTATAGAAAAATGAGGCACGGGCAGACGGCTGGCGGTTTTTGAGAAAAGGTTGGAGGCATGTTATGGTAAAGGCTGTTATTTTCGATTTGGACAATACGCTGTATGATTACACATCAAACCATAAGGCAGGAATGTCTGCGCTTACGGAAAAGGGGGCAGAGCTGCTGCATGTTCCTGCTGGTGAGTTCGCTATGACGTTCGAGGCAGGGAAGGCTGCGGTGAAGGGCCGCCATGCCGGAAGGGCGACATCTCACAGCCGTTTGCTCTTTTGCCAAAAGACGGTGGAGCTTTTGGGCGGGAATCCCTTTGCGGTCGTTCCCGTGCTTTGCAGGGTCTACTGGGCGGCATTTTTTGAGAACATGGTTCCCTATGACGGGGCGCTGGACTTCTTGAAGGAGCTGAAGGAACGCAAGATCCGCACGGCGATCTGCACGGATATGACGGCACATATCCAGTACCGAAAGATCGAGGCAATGGGCTTCAGCCAGTATCTTGACTGCTTGGTGACGAGCGAGGAGGCAATGGCGGAAAAGCCGAGTGCCGTCCTGTTCCAGCTGGCAATGGACAAGCTGGGGGCATCCGCCGCAGAGACTGTCTATGTGGGAGACAGCAGGGAGCGTGACGTGCAGGGCGCTCTTTGGAACGGGATCCGTCCTATCTACTTCGTGGGCGAAAGGGCTTACGAGCAGGAGGAGGGCATCGAGACCGCAAGGACGTATGCCGAGGTAAGAAAGCTGGTGCTCGGCGATTGAAACGAAAATCCGCTAACCTAGGACTTAACTGGACATTCTAAACATACGGAACAAACGA
>JAZLHW010000166.1:0-9514 GCA_045617105.1 Selenomonadaceae bacterium | reverse complement strand
TTACATTCTTTTCAAACTTTCAAGATTTCCTTGACAGTTCAATCTTCGTTTAACATAGAACAATTCTGAAAAATTTGCTATACTTTTCTTGCCACAGCCCTCATCAAGCTAATACGGCAAGGGAGGGAGGTATTCACTCATGTCTTTCGTGGAAATCATGGTCAGCCTGCTCATCAGCGTGCTAGGAAGTATTCTAGGCTACCGGATAGTGCAGATGTTAGGGTGGTAGACCGACCACATCGTGGCACCTAACAGGGCGTAGATTCATCACCTACGCAACGAAAATGCCCCTAGGGTCATCACTCCCTAGGGGCATTTCTATTGGTATTCATAACGTCTTTCGTGAATTTCAAGTTCAGTATACCATGCCATCACAGCTATTTCAAGCCTTTCAACGGATTGAAATCATTACTCCTTTGTTTTTCTTCCTTCTTCCATAACATTCAAATACGCTCCCGTCCATGAAAATGATACCATGAAGGGGAGCGTATTTGCTTGCCTGACAGCAATTATCCATTTTTCTGATCCATGGTTGCCATGGAAGCAACTTTATCGTTTTCATCGGTCTTCATCAGCATAACGCCCTGTGTATTGCGGCTGATGACAGAAATCTCATCTACGTTCGTGCGAATGACGATTCCCTCTGTCGTTATCAGCATCAGCTCCTGCCCCGGTCTTACGACCTTTAGACCGATTACGGCACCTGTCTTTTCCGTGACCTTCAAGTTGATCACGCCCTTGCCGCCCCTTGTCTGCGGACGATACTCATCCGTTGAGGTACGCTTGCCAAAGCCGTTTTCCGTCACCGTAAGCACATCAGCATTCTTGTGAAGGTTTGCCATGCCGATGACCTCATCGCCTGCATTCAAGCGAATGCCTCGGACACCTCGTGCAGTGCGTCCCATCGAACGAACATCGCTCTCATCGAAGCAGATCGCCATGCCGTCCTTCGTGCCAAGAATAACCGAGCGGTTGCCGTCCGTAAATTTGACACCGATCAGCTCATCGTCATCGTCCAAGCTGATAGCGATCAAGCCGCCCTTGCGCATGGATTTGAACTCACTGAGAACTGTTTTCTTGACGATTCCCTTCTTCGTTGCCATGAACAGGAACTTATCTGGATTAAACTCACGCACCTGAATAACGGCAGTGATTTTTTCGCCCTTGTCGAGCTGCAAAAGATTGATGATTGCCGTTCCCTTTGCCTGACGGCTTGCCTCTGCGATCTCGTATGCCTTGAGATAGTAGACACAGCCACGGCTTGTAAAGAACAGGATCGTATGGTGCGTTGTCGTAATCAAGAGATTCTCAACAAAATCCGTCTCCTTCGTTCCCATTCCCGTCACGCCCCTGCCGCCGCGCTTTTGGTTGCGGTAGGTCGTAAGCGGCATACGCTTGATGTAGTTATTGTGCGTGAGGGTAATGACAACATCCTCCTCCGCAATCAAGTCCTCCATGTCGATCTCAGAGGTATCGATCGTAAGGCGGGTACGCCGCTCATCGCCGTACTTTTCCTTGACGGCAAGCAATTCCTTCTTGATAATGGCAAGAATCTTTGCCTCATCTGCAAGGATCGCCTTGAGTTCCTCAATCGCCTTCAAGGTCTCCTGATACTCCTCCTCGATTTTCTCCCGTTCCAATCCGGTAAGACGCTGCAAGCGAAGATCCAAAATCGCCTGTGCCTGCTTGTCCGAGAGATGAAAGCTATTCATCAAGGCATTCTTTGCAATCTCTGCGGTCCTGCTTGCCCGAATGGTCGTAATCACAGCATCAAGATGGTCAAGGGCGATAGTCAAGCCCTCCAAGATATGCGCACGGGCCTCAGCCTTTGCCAGCTCATATCTCGTCCTGCGGGTAATCACGTCCTCCTGATGCTTGATATAGTAATGGAGAACCTCCTTCAGATTAAGTACCTGCGGTTTGCCGTCCACAAGAGCCAGCATGATAACACCGAAGCTCTCCTGCAGCTGCGTATGCTTGTAAAGCTGGTTCAAGATCACATTCGGATTTGCATCACGGCGCAGCTCAATGACAATACGCATACCATTGCGGTCAGACTCATCACGCAGATCCGTAATCCCATCAATACTCTTGTCACGCACCAGCTCCGCAATCTTTTCCACCAAGCGAGCCTTGTTGACCTGATACGGAAGCTCCGTTGCAATAATACGGTTCTTGCCGTTCGACATAGTTTCGATATGTGCATCCGCGCGCATCTTGATAACGCCGCGTCCTGTCGTGTAGGCACTTCGTATGCCGTCCGTGCCAAGGATCAAGCCTGCCGTCGGAAAATCCGGTCCCTTGATCGTCTGCATCAGCTCATCGACCGTCATATCAGGATTGTCGATCAGCTGCAATGTGCCGTCAATGACCTCGCACATGTTGTGCGGAGGAATATTCGTTGCCATGCCGACAGCGATACCGGAGGTTCCATTGACCAAGAGCTGGGGGAACTTTGCCGGCAAAACTGTCGGCTCCTTCAAGGACTCATCATAGTTCGGCATGAACTCGACCGTATCCTTTTCAATGTCCTGCAGCATCAGCTCCGAAATCTTCGACATACGAACTTCTGTATAACGCATGGCAGCCGCAGGGTCGCCATCTACCGAACCAAAATTTCCATGCCCATCTGCCAGCATGTAACGCATCGAAAAATCCTGCGCCATGCGGACGATAGCATCATATACGGAACTATCTCCGTGCGGATGATATTTACCGAGAACCTCACCGACGATACGTGCCGATTTCTTGTATGGCTTCGTAGACCCCATGCCCGCTTCCTGCATAGCGTAAAGAATACGCCGATGCACAGGCTTCAGTCCATCTCGAACATCTGGCAAGGCACGAGCAACGATAACCGACATCGCATAATCAATGTAGGAATTCTTCATCTCGTTTTCCAGCTTGACGGAAACGACCTTTCCCTGACCAAAATCCACAATCTCACCTCAAAATCTAAACCTAGTGAACTACTCCCGCCTATAGAGGCAGGGGGCTTCCTGATTCGTTGAGCACAGCGATATATCCCGAAGAATATATTCGTCTTACACGCTCTCCACAGGCGTAACTTTCCGCAGTCCCTGCGGTAGTTGTGTACTTGTCGGCCTTTTGACTTAGCACTAACCACCTAATCATGTTACCACTTTCGCACGGTAGATGGTACACGCACCTATAACACCTGCTGGCAGCTTACTGCTTGGTTTTCGCGTTTCAGCTGCATAACAAAATTTCGCAGGTCTTCTCCCTTCCTCTGAAGATACCGATATTCGCTACTAAAATTATACTACACAACTATTTTCAGAACAATAGTATGGCTCAATTACTTACATAAATTCGCCATCCCCGCCTTCATCCCCCACCTAAAAGGCAGAGGACTTCTGGCAGACTAGGTTAAAACTCTGCTTTCCTAGAAGTGTTCACCTCGTTATTTTATCATTTTCAACAAAAAAAGTCCACCAATGCCCATACTGCAAGGCACTGACAGACCTTCTTCATCTCAGGAAGCGATCACGCACTTCACATATACGCTGATATCCTCCGAAGCCGGCGGACGTTCAAAAAAGAACAGAACACCATGCCCTTTTCCAATGTCAAAACGGACATACCCATCCTGCAGCATCTTCTCGTAGGATTTCTTGTGTGCCGGATTATCGAACTGACCAAGGGACAGTGCCGTTTCCAAGATATCCTCAAGGCTTGCCGCTTTGCCCTCAAACTTTTCCTTCAGGCATTTTTCCACCTTACAAAAATCATACTGGAAATCCAGCACCTTCTTGTACCGAACCGCCCGATATACAAAAATCTCCATGAAAACTCACCTGCCCCTTGCACGAATGCATCCTTATCTTACAAAATCTTGGAATAAATATATCCTTCCCTCACGCCCGAATCGCTGTAGCGGATCTCCTCGCAGTTAAAACGCTCTGCAATCACATCTGCGATCACCAAACCCGGAACGATCGTGTCCATACGTTCAGGAACTGCCCTCATTAAATGAGCAACGTCCGCCTCTGAAAAAACATCCCGTCTCTGAAACCTCACCAGCAGCTCCCGCATCGCAGAAACCTTCAAAAGACTGCCATCACCGCCAAGCACCTCTTGGCAGAGAGCCATAGCCCCCTTGAACGTGCCTCCGATGCCGCAAAGCACAGGATAGGAGATCTCTCGAAATTCCTCCGCAGCTCCAAGGATCTGTTTCGCCTCTTGACGTATGCGCAGGCACTCCTCGCTGCTGGAAAGAACGTCCGAAGAAAATTTCTTGTGCATACAACGGGAACCCATCGGAAAGCTCCGCTTTCTCACGATCCTTTTCTCCCGAAAAAAAACGATCTCCGTACTGGCTCCGCCGATATCCACTAAAAGTCCTGTATCCTCCGGCAGATCATGCGTTGCACCGGCAAAACCAAGCTCCGCTTCCTCGTCACCGCTGACAATATACAGGAGTACCGAGGAGCGTTCCCAGATTTCCTGCACTGCCTCCGCACTATTTTTCGCATTGCGGAGCGCCGCTGTTGCAAATGCAGACACCTCCGTGATCCGAAGGCTCTGCAAAAAGGAGCGGAACCCCTGCAAAACCTCTACCGCCTTGTCGATTCCTTCCTTCTGCATGACACCATCCACGAGATAAGAGGCAAGCCCCACAGTATGCTTCTTCTTCATCAGCATCTCTATGCGGCTTCCCTCGATTTCATAGACTGCCATGCGTATCGTATTGGAACCAACATCGATCATCGCATGAAGCAACTGCCATCACGCTCCAAACTCAACCCTTGAGGCCATGTCCCGTAATCGGGATGATCACGCGGTAATTGTCTGGTTTTCCATTCGGGAAATACTTCAATGCACCGGCAAGTGCCGCCGCAGAAGTCGTTTCCACATAAATACCGCGCGCACCCAAATAATCCTTCGCCTTGAGAATCTTCTCATCATCTACAGCAATGACATCGCCATTGCTTGCCCGCAGAGCCTCCAACATATCATTCAGGCGCTTCGGCTGCTCAATACGGATCGCCGATGCCACCGTAGTACGCTTTGGTTCCGGCTCAAGCCCATGGAATGCCTCATAGAGAGGAGCACATTCCTTGCTCTGCACGGCAACAAAATGAGGCAGGCGGCCAATCTCCACGAATCCAAGGAAAAGTCCCAAAAGCATCGTGCCGTTCCCTACCGGCATGAAAATATACTCCGGCACTTGGTCACCCAGCTGATGATAGATCTCATGTGCCATAGACTTCATGCCCTCCGTAAAGAGCGGATTGTAAACATGCGAAGCATAATAAGCATCCCCGAGATTTTCCTTGACGGCTGTGCAGGCACTCATACGGCTCTTTGGAACCTTCACCGTCTTTGCGCCATAGCTCTCGATCTGCTTGAACCGCTCCACGGAAGCATCCTCCGGCATGTAGATCGTACATTCCATATCCGCAGCGGCCGCATAAGCCGCAATCGCAGCGCCTGCATTTCCTGCCGAATCCATCGCAACCTTCCGAATACCGATCTTGTGGATCTCATTGATCAAACGATACGCTCCGCGATCCTTGAAGGAACCCGTTGGCTGCAGATTCTCCATCTTCAAAATGAAGTCCTGATGATTGGCACGGAACGGCATCAGCGGAGTCACGCCCTCGCCAATCGAAATATCATTTGCACACTCATCACTGTCGCTCTTGTGCAAACGAAACATACCGCCGCACTCACACATATAGGAATGCGTAATCAAAGGATATTGTTTTTTACATTTTTCACAATAAAAATACATTGGATTCATCCCCTTTTAGAATTTCCATACTATATATAGAAATTTTCCCCATACTACATGATTCTCCAAAACATTGAAAATTCCTTTCTTTCTCCAGCCTTTCAAAAAATTTTACAAAAATTTATTTTTCCCCTTGAAAATCTCCCCATGTTATTGTATTATAGTCATGGGAGGGCTACTGTATCTTGTGGAGGATGCAGTAGTTTGGCAGAAGGCAAGGTATAGAGGTGGCAAAAGCGAGAGCGTTCGGTAGCTCTCGCTTTTGTATTTTTTATCATTTTTTTGCAAATAAAACAAAAATATGATAGAATAAAGTTAAGAACAGAGCTTAATAAATAAAATTCAACATGACGGGAGTTGAACCATTATGGCAAACAAAATTTTTGCATTTGTTGGACCGCATGCTGCCGGAAAGACAACCATGATCACCCAGCTGATGTCCATGGGCATACCGCAAATCCCGACCTATACGACACGAACCATACCGGAAAAGGACACGGCAAGCAAGCTTTACAAAACCATGCCGCGCGATGAATTCTTGAAGCAGGATTTCATCGTCAGAGTCTCCTACAAGGGAAACTATTATGGCATACTCAAAAAGGACATCCTGAATGCCATGAACAAGAACAAGCTTTCCATCATGGTGCTTGATGCCAACGGGATCAAGCAGATCTCGAAATTCGTCAAGCAGGATTTCTACACCATCTACCTGATGGCAGACTACACGGCAATCGTTGACCGTATGCTGCGCATGGGGCTTCGCAATGACGAAATCAAATATCACTTGGAATATGCCGAAACGAACAATGAATTCGACAACTGGAAGGTAACGAACTACGTTGTAAAAAATACGGGAAAGCTCAACACAGCATTCGAGCAGGTACTTTCCATCATGGGACTCATGACGCTCCCTCCGCAGGAGCAATTCGACAAGCTCATCAGATAAAAAGCGACCGATGCCGAAAGCGGCATCGGTTTTTCATTCCCTTTGCCAGATTGCATTCATCACTGCAATACCTGCGGCAAAAAATCAAAACATTTTTCTTAAAATACTAGACAACCGTTCTGGAATATGCTTTAATTGAACAAAGAATTTCTGCATTTTTATAGAAAGAAAAGGGTGGGGATATTGGAT
This sequence comes from Selenomonadaceae bacterium, assembly GCA_045617105.1. Taxonomy (GTDB): domain Bacteria; phylum Bacillota; class Negativicutes; order Selenomonadales; family Selenomonadaceae; genus CALELM01. The sequence goes on along the minus strand of JAZLHW010000166.1, from coordinate 2,621 downwards.
GAAATTTTTTGAATCTTTTGGCATCCAACACCAAAAGGGAGCCATGATTGCGCTGACCGCACTGACTCTCTCCTTGTTGTTTGCCTGCACAGCGGTTGCCGTAGATCTCGGGAACCTGTATATGCATCACAGCAAGCTGCAAAACGCAGCAGATGCCGCAGCACTTGCCGGTGCGCGCGAATATGTCACGGCACAGAACACGACATCCTATCATGACGATGCTGACCTCATGGCAGGAAAATATGTCAAGAAGAACCTATCTGCAACTATTATCCAGCGATTGATCCACCCAGAGAAGAAAACGCCCATTGACATCGACAAGACCGGCGACCCTGTCTACAAGGTAAGGGAAAAGGACGACAAAACCTATTATCGGGTAGAACTGGCAGAGAACGTGGAGACCTACTTTTTAAAGTGCTTTGGCATGAATACCATTGCCTGTACGGCAAGAGGTACGGCAGCCATTTCGCAGGCTGGCGGCGGCTCCAATCCATTTGACAGCCTGTTTATTTTTGAGCGCTTTGCCTCCTCAGTCAATGCCATCGAAAGCCCGGATAATTTCAACACAGCCGGTCAGATCATTACCACCTTTGATGGAAAGATCTCCTACACAGACGGCAAGCCGGAAGGAAAAAACGATCCAAACTACAAAATAGATCCAGACAATATCAAGTACAGCACACAGTCGAATAAGCTCGATCGCTTCTTTACCATGCGTGCAAAAAACGAGGGACTTTCTGTCAACGGTGCAATTTCCAAAGGCAGCACGCAATTTGACAGCAACGGTTTTGACCAAGCGAACGGCTACTGGACAAAGGAGTCGTATAAGCAATTCGATTTTGAGTCAAAGGACGAGAACGGCAAGCCTGTCGGTGAATTTGGTTTGACCGTCAAGGCAATGAAAAACAACCCCTTGATGCAGCCGAAGGAATATCCCAAGGACTACAAAAACTATCCGCAGGACATTTACACCTCTGATAAAACTGTAAGCTCCTCGGATCCAAATATATTTACGCCCGGCACGGTGACCTACTTCCATAACGATCAAAGCGGAAAACAGCTGCCAAACCTGAGTATCCATATTGACAAGTCGATAGCCTCCAGCGACCCCAACAAGCCTGTCTACCTTTACATTGATGATACACTTGGAACCGTCAACATTGACATGAACGAAATGCAAGACGACAGCACGGGGGTTCCTATCATCATTTGCTATACGGGAACCGGAAAAGTACATTTCAACCTCAAAGAGGGCAAAACCTTCCGCGGCGTTATCTACGCCCCGAATGCAGACATAAATGAAGGTGTTCTCGTCAATCTTAACGGCGGTACCTTCAGCGGCACGATTGCCACGCAGGGACTCAACCTGCAGGGCGGCGGCGGAACCTACACCTACGAAAGATTTGATGACCTTGGCGGCGGCAGCGGCAACGGAAACTCCTCCGGATTGAGCATTTCCCTCATAACTCCACCAAGCAACATCGACTGGAACTAAAACAAGAACAGCAAAAATGCCCCCACGGCAGCCAGCCGTAGGGGCATTTTTAGTTGTTCTTGAAATGACCATATCCGATTTCTGCGTCCAATATACCACGGCATCACAGCTATCAAGCTTTCAGCAAACTAGAATCAGGCTTCTTCCCCTTTATCATATATCACAGCTTCTTTTTTGTTTCTATTCTTCAGCAAGCATCAGATCGTCTCCAACCTTCCACTGATACCTCTCAATCGTCCCAACAGGCAGCTCCATCACTCCCTCTGCCCCCAAGGCTATGCTCATGCCGATCCAAGGAGGCAGAGAACGTGCCAGCTTTACGATCTTCCCCTCTTTGTCCAAGAATACCGCATCAATGGAAAACCGCATAAAAAGCATGTGAATACTGCTGCAAGGGACGATATACAGCCCCGTTCCCGCAGGCAGGCTCTCTCTTAGCATCAATCCCCGAAATCTTTCCCAAAAAGAATCCGCCAGCTCCAAATGGAGCGGCGGATATTTTTCTTGGGAAACCGTCAAAACCGTAAGTTTTTTCATTTCCCTCAACTCACTTCTTACTCTTTATTTCATAATGGTTATAATATTAAAGATTGCTGGACCAAGTGCCACGATAAAAATCGCCGGCAGAATAAGACCAACCAAAGGAAGCACGATCTTGACAGGTGCTTTGAGTGCCATTGCCTTAACCCACTGGCGATGACGTTCCCTCACCGCATCTGCCTGAATCTTGAGTGTCTTACTCATGTTCGAACCAAGCCGTTCTGCCTGAATGATCGATGTCACGAACAAGGAAACCTCCTGTACATCACAGCGCTCTGCCAATGCCTGCAAAGCAGTGCGCCGAGTTGCACCCATGCGTACATCATCCAGCATCCTCTTGCACTCGTCTATAAATGGTCCCTTCATGCGAGTAGAAATCTTTGCAAGCGCAGCATCAAAAGAAAGACCTGCCTCCACGCTGACACAAAGAATATCCAAAGCTTCCGGCAACTGACGGCGAATATTGTCCTGCCTCTGCTGAACCTGCCTGCGCAAAGAACTAAACGGAAGAATGAAGCCTATGGCTCCTCCCAGCAACAAATAAGCAATCTTCTGCATGGCAGCAATATCACTGCTGGAAACAGCC
>JAZLHW010000165.1:0-2703 GCA_045617105.1 Selenomonadaceae bacterium | reverse complement strand
CTCGGCAAAACACCGAGTGTAAAATTTTCTTGACGTGGAGTGGCATGAACTTCAAAACGGCTCTCAGTTCGCCATTGATTCGCTCCTCCTCGCCGCCTATGTCCCTTTCGTCGCCCTCTAGCATATGGGCAAATTCAGCCTCGGACACGCCCACGAGGTCAAGAAACCTCCAGAACTTTTTGTCGTTTGTTCCGGTTAGTCCCGCTTCGACGTTTTGCAGGGTCGAGCGGCTAATGCCAAGGTATGCAGATAAAAACTGCTGTGAATGTCCGCATTCCTCCCGCAATTGACGGATTAGGCGACCTTTTCGCTCTTGCCGCTCCATTAACTCCAGCTCCGTCATGTTCATTTCCTTCCTTCCGTTGACCGCTCAGGCGGTCATTTTCTCTTTTATTTGACCGATTTCAGGTGGTCAACAGGTCAAAAATCAGACCGTATCACAACGGTCAACGCTTACGCAACTCTGACCGATAAAATACGGTCAAAAAATATAAAAATAGACGCTGACAAGCACTTTCTAGCGTGGTATAGTAACATTCGTCAAGGGGCGCAAGCCCAAATCTCACAAAGGAGGATTCCACATGGATTCCAAAACCGCAACAGCAGCTCTCGAGTACGTTATCAACATTGCAACACGCCGCCAGCTCCGCACTGTGGCAAAGGTCGCAGTCAAGCACCTTATCATCCACCTCCAGCCTGACGATCTGGCTCAGGCAATCTCTGAGATTTCCGGCTCTCTCGTCGAGCGGAAGGAGGAAGCGGCATGAGCGTTACCCGTGAGTTTCTAATTTCAAAGGTTCTCGGATGGGCGAACCGCCAGCCAAAGCAAAACCTCCTCCTCGCCCTCCGCTTCATGCGGAACATCGACAGCGGTAATGTGGCAATCCCTGACGGTCTGGACGAGGACGAGGAAGCGCTGAGCCACGCAATCTGATGGCATGAAGCTGGGCAGTGTGAGTTGCCCAGCTTGCCTTTGTTATGTGTTTGCGTACTCCTTACGCATTAACAGCGATTGTCTATACTGTTCAGCGGCTGGTACGTCAACGAACTCAACCGTTTTGTCGTAATTCTCTTTCACAACCTTCTTAATCTCATCAAGGCTGACTCTAAAGAACTCTCTGCGCTGATTAACGAAATTGAGCTTTTTGTCTGCAAATGCGTTATGCAGAGCAGATTCCAAACCGGGGGCATCGTCCGTAAAAATCATGGCGTGGACATCAAATCCAAACGGAACGGAGGCATCACCCAGCTCGTTTACACGATCCATCGGGTCAAGTCTTCTCGTCATGCCGATTTTATACACGCCTTCACCGAATGCTCCAATGTTTGAGATGATGTAGACATATCCGGCTTTTTGGTTTGCGGCTCGGTAGTCAACATTCTTCATGCTATCGTCAATCTCCTCCAATTGGTCGAGGAGTGCGTCACGCTTTTCACGGAGGACTTCCAACTCTTTTTCACTTTGAGCCTTTTCAATCTGAGCGTCAATTTGATTCAAGGCGTTCTGATAATGGTTCTGCTCCTTTTCAAGCTTCTTCCGCTGCTCCGCCAGTTCTTTAGCGGCTTTCGCTTCTTCTCTTTGCTTTGCTCGAAGCTCTTTCAACTCTTCTTTTTCAAGCTGCTTCTTGACCTGATATTCATAAGCGAGACGAAGCTCTTCCTGCTTCAAGGATTGGTACAGGGCGCTGATGGAGACATCCATAATCTTTCCAAGCCTTGAAATTGCATTCGCAGAGGACACAATTTTCTTTTCATACGCAGAAAAATTGTTAAACTTAACGTGTTCAATTGCATCGTCACATTCTGCGTTGTAGGCACGAAGCAGAAGCTTTTGCATATCGGCAACCATTTTCTTGCCCTTTTGGGCGCTTCCGTTTACAGCCCAATCGGAAGCGCCGGTAACAGCTTCTCCGCTTTTAACCAGCTCTTTTTGTCTGGTTCGAATGTCGGCAAGCTCCTCCTTGTATTCGTCAGAGCTTGCAAAATCATAGTGTGGCTCGTAAAGTCCAAATGATTGGAGCGTAGCCTCCTCCTGCACAACGAACAGATCCATTTTTGTCATATTGATATCGTTTTGGATGCGCTGGAGGTTTCTTTCTGCGTTTTCTTTTGCATCTCGCAGTGCAGAAACTTCTCCAGAAAGCCGGATGTGTTCGGCTCTCAGCTCTCGAAGCTTGCTGTTGATATCCTGAGCCTTTACCAAATCCTCACCAAGCGTTGCTTTGAGCCGATTCAGTTCCTCTTTCTCCTTGCGACCAAACAAAGACATAATATCACCTTACTTTTCTTAAAAAATTGCCGTATCGGCATTTTCCCCTCATTATCTAACAGCTTGCCTTTGTCAGTCCTTTAGGTTCAGCTCTACCATACCAATCGGATTTCCAACGGTCTCGTTGTACTTGATGTAGAGATATTGACCCTCTTTGACGGTGATTTCTGCTCCGTCGTCATTGATTCCGCCAACAGTAGCGGCAAGCTCTGAACTCTCCAGCTCCGACACATTGCCATAGCTGTTATCAGATACATAGATATCCCAAACAATAGGCACGTCCTGCTTAAAAAGCTTGGTGCTGGAGGTTGTGACACTGTATGTACCAGCTTCCAGCACGTCACCGGAATAATCATCTCTCTCAACGGCGCATTTCAGGTTGTCGTGAGCCGCCCATGAGATTGAGGTCTTGTAGTGCCGTTCTTCTACGGTCT
>JAZLHW010000164.1:0-1286 GCA_045617105.1 Selenomonadaceae bacterium | reverse complement strand
CAACCACTCGTTCTACTTCATCCGGGATGCTGCCGCTCTTGATCTGGGCAATGGTGGGAAGATATGCCTTGCCGGTTCCATGAATCAGATCACGCTCAATGTCCACAAGCCTTTCCGCAACACGTTTGCGTTCCAGACCAGGGGCTTCTGCCAGCTCTACATTGCTGGCAAAGTGACCTTCCTCCAAAAGCTGACCGATTCGCACAGCGGCATCCTCCCAGCTGAGAATCTGGGCGGTTTTGGCATATCGGGCAGACCGTCCCGGCGTGATGTGAATGCCGTCATCTGCAAACCATGCGGACACATCTCCACGCTCCAGCTTCAGACCGTAACCGCCTTGATAGATTTCCGGCAGTACCTTGGCAATCTCATGGATGGACTTCTGCTTCATAAATTCCAGAGCGGCAAACTGACGATGGTGATCCGCATTGCCGCCCACACGCAGAAAGTGGTCAATGGTGTCCTGGGGCATGGAAAAAGCGGAGTGTGTTTTGCCAACACGCTCCGCTTCATCAATTCGCTGTATCTGTTCACTTTCGGGAAGGAAAAGGCTGATTTGTTCGCCTGTGACGGGGATTTCCTCGATTAGCTGTAAATCAGCTCCGAGAAGATAATCTCCTCCGCCTGTGCTTTCAGGGAGTTCATCAGCCCCACCCACTTCATCGGGTCGGATGCTTTCAGTGCTTCCGTCGCTCCGGCTTCCTTCGCCAGCTCCGTCATCATCTGTTCCAGCCGGTTCTTCGCTGTCTGTTCGACTTCCCGCAGATGGGGGTACAGCTTCTCCGACAGAATCAGATTGTTCCACAGCACCGGACGATGCTCCTGCAGGTACGCTTTGCGCATCATTCCGTATTTGCCCAGGGGCGGCTGATCCTGTTCGCTGAGGGTCAGATTGGGAATCCGGTAATCTCCGTTCATTCTGTAAGTCAGGTTGTTCATGGTTCTGGCTCCTTTCAGTCAGTTTTTCTCGTTCGTATCGTTTGATGGTTACTTCGATGGTTCTCAGGACGGTTTCGCTGGTCTGGCTCACTGCCGCTCCCAGTACGCCCAGACTGCCGGGAGTGTTGAAATCGAACACAGGAAGAAAATCTTCATGCTCAAAATAACTGTCGGGGTCAAGTCCGCATCGGGAGAGAATGGCGTAGGTTGCGCTGACTTCGGCGGCGTTCTGAAAACTCACTCCGATGTTGTACTCATCATAGTCGGCCAGATACGATCCGTCAATGTTGTCACAGATGTCCTGCCGATGGTCGTCCCAGTATTCTATCAGCATATTGTGGATAGAA
>JAZLHW010000163.1:0-1245 GCA_045617105.1 Selenomonadaceae bacterium | reverse complement strand
TTGAAAAGCAACGAATCAGAAGACTGAATAAAAAACAAGCATTGGCTCAGCTTGACTTAATTATAAAGCTGACAAATCCTGCAAACAATGCTCCAGAGGTATAGGACTATACCCAGTGGGATAATTGTTCAAAATAATTGGGTCTAAGAATGCAAGGATGCAATCAAAACACCCCGCCGTCTTTGCATCCTTAGAAATGGAAAACCGCAGGGAGCGGATATCAAATCATGCTGCCTGCGGTTGCAAGGTTGAACAAACCCGGCTTGGGGTTGTGTATCGTATTAAATTGTGGTTGCTTACACAAATCAGATACCATAGATTGATACAGCGTATCCGTCTATGGTATCGTTATTTTATGCCCAGAAATGTCCGTATTTCAAGGCTTTCCGAAACAGCGTTGTGCATTTTCCGTCCGGTTGTTCCCAGATGTGCCGTTCTGGAGGTGCTTTCGGAGGTGTTTTATGCTCTCGGCTACCACCTATAGTGGTCAGTAATCGTTAAACAGCAGCTATTCGTTAAACAGCCGATGGTAAAATAAAAGCCTGGATTTACACCATCACAGTGATGTCGCTTCCGTTCAGAAAGCTGTAAACCATCCTGCCATCGGCATATATCGTCACATGGTCGAGCATGGCAATGCAGCGGGAATCTTTGAACTCAGCGTCGAGGTAATCAAGCTCTGTCATTTCAAAAAGGAATCCGCTCAAAACATCGGATTTGTACTGTCGTTCGTCCCGTTCCTGTTCCAGCACACCCAACTTCTTTTTCAGCTTTTCATAGCGGTCGGCGAGCTCGTCGTAGCGCCGGTTGTATTCTTCTTGATCCTGCGCACGGACGGCATTGTCCTCAATGGCTTTCTGAATCAGTCCGGCGATGACTTCCATTTCACGGGTCGTTTCTGTGATTTTTCCATTCACTTCCGTACAATTTTCAAGATCATGCTTAACCAACCGGATATCTTCCAAAAGCGCCTCACGATTCGTATGCAGAATACTGAGTGCTTCAAGGAAACCTTCTTTGAGCCGTTCTTCCGTCACATGCGGGGTACGGCATTTTTCTTCGTTTTTGAACTTGGAATTGCACTGCCAGATGACTTTCCGATACGGATCGTTGGAATGCCAGACCTTTGAGCCGTAAATTGCTCCGCAGTCACCGCAAATGACTCTGCCGGAAAAAGGGCTGCTGCAATCGTGTCGTTTGCCGCTTGCCTTTCTCTGGCGCATCATGGTTTGGACTTTATCCCAC
>JAZLHW010000162.1:0-2628 GCA_045617105.1 Selenomonadaceae bacterium | reverse complement strand
TTTCCCATCGTCAGGGAGATCGTTGGGGTCCTCCTCCGGCAGCATCCATCCGTCAATCTCTGCACCACAATCGGCACAGACGACGCTGATAAACGTTCCACGGTTCTCATGGCACTCATACTCGACAGCGTTCTCGTGATGGCACTCCATGGTCCACTCGTTCAGTACTTCGCCACAGTCATCACATTCCTCCTCGTAGAAGTCCCCCTCGTCAGGAGAAAAACAAGGCCAGATAGTTGTATGCTTATGCTCACAGTCTGGGATGTCAAACCAACGGTCATCACTTTCGTCGTGGTTGATTTTGATTTTCTCCTCTGTCGTCAGTTCATCCTTGTTAGACTTCTGAACGGAAGCTACATCAATAGCCGGTGCGCTCCACTCAGTTCTTCCCACGGTTTCCATTCTGCCTGCTTCGTCCGCATCGTATGCGTAAGCGTTGATGCTCAGTGCCATTGCCATAACCATAACCAGAGAAATAAGTTTCTTCATAATAAACACTCCTTTTCAAATGCGCTTTTTGTTTTCACTCCATCCTGCCAGCCATGCAGGATTAACGTCTAAAACCTTTGCCAGTCTTTCCACCATTTCCAGTTTCGGTGAAGAATCTCTCTCGTCACGGAAATAGGAATGGACAGTGGAACAGCTATAACCTGCCGTATTGGACAGACATTGCATCGAAATACCACTTTCAGTCTGTGCAAGCCTGAGCCGTTGACAAAAAATACTTTGCTCCTTCATTTGTAGTCCTCGAATTTCTTGACCGTCTTAAAGATAATTTTGTTGTTGCACCATCGTTGCAACCGCTTAATTTCCTTCGGGGCATGAGGCTTGTCGTAGACCATCACATATGGGTCATACCCCAAATCACGCAAGGTATATATGCGATGCAAATTCTCTTCCATAGTGGAATTGAAGTTTGTAAGACAGTACACCATGCCGATATTGGATTTGCGTCTAAACCCCCTTTGCAAACTCTTCAAACTTGCCCTCAAGACGGTCTTTCGGATTGTCCCACGCAAAGTGGAGAGTTCTTAGTCTCATGTGGTTAATATCCTCAAGGTCGTCTCCGTTCAACATTCGAATATCAAGACCTTGCGTGAAGTCAAGAATCGCCCCTGTCTCCCTGTACTGTCTCATAAGGTCACGCTTTTCACGGCAAGCGGTTATGTTAGGGTCACGGATTCTGATTTCCTTCTGACCGTTATAAAAGTCCGACACGTCCGCAACCTTAACCGCACAACGACCCTCTTTGGCAGCAACGTGGCAAAACGCACAGCCACGGGGACAGCCACGGGAAGTCATTGACACAGCAAAGTCAAACTGCGGATATATCGAATAGTCCGGGAATCACTTCTCCATCTCCGGCGGAAGTGGAGTGTTCTTCGATTTGTCGAACACTTCTTTCCCGTCTACCAGTGATATGCAATATCCCGTTCCACCCCTCACGACCTTGTCGGCGTTAGTCGGTGTGGGCAAATCTGGTGAATAGGCATCAGAGAAAATCTTACTCATGTAAACGATGTCATAATGAGCAAAAAGAGGAGGTTGCCACCATTCAACTGAATCACCACGGGATTTGTGGTAAGAACTGATCCGCATCAAAGCGAGGTTTGGAAAGTTATGCCCATCTACATCAATCAGCCCGATGTTCATCTCAAACCGTCTCGCTTTCTCTTTTTGCGATTATGTAATCCACATAATCCTCTGCAATGTCTGTACCGAAGCGAGGGTTGTTATTCATCATCTACTACCACCTGCCACAAGAGCCATGATAAAAGCACCGAAGCTCGCCCAAAAAGCTGCTTTCAAATATTCAATCACGAAAAACATTTTCTCAACCTCCAATTCTTCTCACGCCCGAACAAATGGGGCATATACTGTGATCTCTCGCAGATACGACCTGCAAGTGCTTCATCCAAATCCATGATCTCCTCGATACTTCTCTCTGATGAGATGATAGTCACCAACTCGGGATTTAGGTATCTTGCATTGATAATCTCATATGCAATAGAAATGTCACTTGTAGACGGCACAGCGTTCTTACCGACTTTGAGAAAATCGTCGATGTACAAGACTCTCACGTTTACCAGAGGTCTTAACTCACGGTTGTAATTTTCGCTGTCATTCACAGCTGACCGTAGCTTCTGAACAGCGTCACGCCATGTGACGTACTTGACTGCCTTACCGGATAGAAGAAACTCACGACAAATCGCCGTGCAGATGTGTGTCTTGCCACAGCCGGATTGACCGGCAATGAAGAACCAGCCTTTGCCCTCTTTGGCAAATGCCACAGCCTCAGACTTTACCTTCTCCTGCCACTGGTCAGGAGTCTGAAAAGCGGTGAATGTCTTGTCCCTTATTGCGTTAGACAATCCGCTTCTCTCCATCCTTGCGATGGAGTCACGGGTCTGTTGACATCTGCAAGGGATATATTTCTTCGTCAGGTTCCCTTCATCCACAGCGAAGAAGAAACCACGGTTCAAGCATTTCTTGCAGTCAAATCCGGTCAGGTTTCCTTTCCGCTTATTCACCCCATCGACAATGCCTTGGAGAATTGCTAACTGCTCTTCCTTCGTCAGTCGCTTAGTAGCGGTGGACGATTTTTGAGAAGTCGTAGAACTGGCTGGG
>JAZLHW010000161.1:0-4949 GCA_045617105.1 Selenomonadaceae bacterium | reverse complement strand
CTTCGTCAATAAGCTTTATGATTTCCTCTACCGTTTCCATAGCGTTCGCATCACTCGTCAGTTTGACACCAAATCCGACCGCCGCATCCTTGTTCATTTTCGTAATCATGTTTGTGGTCTTTTCGCCTGTCTCAATGCGGGCAACGTCCTTCAAACGGACAAAATTGCCATCGTTGCCTGCATGAATGACGATATCGCCAAATTCCTCCGGCGTAGCCAAACGGCCATCGACCTTACCTGTATATTGCTTTTCCTGCATCTCAGGAAGCGGCATGCTGCCGATCGTTCCTGCCGGTGCCTGCATGTTCTGCTCCTGAATAGCAGCAGCGACCTCAGCAACCGTAAGCCCCAGCTCTGCCAGGCGATCAGGATTCAGCCAAATACGCATAGAATAATCTGCACCAAACACCATCACGTCGCCAACGCCCTTGACACGCTTGATTTTGTCGAGCAAATAGATCTGCGCATAATTCTTCATAAATATGCGGTCATACAGACCCTTAGGCGAATGCATGGCTATCATCAGTGCCATGTCCGAAGACGATTTTCTCGTCGTCACGCCAACCTTTTGGACATCAGCAGGAAGGCTTGCATTTGCGATCGCCACATTGTTCTGCACAAGGACAGAGTCCATGTCGCCATCTGTCCCGACCTCAAACGTAACAGACAATCCATATCTCCCTGTATCGTCCGAGTTGGAGCTCATGTAATCCATGCCCTCCGTACCATTGACGTTTTCCTCGATGATCTGGGCAACCGTCTCATTGACAACGCTTGCACTTGCTCCCGTATAAACTGCACTGACAGAAATCGTTGGCGGCGAAATCTGCGGATACTGCGCAATAGGAAGCTGGATTCCAACAAGAATCCCCGCGATCACGATAATCAAGGAGATAACAATGGCAAAGATAGGACGATGTATAAAAAATTTTGCCAAAATGACACCCCCTAATTATTTTCCCTTCTTGCCGTTTGCGTCCGGATCATAGTTCTTCACCTCAGGGTCAAGCGAGAAGCCCATTTCTGCTGCCGTCACCATAGTAACCGCCAAGTCTTTGCCCTCCTGAAGATTCGTCAGTCCTTCCACGACGATCGTATCCTCTGTCGTAATGCCGCTCTTGATAATGTAATAGCTGCCTACCTGCTGCCCAAGCTCCACGGTACGGGCCTCGCACTTCCCTTCGCCATTCACGATCATGACAAAGGACTTGCCCAGAAGCTGCTGAACAGCACGTTGGGGAACCAAAAGCGCATTCGGCACGATTCCGCCCGTAAATTTCACGCGGGCAAACATCCCCGGAAGCAATCTGCCGCTGGGATTTGGGAACAATGCCTTGACGATGAGAGTACCTGTCTGTTCTGCAAGCGCACGGTCAGCCTCCATAATGCGCCCGTCAAACGGATACTGCGAGCCATCGGACAAAGTAATCGTCACGGAGGCAAGATCTGCCCCTTGCGACTGCAAGCCCTGCAAAGAATTCAAAATCGTCAAATATTCATTTTCTGACACGCTGAACTGTGCATAGATGGGATCCTCAGAACCAACTGTCACAAGTGTCGTTGCACCGGCATCTACATAAGTGCCAACGGCAACATCATCTACAGAAAGCTGTCCTGTGAGCGGAGAATACACAACCGTATCGTCCAGATCCTCCTGTGCCTTCTTGAGAAGTGCTGCATTTGCCGCCGCTGCTGCCTGGCAAGAGCTCACCTTTGCCTGCTGGTTGGTGAGTGACTGCTCAGAAATTGCATCAGCCCGATAAAGCTCCTCATAACGGTGCAAGTCCTGTGTTGCATCTGCAAGGTTTGCCTGCGACTGTGCCAAATTTGCCTGTGCCTGAAGGACAGCAGACTCATACTGCCTGGAATCGATCTTGTAGAGCGGCTGTCCTGCCTCAACCAATTGACCGCCCTGAACGTACTTTGCCACAACATTGCCTTTAACCTTGGACTGTACCTTTACCTCATTTTTTCCGACAATTTTTCCGGCATACTCAGCCATGAGCGGCGTATCCTGCTTCATGACCTTCATTGCCTTGACCTGCGTAGGCATACTGGCTGCCTGCTGCTGCTCACTTCCGCAACCGCTGAACAGCACGGTTGCCGCAAGGATCGCAGCTCCCAGCAATGCCCCCTTTTCTTTTTTGAAAAGCAAAATATGACCTCCTTTTGCAGCGTATGCATGGTAACAAGCACCGCCACTTTTTTCCTATTGATTCTACAGATACCTATACCAATTATACATGATATAAAAAAATCCTTGAAAAGTCAAGAAATGCCTAGCCAAGCGGAATTCGCTCCAAGTCATTCGGCACAAAGACCTGTCCATGGTAATACTTTCCCGCTTCCTCCGTATAATTCTCTTTCCTATGCTGCAGATCCCGATCCTCTGTATGATAGAGAACCAAATGCTTTACGCCTAAAGCCTCTGCCATCTCACCAGCTTCCTTCACTGTGCTGTGGTGCTTCTCATACGGCTTGAACCTCTCCCTGTCCCTGTACTGGCAAAATGCCTCGGACAGCAGCCAATCCGCATTTCTTGCATACGCTTCCGCCATCTCCTGATACGGCTCATCACCCAAACAGCAAAAACGCATGCCATCGGGAAATTTCAGCAAATAACCAAACTGCTTTGCCTTCGTAGAATGAATGTCAAATGCCGTAAGCTCCATTCCCAGAATGTCTGCCTTGCCGCCGTCCGTCATCTCATGCAAAAGGATATTCACCCCAAGCTGTTCCAAATCTTTTTTCTTCAGCATAAGCCTTGCCATGACCTCCAGCATATTCTTTACGACATCATGGCAATAGATATGGAGCTTTCCCTCATATCTCCCTTGGCTGATGAGCGAGGCTGTCTTCCGAATCACCCAAATAACACCCATCACATGATCCGTATGCCCATGCGTAACAAACATATGATGAAGCCTGCCATAATCCACATCTGCCAGTTCCAGTTGGCGAAGGATCGTATTCCCTCCGCCTGCATCTGTCATGAAAAGACTCCCGTCCTCCAGTTTCAAAAGGAAACAGGTATTGAAGCATCTCGTTACCATAGCAGAACCTGTCCCTAACATGATCAACTCACGCAAAATACCACCTCTTTCATAATCCACGAATTCATTTTCTTCTTCGACACGCAAAAAAAAAATCCTGCCAAAAATCCCAATTTGGCAGGATTCTAATGATATTCTAATTCAAGGGCAGCTTCCTAAACGACAGGCAGCTCTTCCTGTTCCTCCAAACGCATCAGCAAAAAACAATAATCCGACAAGCGGTTCAAAAACAGCTGATCCGTCTCATGCACCTGTTCCACCTTTCCCAACCGCAGAAACCCACGCTCTGCCCGTCTGGCGATCGTCCTTGCCATATCAAGGGCAGCACCGCCCTGCGTTCCTCCCGGAACAAGAAAAGCGCGAAGGGGAGGAAGCAATGCTTCCATCTCGTCCATTTCGCCCTCCAGACCTGCAACATGCTCCAAGGTAATGCGAGGCTCTTTCCCCATGCTTGCCAGATCTGCCATCAAGATTGGCAATAGTCCCTGCAAATGCAGGATCTTTTTCCTGACGGAATCCTTTTTGCAGGCTGCCCTTGCCATTCCCAAAGCCGAATTCATTTCATCTACAGTTCCATAGCTCTCCACCCGCAGGGAATCCTTATCCACACGCTCTCCCGTATAAAGACTCGTCTTGCCCTCGTCCCCTGTTTTAGTATAAACACTCATATCGTGCCACCTCAAACATACAGTTCCGTTTCGTTGAAGAATACATGAATCTCACGTTCTGCACTTTCCAAGCTGTCCGAGGCATGAACTGCATTCCGTCTCCCATCTTCTGCAAAAAGCTTGCGGATCGTCCCCTCTGCAGCTTCCTCAGGATTCGTCTTTCCATTCAGATCTCTCACACGCTGGATCACGTTTTCTCCCTCAAGAACCATGGCAACGATAGGCCCAGAGGTCATAAACTCCACCAAGCCATCATAGAAAGGCTTTCCAACATGCTCTGCATAGTGCTTCGCTGCAATCTTATTATCCATCTGCATCAGCTTCATCGCCGCAATGCGAAAACCCTCCTGCTCATAAATCTGAAGAATATCTCCCGTATGGCCATTGGCAAAGGCATCGGGCTTGATCAATACTAATGTTTTTTCCACGAAAATCGCTTCCTTCTGAAAATAATGCTGGTTCTATCCCAAAATCTCCAACTCTGCCTTGTACTTCTCTGCAACCTCACTGTAATGGATCGTCGAGTTCTTCAATGCTTCAATTTCATCGTCCCGCAGGGAACGGATCAATCTGGCAGGATTGCCAAACACCAAGGAATTGGAAGGAATTTTCTTATGCTGCATCAAAAGCGTTCCAGCACCAATGATACAGTTGTCACCAATCTCCGAGTAGCCCTGCACATTAGCCCCCATGCCGATCAAGCAGTTGTTCCCGATCCTGCGGCAATGAAGCAAGGCATTGTGCCCTATGGTCACATGGTCGCCGATCTCAGTCGGTGTATCCCACATGACATGAATCGTTGCATTGTCCTGAATACTGGTATACTTCCCGATTCGAATCGGCTGAAAATCGCCTCGAACTACCGAGCTGAACCAGACACTCGAATGTTCCCCGATTTCCACATCGCCCACAACTACCGCCGTAGGTGCCAAAAATACCGTAGAATCGATTTTTGGTTCCTTTCCTTCATACTTCATTATGAAAGCCATAAATTTGCCCCCTCATCACTGGATATCACTCATACATAAGAAAATATCTTGCCGCCAAAATGTTTCCTTCCACTGGGAATACCGAAGCCCATTTTCCTTTTATAACGCCATTGTTCAAGAAAATGCCATAAGCATTTTCCCTCCAATTTGCGTTTCAACGAAGCGGGAGATATGCTCACCGCTTGTTAAAATTTGATTTCCCCCACTTACAGCAAGCTGTTGAAGAAGGGGACATCTTT
>JAZLHW010000160.1:0-3513 GCA_045617105.1 Selenomonadaceae bacterium | reverse complement strand
TTGTGTATTCAACACCATCATTGCAGATTCGTTTTCTGTATTCTATCTTTTCAAGAGCATCCATCTTTCCGGTTCAGCTCCTTCCACGCAGTAATGATAGAGAATCCAGCTCTTTCACCCTTCCAGTAAGTGTGCTGAATCATGTTGCCACTCATTCATCTCCGCTTTGCACCAAGGGCAATCGCAGATGTCGAAGTCCCTTCGTTTTCTTGGCGCATCTATGAATGATACTATTCCACCACATTTAGAGCATCTTATTTTTTTGTACGCTTTATTCCATCTGATGGGATTAAGTTCTTCATCACACCAGTGGGCGTGTTCCGCTTTGGCCTCATACTCAGCGAGGTTTGCTCTAAGAACAGAAGCAACCCACGCAGCGTTGTAAAGAACGGACAGCATAAATTCGTCAAGATTTCCAGTTCTCTCCCCAAAAGCTTCTGACATCTCAGCGTTAATGTCAGAATCCTCATATCTTGAGATTTCCTCAAGCCCAATATGGCTACAGCAACCTCGAATGAAGTCTGTAAGCCTTATGTCGTTGTTGCATTGCCCAGCGCATCGAATGTACGTTTCGCCGTCCTTAATGAAAAACGTATTCAAACAAGCCAAGTAATTCCCGTGTGCTGTAGCATCTTCTCCGTGTTTAACGATGTTACTCATTCTTGCTTTCCCCTCTTTCTTAAATGCAGCAGTATAATTTCATTTATTTAGCTCTTCCCACTCTGCAATCTCTTCCTCTGACGCTTCAACGGCACTATCCAAGTCAATGTGAAACCTACCGCTGTATCGTTCTTCGTGCTTACCAAGCCAGTTTCCTTTTGAAACCATATCAACGATTTTAGCTTGCTTCTTTGTCAATACAACACGACCAGTTGTTACTCCATCTTGCAGCTGAGATACGCAGTAAACATATTTCTTGCTCATTCAATCCTCCTTGTAATAACTGTCTTAATTTGAACGCACCAAGTCGTGAGAGTCCAGATATTCAATCAGCGGCTCAGTCAATTCAAGCAGCTCATTGATGTCACCAGTTTCAATTTTTGAATATCTGATTTCTCCGAGCTTGTAAATTATCCCTGAGAGGTTTTCTACAGAACGGTACAAGTTGTTCCTTTGATCAATCAATGCAGACGGCGCATAAAACTCGGTTCTGCCAATTTTGTACTCATCACCATCTTCCGCAATTAACTTTGTCCTTTTGGGAGTTATGCGATCAATTCTGATTTCTTTATACATCACATAGCTTTTGCACATGATGTATGAACGTTGCTCCACATACACACAGTCTCCTACTTCTAGTTTATCAGGATTAACTAGAAGTAATCCGTCTCTTTCGGTCGTCTCAATCATTTCGGTTCCTCCTTGATCTGAATGTGCTGGATATGTTCGTTGCTGTCATGGCAAATGACGGCAACGAACATAAGCCTCTTTGACTTTTCGATATTATTCTCCGAACATAGATTTGATAAACATCTCATACGCCATAGCCGCCTTGCAGTCAGGAGCATAAGAGAAGATACTTCTGCAAGCGTCCTGAGCCTCGTTGACAGCGACGTTCAGTGGAATGGTACAATCTGATACATCCACTCCCATCTCCCGTCCTACGTCCTGTAATGCGTTCACACAAGCCTTTTCGGAGTTCGTCCCTCTGTACTTGCAGATAAGCATACCGTCAATAGACAGGTCACGGTTGCAGTAGGTTTTGACCGCCTTGATAGTGTCCCAAAAATCTTTGATTGCGTCAACGCTCTGAGGTTCGGCGGTGGTGGGGATAACAAGAGAGTCGGCGGCAGTCAATGCGTTGGTGGTGAGAACACCCAGATTAGGAGGACAATCCATAAGGATGAAGTCGTACTCACTCTTTGCATGGAAGATACCCTGTTTGATGATGTGTTCTCTTCCAGCTCTGGTGTACTTCCCGTCAGCTCCGGCAAGCCAGCCGTCACCGATGATAACATCTCCAAACTCCTCGGAGTGGGCAACTTCCGAACACTCACCGCCGTTGCAAGCAGCCTCCAAGAGCTGCCCGGTGGTCATGCCCTCCGTCACTCCAGCACGTTTGCTGAAAGACCCCTGCGGGTCAAGGTCGATTGTAAGGACGGCATACCCCTCTTTTGTGAGGTAGGAGGCAAATGCAAGAGTCGTGGTAGTCTTGCACACGCCGCCCTTCTGGTCTGCGAACGCTACGCAGATACAGCTTTTAGTCTTTTTCATAGTGGACTGCCACTCAAAATGTGTGTAAATATACTCACATCGAGATGTTGTAGACTCTTGCGAGTTCTACTTACTGCTTCATCGTGTATGCTTTTGACTGACCGAAATCACATCTACTCACAAGTTCTTGTACACTCCACAGTCGTAAATTCCCGAAATAGCCATCGGTACATACTTACGTTTGCGTTTGATTATGCTACAGCGTAAGTCACTGCATCTCTCAAATTAAGAGCAGCATTGAAGTCCCTGTCAGCTGTATAGCCACAGCTGCATTTGAAAACTCTATCCGAAAGTTTCAGTTCTTTCTTGATTTTTCCGCAACAGTGACAAGTCTTAGAAGACGGAAACCATCTGTCTACGACTCTGAGTTCAATACCGCATTCTCTGCACTTTGCCAGAAGCTTTGTTCTGAACTCATAAAACTTCTGTGACGCAACTGCTTTTGAAAGATGTCTGTTCTTCATCATTCCTATTACATTTAAGTTTTCAATTGTTATATAAGATGGTTTGGTTTTTACTATCTCAGCAATTGTTTTGTTAATGTAATCGGTGCGAATATTATCCAGCTTATGATGAAGTTTTTGTACCTTTAGCTTTTGTTTTTGTATATTTGCTTTTTGAGTGGACTCTCCTTTCTTTAAATTTTCATACTTGCGGGAAAGACATCTCTGTTTCCTGGCAAGTTGCTTTTCAATTTTTTTAATCCTTGCGGATTTGTTAATGTTTTTGTAGATTCTGCCATCAGACACGATAGCAAAATCTTTCAATCCGAGGTCTATACCAATCCCACTACTAAAATCATCGGTAATGGCCCCGTCTGGCATTTCGATAAGAACAGAAACATAAAATCTTCCAGCTTTCATTGAAACTGAACCGCTCTTAATTGTATATCCGTCCTTAGTCGTAGGGATATATCCCTTTTCTTTGATACGAACCCAACCAAGTGTCTGGATGTTGATTCTGTGTCTTTCGCAAAAACAGTCTTTCGGATTGTTTTTAACAAAATACATCTTTACGTCTGATTTGCCTTTCTTTTTAAATCTAGGAAAAGCACTTTCATGTTTAAAGAATCTCGTAAAAGCGGTTTGGGCGTTGTTTACCGACTGTGTTACTGCTTTTGAATATGCTTCTTTTATCCATAGACATTCTGGATGCTGAGGAAGATACTCGTTGTTGAGCCACTTTCTAAAACTCGCACTGCTTACAAATTTTTCGCCATGTTCATGGATTTCCTTGTTGTGATCCAGATAGAAGTTATAGATATATCTGCAAACACCAATAGTTTTGCGAATCTTAACA
>JAZLHW010000159.1:0-3531 GCA_045617105.1 Selenomonadaceae bacterium | reverse complement strand
GAGGACGGGGACGTTTTCGATGTGGCAGACCCCCGCAGCGATTTTGAGAACTCTGTCATTTCTGAAATGCAGATCGCTTCCTTTGCGGAAAGCACCATCACGGAGAAAGACCGGGAGATATTGAAACTGCGTATGGAGGGCTACACCGAGCAGGAGATCGCAGACAAGGTTGGATACAAGACCGCCAGCGCAGTCCATAAGCGGATCGCCAAAATCGCAAACGCATATGAGGACTTTGTGACAGCGGAGTATGGTAAATACTTAGATGGACACACATCATAGGAGTTAGATAATATGAAAGAAAAAACAATCGAAAATGCGTGGTCAATACTTTTGAAATTCGGTAAAGAAGAGAATTTACAAAAACTGCAAGCCGGACAATTCTACATGAAGAATCTTCAATACTATGTAGACTTAGAAAAAGGAACCTCCGATGAGGATGTAGGAGATATGTATGATGGTCAGATGATGTTGCAGGATGTGAAAATATCTGTGTTTACAACTGACACTCACGAATTTCTGGGACAAATATCTGCTCCAACTGCATCCTTTAACTTAGGGTATCTAAAATGTCCTGTTTTCTGCATGTTTATGATGGACTACCGCAACCATGTGTCTGAGCGTTTGGACGGGGATACGCTTACTGTTCGTTATCAATTCACTGAAGAACAATTAGCTAAGATGCCCAGCTTTGGCGATAGCGTGTTGATAATCAAGAACGCTGATGAATTTTTCAATAGAGTAAAAGGAGCATTACTCGCAAATGATATTGGATATTCGAGAGATTTTGTTTCATATTATGGCTTTAATAATGTCGATCATTTGAAACAAATTTAAAAAGATAATCTGAGGATTGCGTTTTGGAAAAGGCAAAAGTACGAATATCAACAAGAGTATCGCTTAGTAGCACATACCGAAGTTGATGATTATTTGTGTGTCGAAATTGGAGATATAAGCGACATTACAGAAATTATGAAGACAGAGCAGCTGTTGAACACTTATTTAGAAGTTACCTTTTCAGTCAAACCAATGGAATAACAACAGTACAGCTAAACAGTCACGAGAAATCGTGGCTGCTTTTTCATGCGGGAAAGGAGATTTTATGAGTAGAGAACCGTTTGAAACCATGCCCGATGTGATGGACGCCAAGCAGCTTGCACAGGCATTGCAGATTTCCAAAGCGGGGGCATACAACCTTTTGAACAGCCCGGATTTTCCAACCTTGCGGATTGGCGGGCGCAAATTGGTGATGAAAACTGAGCTTGTGGAATGGCTGAAAAGCCGCACAAACAGGAAAGCGTGAAAATACGGTCAAGAGCTAGGAAATTGGCAAATCAGCCGATAGCGTGAGCCGGAACATATTCCGCATCGTATGGCGTGTTTCTATCGAAAAACCGCACCACTTTTATAATTCAAGAGCCGAAAAAAATTTGTGAAAAACAGGAGGTTTTATGAGAACAGGGCTTACCAAGAGAGAAAAGACTACCGCCATCTATTTTGACGAGTATGGCAGTATGATCGAGGTGCAGACCCATAACACCGATCTGAAAAAGCGGCTGACGGTATTTGCGGCGAATTATCCGGAGTGCTGCCGCCAGATTGACGATGATGAGCAAGGTGGGCTGACCTTTGAGATTGAAAAAGGCAGACTGAGTTTACGGCTGACTGCGCCGTACAGCGAGGAACGGAAACAGGCAGCGAGTGAGTGGGCAAAAAAGAACGGGATCAAAGGTTGATGTCGAAATGTTCAAAATTTTTTGCTATAATTTTCTTGAAAAGTGTAACCTCGCCCTCCTAAACGGTGCTTATTAGGGTGAAGGCCTTTCAATACGGAAAGAAAGGAGATGAAAGCCTTGGACGATAACAGAATTGTTGAACTATACTTGCTGCGTGATGAAACAGCAATCAAGCAAACCACAGAAAAATTCGGTAGCCGCTTGCGCTCGTTGGCTTATGGAATCGTAAATGACCGACAGACAGCCGAAGAATGTGAAAACGATACTTACATGGAAGCGTGGAACACCATTCCACCCCACGAGCCGAGAAGCTATTTGTATGCGTTCCTCGCTCGGATCACCCGTCACATTTCTTTGAACCGCTGTCGTGACCGCAGCCGACTGAAACGCAGCACATTTATATGTGAACTCAGCACAGAGATGGAGCAGTGTATTCCTGCCCCCGATGATGCCCAGTGCCGCATAGATGATATGGCGTTGAGTGATGCAATCAACGGATTTCTCAGCAAACTGGATGAGGAAAAAAGGAATATTTTTGTTCGCCGGTATTGGTATCTGGATTCCGTGGCTGCCATCTCCAAACGCTTTGCTTTATCCGAAAGCAAAGTAAAAACCACGCTCTTTCGTTGCCGCAACGGGCTTCGGGAGCATCTTAAAAAGGAGGGTTACACTTTATGAGAGGCAATGAGTTTTTAGATAAGATGGAGCTTATCGATCCTGCTTATGTTGAAGCAGCAGACGCTAAACAAAAAAAGAAGAAAAATTTATGGATAAAATGGGGCACAGTAGCTGCGTGCCTTTGCTTGTTGGCTGCCGTAGTATTACGCCACTTGCCACCATCTGGATTTATAGATGATCCTGTTGTTCAGACACCCGTTGTCCCGCCGATAGATACTAATGTATTACCAAACGGGAAAAATGATTTTGCACTTTCCTACAGGACTTCGGAATCCTATTCCTCGCTTCCCGAATTACTCAGTGATCTAAGCGAAAGTGATTTCCATGATGATGGAAGATTAGATGCATCGGGAGGAAGCAATATTTCTGCGGTTTTGGGAGAAACGGACGAACATGAAAATCTTGAGCTGATTGAAAATACTGGCGTTGCGGTTCATTATTCGATGGAATATGCTTATCACATAGGCGAATCTGGGATTTATATCTCTCAATTAGATGGTATGAACACAAAAAATGTAGCTACACTTGATATAACAGCAAACGCCATCTTCTCCTGTAACGACAATTTGCTCGTCGTTTCGCAAATTCAATCTGGTGGTAACGAGCTTGACCCGGAGCTTAGTGTACGGATCAGTATCTTTGATATTACACTTCCGCAGAGTCCAGTTCTGAAAGATGAGTATATTCAACTTGGGGAACTTACGGCCTGTTGGATGGTTGGAGCAGACTTGTATCTTATTACCAGTGACGGTGTCTGCGCATGTGGCTGGTCACGATTGGATGATGTTTCAAAATACTATCCCTCCCTTGCCCATAACAATGAAACTCTCGACTGGGGAGATGAGGATATTTCCATTCTTGGGGAGCCAACTAAAGTACAGTACTCAGCAATTACGGTCATTAACGGTAATACCTGTGAGGTCGTGGAAAAAGAAGCTCTTTACGGCAACATGCTAAAGCTGTTCTATGGGGTAGATTGGATTGCGGTATCGGTTTCCCAAAATACGGATAAATATAGAGTGAATCCATCAATTTATACTTTTGACGGAGAATTAAGCTTTACCGGAAAAATAAATGTGGCTGAAATTGTGAGTGCCTCCGAAGTAAATGACTTGAC
>JAZLHW010000158.1:0-2012 GCA_045617105.1 Selenomonadaceae bacterium | reverse complement strand
ATCCTTTTGTCCACGAAAGTTTGTGACAACCCACCCCCATTTTTGGCAGTTTTTTCGGTTGTCACGCATCAACAACTAGAGTGTACCATCTTCCCTGTTTCCTGTCAAGAAAAAGCACCCTCCCTCGAAAGGAAAGGTGCCGACTCCTGCTTTATGCCATCATTTTCATCTGCCAGACATGCTCCGCAAAGTCCTCAACCTCCTCCCGAATCTTCTCCCTCCAATTTTTTCCACCCAAATCCTTCCTTTCTTCCTGCATATATTCCTCATACTTTCCAATCCACTTCTTTTTTGCAAGCTCCGTAAACTTGCACCCATCTTCCTCCGTATGCTCGAAATCAATCGGCAGAAGCACCTTGTGATGCATGAGGCGAAGGACAAAGCGATCAATGACAGACTGCCGAAACATCTCCATCAAATCAAAGACAAGACTGTCCTTCCTCCCATTATTGCTATGGAAAAAACCAATGCGGGGATCCAGCCTTGCGCCAGCAATCGCCGTCCTTACCTCTCGCTCCAAAAACGCATACCCATAACTCAGCATGCTGTTGACAGGATCCCTCGGCGGCATGCGGTTCCTTCCCTCAAAGCCCCATGCCTTTGCATCAAAAATCTTCCCCAGCCCTTCAAAATAAATACGGGAAGCCATTCCCTCCAGCCCTCGCAGCTCATCCGCTTGAGAAAACGCTTGCAACTTGGTTTCATAAGGCTGAAGCTTCTCCGACAATGACTTTAGCTCTGCGTCCTTTTTTCTTCTGCCAAACTGTGCCAAAAGTTCCCTCTGATTGCGGATTTTCCTTTGCAAAACACCTCGGACAATGACAGATGCAATGCGCTCATCCTCAAAGCATTTTTGCTGAACCAAAAGCCTCTCCAGCGAGCCTCTTTCTTCCCCCATGCAGCCCATGATATTCCCACGAAAATCCAAATAAGCAATCACCGCCTTTTGCTTCAGCAGCTGAAACACCATCGGCGTAGATACCACTGCATGAGAGAATACAACCACGCTCTTGATCTCCTCCATCGGAACACTTGCCAAAAGTTCCCCTTCCCGTGAGCGAAGCTCTGCCCTGCCCCCACGCTTCTTCAGCTCACTACCTGCCGTCATCATATAAATCGTACACATAGCATATCCTCCTTTTCCCCTCAGGCAATCACATAAAACTGTTCCTTCTCCTTCGGATCTCCGACTTTCCATATTTTTTTCTCACAATCATGGCAAACCGGCACAATAAAAATCAATGGGTTTTCCGCCTGTACCACCAGCTTCAAGACTTCCCTCTTGATACGCTCCAATTTTTCTGTCGTACACTCAAAAGAAAACACGCTGTATTGCAGCCTGTGCGCAAACGATTCCAGATATTTTACTACGCTCCTCCGCACCTTATCCTCCGAAATATCATAGCAAACAAGATACCGCATAGCCCTTTCCCCTTTCTGGCAAATATCTCCCCACGTCCCTTTCATGCCTTTTCTCTCAAAGAACAAACTCCGCCACGAAAAATCCACCATGGAAGCAAATCCATATTCTCACCTCCTTTCACCCAGTCACACATGGATCATCTTCAAGCAAATCACACAATCCCTTGCCAGCCATCGCTCCTTCCCCTGCAGCAATAAGAACCTCTGGCAGCAATGCTAAAATCGGCATAACTTTCATCTTCTTTGCAAATCCCATCTCTCTGCCTGCTGGCTGACGTTGCTTTGACATTCTCCTCAGCATCCTTGCAGCTGCACCGACCGGAAACCATACCGCATGCCCCTCATCTCCCTTCCTGCCTGCATCTGTCGAATTCCTTCCATGTTTCCTTTTTCTTTCCAGATCCCCAAGAATTTTATTTTTTTTGCTGATTTTTTCTTGTATAATACAGTTACAGGAAGAAGCGAGGTGATGTGCTTGGGCGAGAAGGATATTACGGAAAAAACGCTTGCCACTTACAATGACGTGTTTGCGGATATCGTCAATGTCCTGCTGTTCCACGGGGAGCGGCTGGTAGAGGAGGATTTCCTCG
>JAZLHW010000157.1:0-21929 GCA_045617105.1 Selenomonadaceae bacterium | reverse complement strand
CTTGCCCATTCTGCATTCCCTGCGGCTGTGGGGCTTGTCCGCCCTCACTTGCTGCATTTGACTGCGGCATAAAGAACCGCATCAGTTGTTTCATAAAGGCAAGCGATTCATCATTCCCCTGTTGCTGCAGCTGCGTTCCCGCACTCATCTGCATTTGTGACAAAAGCATCTGCAAAACCTGCGGAAGATCCTGCAAGCTTTTGGTATCCAAGAGTTCAAATGCCGTCTTGTTCAAAAGTACAGGTTCTATTGCATTTCCTTCCTTGTCCGTCAGATAACTCTTCAAATTGGAGAAAAGTGCCTGCAGATCTGAGCCGATATCCAAGCTTCCTCCATTTTCCACATAATTTCCCATTTGATTTAATATGCGGGCCAATGTATTCATCTGTTCCATCGAAAAGCGCTGGCTCTCCAGTGTGCTTCCGATTCCTTGGGAAAGCGTTTCCTCCATCGAAAATGCCTGCCGCATGATATTCTGCACCAGTTTCTGAAGATCCTTCGGCATTTCCTCCATGCCTTCCTCCTGCATCGTGGAGATCTTGGAAAGAATGCCTGCCATATCACTTACCGCAGTCTTTATGGATACATTCGTTCGTGGGCTAAAAGCAGAAGAAGATGCTCCGCCATCCCCACGACGATTGACGCTCTCCGATCCCTGCGACGAAGTAGGACGCTGGATAGGACGAATGTTCATCGACGTATTTGTTTCCATGGGCATGACCTTGCACCTCCAAAATTAGTTAATAGCTATTCTCCCCAACCCTCTGCGGCAATCGTGCGCACCGGCTCAAAGGAAAGGCGATGAATGGGACACGGACCATATTTCCTAAGTGCCGCAATATGCTCCGCCGTGCCATATCCCTTATGGCTTGCAAATCCATACTCCGGATATTCCCTGTCGTATTCCTCCATTAACCGATCACGAGTTACCTTTGCAACAATGGACGCTGCCGCAATCGAAGCAGACTTTGCATCGCCCTTGATGATCGGCAAGGAAGGCATTGGCAGATTTTTCAGCTCCACAGCATCAATGAGAACCTTCTGCGGACTGGGCTTCAATGCAAAAATAGCTTCGTACATGCCATTCATTGTTGCTTGATAAATATTTACCCGATCGATCGTTTTGGCATCTACCAAAGCGGTCCCTACGGCAACCGCTTGCTCCAAGATCCTCTCATAAAGATCCTCACGCACAGCAGGCGAAATCTTCTTGGAATCATTCAGCTTCGGCAGATAAAGCCCGCGAGGCAAAATAACAGCGGCAACGGATACAGGTCCTGCCAATGGGCCTCTTCCAGCCTCGTCCACGCCTGCCACAAGCTCAAATCCCTCTGCCATCGCAAGCTCCTCAAAAGCATAAAGTCCCGTCACTCGCTCCCGATCTGCCTGTTCTCGTTCATAGCGGCGAACCAAAGTCAAAAGAGTTTTCCTGCCATCTTGCCTGCAGGCCTCCAGAAGTTCATGCGTTGCCTTTCCAGACACAAACAAAGACTCTATATCTTTTATCGTCATTTTGGACAAATTCATTAAATCCTTCATGCCTGTACCTCCGGAACATCGTCCAATGTAACAAGCCCAAGCTTTCCTGCACGAAATTCCGACATAACGATGCGCTCTGCCTTCTCCAAGTCAACCACGCCGCCCTTGACCAAACAGCCACGCTTTCTTCCGATTTCCTCCAAAAGTTCCAAACCCTTAACCGGCATCTCGCCCTTAAACTTAAACCTCTCAACCAATCGTTCCGAATAATTTCTGCGCAGCGTTTCCAAAAGAAGCGAGGACACCTGCTCCAAATCATAGATTTCATCCTTAATAGCGCCCGTAAAAGCCAGTTTCAAGCCGACCTCCATATCTTCAAATTTAGGCCAAAGAATTCCCGGCGTATCAAGAAGCTCCAGATTGCTTCCGATTCGAATCCACTGCTTTGCCCGAGTCACGCCTGGCTTGTCTTCTGCCTTCGCCTTTACCATGCCAGCCAAACGATTGATGAGAGATGACTTTCCAACATTCGGAATACCAAGAATCATGCAGCGAGCTGCACGAGGCTTTACGCCCTTGCTCACAAGCTTTTCCGTTCTTGGCTTTGCCAGCTCCTCCGCCAGCTTCACCAACTGCTTTGTCCCGCTTCCCTTCACAGAATCAACCGCCACAGCACTGAGTCCCTGCATACGAAAATAAGACAGCCATTTTTTCGTCATCACTGCATCGGCTAAATCTGACTTGTTCAGTACGACAAGTCTCGGTTTGCCTGCAATAATTTCCTTCAGCATCGGATTTGCACTGCTCAAGGGAACGCGTGCATCCAAAAGCTCAACGACCACGTCCACCAGTTTCAAGTTCTCCTCAATGATACGCTGCGCCTTTTTCATATGGCCAGGAAACCATTGCAAATTGGGCAGTTCCTTATTCTCTTCCATTTTTCTCATCTCCCAACCATACAAAAAGAGGTCGCCTGCAAGCAACCTCTCTCCCTACAAAACTGTTGCCCCTTTCAAGAAGCAAAAAGTTTCATCAAAACGGAATCTCCTCCGATGTCCCCTCAAAACCATGATCGCCTGCCTGTCCTTCGGACTGCGGTTTCGAGCCAAGGAACTCCACTTCATTGGCAATAACCTCAGTCACCCAACGCTTACTTCCATCCTGCGTCTCATAGGAACGAACCTGCAAGCGGCCGTCCACCATAGCCTTGCTTCCCTTGCGAAGATACTTTTCGCAAAGCTCTGCCATCTTTCCCCACACAACAATAGGAACAAAATACGTCTTTTTGTTTTCACCCCATCCATCACTGACTGCCAAAGAAAAAGATGCCACAGCCTTCCCGCTCTGCGTCATGCGCATATCAACATCTTTTGCCAAGTTTCCAGATAAAACTACCTTGTTCATCTGTCCTCTGCCTCCATTCTAAAGTAATAGACTTCTTTATGCAAAAATCAACCCAAAAGCGATGCAAGCCCATCCTCCAAAAGCAGCATTGCCGGATCAAACTGCAGCTGATGGATAAAATGGAAAAGCTCAATGTCATTGATGACAGACTCTATCCTGTCTCCCTTTTCTTCACTGAAATCCACATCATACGGCTTTTTCAGCAAATGCTCGTTCTTATCCGCAAAAATGCATACATTAGGCTGGCTTGTCTTGCCGAATTCCACCTTCCGCACAATGCCATACCCCAACGAAGTAGACAGCACAGTTCCCACAGGATAAATTGCCACGTTGCGGAAGAACTCGTTCAATATCTCTTCATCGAACTGCCCACCAGAGCAATTTTTCATGATATGGTGTGCCACAGCAGGCGTATACGCCTTCTTGTAAGGGCGATTGCTGGTCAAAGCATCATAAACATCTGCTATTGCCGCAATTCGGGCATGGATATGAATCTCCTCGCCCTTTCTCCCGTCCGGATAACCAGAACCGTCCATATGCTCATGGTGCTGGCGGGCAATCATTGCCAACCGTTCCCCGTTCGGCAAATTAAGCTTCAGAATATGGTCGCTTCCCGCAATCGGGTGTTTCTTGATGATTGAAAACTCTGTCTTGCTCAACCGGCTTGTTTTGTTCAGTACCTCAAGAGGTACGACAATCTTCCCTAAATCATGCAAAAGCGCACCAAACGTCAATTCGGAAAGCCGTTCCTCGGAAAATCCGCAAAGCACCCCTATCAAAGAGGACAGCATCGCTACATTGACGCTGTGTGCAAAGGTATACATGTCATGCATACGAATATCCGTAAGCTGCACGAGATTCCCGCGGCGATTCATAACATCATTAACGATCGTTGCGGAAGCCTTCTCCAAAGGTGCCAGATCCAGCGTTCCCTTCTGCCGTATTTGCTGAAACACGTCATATACACGCTTGACTGCCATAACACGTGTCTTTTCCTGCAAGACATCTTCCTGCGGCAAGGGACTCATATCATCAATGGACGTTGAAAGGACATGAATATCCTCTATGCCAAGTTGGCGAAGCTTTTCTATATAGGTCTGCGTCAGCGGCATTCCTTTTGTCAAATAATTTGCACCGCTGGAATTGTAAACACTTTGCGCCATAACCATTCCGGGACGCACGCGATTCAGCGATAAATCTATCATGAACCCGTAACCTGCCTTCCTTCGCAGCCAACTCCCCTTCTCGCAGAAGCTTCTGCTGCAATGAAAAAATAGATTTCATAAAAGATTACCATATACCCCATTTATACCTATTCGACAGGCAAACTCAAAGTCCTTCCTATTTTTGCAAATTAAATTATTTTTGTCGTCCAACGCTCTATATTCCAGACGGAATCCACCCAATCCTCATAAAAATCAGGTTCGTGCGATACCAAAAGGATCGTCCCCTTGTATTCTTGAAGCGCACGTTTCAGTTCCTTCTTTGCTTCCACGTCCAAATGATTGGTCGGCTCGTCCAGCACCAAGCAGTTGACGGGTTTTTGCATAATCTTGCATAACCTCACCTTTGCCGCCTCGCCGCCGGACAACACCATCATCTTGCTCGTAATGTGATCGTTCGTAAGCCCGCAAGCCGCCAATGCCGCCCGCACCTCAAAATTCGTCATTCCCGGATATTCCTGCCAGATCTCCTCAATCGCCGTTCGGTCATTTCCCTCGGTCGATTCCTGCTCAAAATATCCAACTGTCACAAACTCGCCCAGCTCCACCTGACCGGAAACAGACGGAAGAAGTCCCAGCAGCGTTTTCAAGAGTGTCGTCTTCCCCAGCCCATTGACACCCCGAATCGCAATTTTCTTTCCACGTTCCACCTGAAGATCCACGGGACTTGTCAATGGCGTATCATAGCCAAGGACAAGCCGCTTTGCCTCTATCACGAAACGTCCCGGCGTTCTATCCATCAAAAACCGGAAATGAGGTTTCGGTTTTTCCTGCCGCTTCTCCAGCACCTCCATCTTGTCCAATCTTTTTTGCCTGCTGTTTGCCATTCCCCTTGTTGCCACCCGTGCCTTGTTTCGCTGGATAAAATCCTCCTGCCTCTTGATCTCTGCCTGCTGCCGTTCGTAAGCCGCATCCTCCTGCTTCCGCTTCAAGGCATACATTTCCTGAAACTTCTCATAGCTTCCTGCATAGCGTGTCAAGGTCGCTTGGTCCACATGGTAGATCACATTCGTCACCGCATTCAGGAATGGAATATCATGCGAGACCAATATAAATGCATTTTCATAATTTTGCAGGTAGATCTTCAGCCACGCAATATGCTCCGCATCCAAATAATTTGTCGGCTCGTCCAAAATCAAAATACTGGGATTCTGCAAGAGCAGCTTCGTCAAAAGCACCTTGGTTCGCTGTCCGCCCGAAAGCTCGTCTACCTTCCGCTCCAAACCAATATCCCGAAGCCCAAGACCTCCTGCCACTTCATCAATACGGGCATCGATCGTATAAAAACTATTGGCTTCCAATATGTCTTGGATATCTCCCACATCTGCCATCATGCGATCCACTTCCTCGGGAGAAGCATCTCCCATCTTGTCATAACATGCCAGCATTTCTTTTTCCAACTCATACATCGAATCAAAAGCTGTCCGCAAAGCCTCGCGAATCGTCATGCCGGGCTGCAGCACCGAATGTTGGTCAAGGTAACCGACCGTCACACGCTTCGCCCATTCCACCTTTCCTGCCTCCGGTGTCATCTTGCCGGTAATGATAGACAAAAATGTTGACTTTCCTTCACCATTCGCCCCGACCAAAGCCACATGCTCCCCCTTTAGCAATCGGAAGGACGCATCCTCAAAAATCGTCCTGCCGCCAAAGGAATGAGAAATATGTTCCACATTCAAAATACTCATAAATTGCCCCAATCCCCTTACCTATTCCTGTTTTCTTCACACAAACAAAATTGTATCATGCACTCACAGCTCCGACAAGGAAATTCTCTCCCCTGCATCTGACAAACGTCACAAAATGCTTGACCGCTGTATTTCTTTCTGCTAAATTTGTGTCATATCGAACAAAC
Source organism: Selenomonadaceae bacterium (assembly GCA_045617105.1). Taxonomy (GTDB): domain Bacteria; phylum Bacillota; class Negativicutes; order Selenomonadales; family Selenomonadaceae; genus CALELM01. The sequence goes on along the minus strand of JAZLHW010000157.1, from coordinate 15,968 downwards.
GGAAAGGAGGTGCAATTATGAAGAGATTTCTATTCGTTTTTGTAATGGCTTCCATGATGCTGATCGGCAATGCATTTTTTTCTTCTCAGCAGGCAAATGCCATGAAGTTGGAAGTCAACAACCAAATAGGAACACCGCTGTCTGTTTCCATTATTTTTCATGATGAGGACAGGAATGCTTGGGTTTGCAAAGGATGGTGGAAAGTTCCTGCAAATTCCTTCAAAACCCTGAATTTCCCAAACCATGCCAAATCAAAAATCTGGGTTCACATGCACAATAAATTTCGCAGCTGGGGATCAAAAAAGGCTTGGACTGTAACAAATGAAGCATTTGAATACGAAGTTGGCAAAGAATCGTGTCCTGATGGAACGAACCGTCGGCAAGTTGCCTTTGATAGTTTTGAAATAGGGCAGAATGGTGTTGTGCGTGTAACCGCACGCGACTAGGAGAAAAAAAGGACAGTCCTGCGGCATCTTTAGGGATACGAATGAAAAAAATGCCGAACTTTTAGAAAAGCTCGGCATGAGGTAAATAAATTACTCTTGCTCAGAATAAACAGAAGACCGATAGGAAACAGTAGTGCATTGTCCTTCCGTTTTACGTTCAAAATACCGCTGTAAATCTTCGGCATTAACTTGTTCCGAAGACATAGCCTCCCCAACAAGATCTGTTGGGGATTTTTCTTTTTTTATTACTGGTGCAGATGGGGTGCTAGGCACAGTATGAACGCCCTTAGCCTTTCCTGAAAGTCTAGGCAGATTGGACTTTCTTTTGGGGCTGGACACAGCAGGAACGACCGTGTCCTTTTTCTCCATGCTTGGGGCAAAAACTTTTGAAGACGATCGTATCTTTTCTGAATCGTCATCGCCCTTATTCATGAAGGCCGCATCATTTGCCAAACAAAAATTTTCCGTACCGTACACTAGGATAGTTTTGCCGCTTTTCAGCATAAACCTGCTTGGATTTTCCTCATAGGCAACCTCCTCTTTCGTGTTGCGGAAATCCTGAAAGTAGCGGATAATTTCGGAGGATTTCCACTCAGCCTTCCCAAGACAACTAAATTGGAATGAAGAAAGCAACTTATAAAATTGCTGAAAGTCTTCCTGTGCCTTTTCCAAACAAAGAAAACAAACATCAAGTTCCGCACCTTTGGTAATGCTGATTTCTTCAAAAAACCATTGCCAATAATCTTCCCTATCCTCCAACCAATATTTTTTATCCCCGTGTGGTTTAAGCAGTTTACAAGAGAAGTTGGCATCCGTCCCTTCCACTTCATACGTCCAAATGTGTTCGTCATCTGTTTCTATGATATAACGTTTCATGATGATACCGTCCTCCTCTCTTGAAATTCGGTAACTAAACTGTCATACAGCCGGCGGATTTCCTCATCCGTTTCCTTTTTCTGTCTCTTAATGCTTTCTCTGACTTTTTCAACCTCGGTACACTTTTGAGCCATCATCTGTTTATGCTCAGTTTGAGAATGATGCACCCCCTGCATAAAAACCGTCGGTACAGTCATGTTTTGTGGCGAGCTTATACTGCGAAATTGACCGCCCTCTTGATGCGCATTTGCCTCAGCGTTAACCTCCTCAAAATCTGCCATATAACAGCGCCCTTTTTCGCTGATACTGTCAATGTGAGGTTTAATTTCTTTTGGCATTCTTATTTGAGCATTTTTTTTACGAAAAGTCTTTACCTTATCAGCTACAGAATTATTTATGTCATCGATTGCCTTAAAACTCATAACATCACCCAATCACAAATCTTCAATAGATTTCGGATCTTTTTCAATCTTTTTCAGATTTTCTTCAGTGAGTTTATCGGCGTAAATATCTTCCAATTTTTTGTCATTGCGGCTGGCCATACGCATAACGCCAAGGCGTTCGTGTAAATCATCGTCATCTTTGTCCGGATAATATTTTTTCATGTTAGCCAGCAATGCACTTTCAACGCGCTTGCTTTCCTCCCGTGACAACTTCCCTTTGAAATAATCGCTCACCATAACGCTGCCGTAGCCCAGTTCCTTGAAAGCATCGATAATCGCTTGGATTTCGTCTGGCGCCATGCGGCTGCGGCCTATTTCAAACAGGAAATCCTCCGGCAACTTAATTCCCTTGACGTCCTCAACGCCTTTGGTAAGTTCCATCGTACCGATAACCATGTAGCGATTGCGATTTTCCTTGATTTTAGCATAATCGATCTTATCATCAGGAATCTGCTTCTTGAGATAATCGTAGTATTCCTCGAATGTATTGAATTCGTCCTGCTTTTTCCAATCTTCGTGCTGGTTAGCCTCGTCCACTCGATAGCCAACCTCTTCCACTTCGTCTTTTTCTTTGATAATCTCCAACTTCTTAGCCAAATACTCAATGCCTTTAGCCACAACATTCAAAATGAGCTGCCCAATGATGGGACCCAAAATTGGGCCTAAAGGACCTAAAGGCAATGTAGTTAAAAGCCCAACAAAAGATGCCGCTTTCGCCGCTATTTTTCCGATAATGCCAACTGCACTGCTGGCAAACGATGAAAGCGCACTTCCTAATGCACTAAATCCACGACTAATTCCGCTGGCAACTGTGCTTACAGCACTACTGATAAAACTTCCCAAACTGCTGAAAAATCTCATTTTCAATACTCCTTTCATTACGCAGATAATACCGTAATATGATTTGTGATACAGCTCATCTTTGCATCCTCATTCACGGCTATCTCATGAACAACACTTCTGAGCAAGGATTCCCGTTCTTCATCTTTAGCACCGTATGTGTTCCAATACATATAGACAAAGACCATTTCCTCACCGTACCGTGTGATTGCTTGACGCATGGCATCGGTAAACTTTAAAAACTGCTCACGATCTTGAGGTTTCCTTGATTCGCCGGCACTTCCGTCCTTAAGATATTGATGATAGATCTTGAGCCACAAATCTCCGCCCTGCATAAGCTCTAAATAATCAACAAGCTGCTCTTCTCCTGCATCGGACAATTTTCCAATACCTCGCAGGATGCCTCGTTTTACGTTTTCGGGTTTTTTATAGTAGTTAAGTGCAGCTCTCCTGATCTCTTGCGGATCAACTTCCGCTTGATTCGTAGCATTCTTTTCCTCCACCTGTACCTGAATTGCCTTCGTCCAACCTTGGGAGAACATGATAGCTCGTCCGGGCTGCAAATTTGACAGGAAAGCTTTTTGATCGTCATTAAGAGCCATTGTATTGCCTATGGCATCCTTGTCATCTTGAGCGAACAACTTATGGACGATTTTGGTATTAGTATTTTTTAATACCTCCGGCGTCATTTTATCTGGTATCTGATCGACAATAATAAGGGATTCGCCATATTTCCTCACCTCTGCCAACATATCGGAGAACACTTCAACGCCCTGCTTCTTATTGAGACTGTCTCCCGGCAAATATCGGCTTAAAAGGCGATGCGCTTCTTCCACCAATGTGATATGGCGGAAATTCTTATCTTCCATGTGGGAATGGCGAACCGCTTGCAAGAGATTCGTCATAATAAAGCCCATGAGCAAGGATTTCTCGGCACTGTTTCGTATTTCCTCCAGTTCAATAACTACCTTGCGATGCACCAATGTCGAAAAATCTATGGAACGTGCTGTATTGAACATTTGTCCCTTCGCACCGACGAGCAGCCCTTCCAAACGGGCATTGATCGATCCGAGGTAATCATTCTTCAAACGTTCATCAAATCCCTGCTTTTCCGTGATTTCTTTTACGGCTTCCAACATGTCCGACAGCTTAGGGAATGCATATACCCCCTCCGCAAAGGGTCCCTCCTTCAAATCTTCGGCTTTCTTTCCTTTCCACAAGTTCGTACCTATATGCCAGCCCTTATTTTCATAGGCTTTGTAGATGGCGGCTTCCAGAATCTGTGGTATCGCAGCCTCCATAGTAAAAGAAGCCTCAAACGTCGCCTTCAGCATATCGGCACGGGAAGTAATTTTCTCTCCCGGAAACAACTCAAAAGGATTTAGGAAAAAGGGGGCCACATCAGGCAGTCCCGGCGTAAAAAACAAAAGATCTGGGCATTTCTTGAGGAGGGAGCGATATTCCGTCTTTGCTGGTTCGATGACCAAAAAAGGAAGACCGCAATCAAGAAGTATGTTTTGGCAGGTGGTTGTCTTGCCGCTCCCCGTTACCCCCGATACGAAGGTGTGCTTGTCAAGATCCCATTTATTAAGGCACACTGGCATTTGCTTTTTTTCATCGCCGCTCTGCACGAGATAGCCTAGAACGATCTTATCCTCATCGGGAACAGGCTCGACATTTAATCCAAATTCCACTTCCTCCCGCAATTTAAGCCCGATAACCTCTTTTTGCGGCAATCCTGCCAATAAACCCAACTCGTTGGCAGAAAGCCAACTGCCGCAATATGACAAATCATTCTTTTCCCATTTCGAGAGTCCCAAGGCTGGGAAAGCAGCCAAGGATTGATCTCGTACAGCAGCAGGGATCTGCAAATTTTGCAGTGCATGGAGGCAGCCTTGATCAGATTCAGCTGCTTCTGTCAAATCGGTAAAAAACAAGGCCGCCTTGTTGCCTCTCGGGCCACTGTACAGAGAAATCGCTGTATTTGCCAGACGATATAATGTGGTGCGCTTTTTGGCAAACAGGTATGATGAACAGAGAAAAACTCCCTTGCCGCGCCCATGGTCAATGCGAGGAAACAATACCTTGTCAATGTATTCTATCCAATCAGCAGCAGATTTGGACTCTGATTCAATTTGTTCATTTACAGATATGTTGTCGCCCTCGGTGAAACCATCGGTTTTGCTTTCATTCCTGGAAATGTTTTTTGATTCACTGGTGGTTACGCTGTTATTATGCCCGTGGCTCTCATTGTGGGAGCTGGAAGTGGTTTGGCTCTTGGCGGCAGACATCATATAGGAATAGTTGCTCTGATTCTGTACCGTATATCCTTCGCTGCTGCTGTTGCCGCCAGACTCGTCCTCCCTTGTTTCATTCCGTGAAGACGAACCGCCGCTGCTGTCAGAATGGCCCTTAGTCTTATTGAAGCTCTTATTCACCGACCACTGTTCGTTAGCGGAATTGTTCGCCGAGGATTGTATCTGGTTAGAATCGTCCCTCCGTTCGTCATTGTTCGTGGTATCATTGGAGGAATAGCTTTCGGTATCCGTGTGTTGGGAAGAATTGCCGGCTCCTGTCACATCGGTCACGGAGGAACTCTCATTATGATTTTTCGCCCAGCTTTGTTGCCGCTGTTCAGTGTAATGCGCCAAAGGAGCGATCGTGTCGCTCAATTCATAAAGCTGCCGCTCCACCGCATCGGATTCGGCATCCGTGAAAGGTGTAGCAATGACTACAAAACCGAACTCGTCTCCCATCATCACATCAATAAGGCGATCCGTCCCTTGAAAGTCCTCTTTTTCCTCATCAACCCCCGGCACACCTTCGAGCATACCGACCGAACGAGCCTTTTGGAGCCGTTCCAAAATTTTCTTTTTATCATCGGGACTGACTTCTTCGATTTTAGAGCCTCGAAAATTTCCCTTCATACTGGGAGTCAATATATCCTGCTCCAGATCGTGAATACTGAAGGGCAACTTGTTTTCCGGATAAGACTTGTCCCAAGTTACGCCAAAATAGAAGTTGACCCCTTGGGAGTCGCCCAAAATCATATAAACGAAACTGATGCCGTCCATCCCGCGGAAGGTGCCGAGAATATTTTCCATAGCTTCCTTGCGGGGAGCTTTTTCCTCAAAGGTGACCTCACGCACATGAAACAAATAAAATTCATCCAGCTCCAATTTCCATTTCATCCCGACCCATTTATTATCTTGGTTCAGCATTCTGCGCTCAGAACGCATATTCAAGAAATCCAGCACATCGCGACCACGCTTCAGCCGAGCTTCCATATCGGACATGAGTTTTTCCTTTGACATCCAATCACCTCTTACAAGCTTTGCTTATAAATTTTCCCCTGAAAACCATCTTCTTTATCAAAATCAGACTCACGTCCCACGGCATATTCGATCAAGTTTGGAGTAACCTTGCGGATATAAATACCCACTGTCTCGTCATCGTCTGCTTCCTCTTCATCAATCAGGCAACGCACCATGGAAACCTTAGAAACGGACAATACACCTTGCAAAGCACGAGGCTCCGAGGAGTAATAAAGCTCAAATTCCGGCTCATCGGCTGCCGTGAAATATGCCCAAACACCATAAGCAACCTCTTTGCCGATCCTTACCGTGAACTGATCTCCACTGGTCCCGGCATCTCCTAGGAAGTAGGGAAAGAGCACCTCTCCTGATTTATCCACATTGCGGTTGATGATCTTTACATCTTTTCCGCCGCGGCGGCAACGCAAAAGACCAAATGCCACGCCCGTTTTTCCAGTACGCTTGCGGTCAAAGTCCATAGCCAGCGTGGCAGCAGGAGATGGTTTCTTTGCCTTTGCCTCTGCCGCATCTGCATTTTCAGCGGTATCATTGCCGGCGCTGTTTTTCATGCCAGCAGAAGCAGCTTCTTCCTCCAAAGAAAGCGGCAAATGAAGAAGAAATGCCCCCTTGGCATCTTTGTCCTTACCGCTTTCCTCCTTAACCTGTTTTGCCATTTCTTCCTCTTCTTTTTTGATAAATTCCTCAAACAGTTCCTTTACCAATGGAGAACGGCAGGAATTGCCCGCAAGGAAGATATGGATCGGATAAACTGTTTTGTCTTTAAATGCGGTGTGAAGGGATTGGAAGAAGTTTTCAACACCTTGGCGAATCCTGTTTTTAATGACTTTTTTCAACTTTTCGGCATCGATTTTTATATCCACGCCGATTGAATAACTTCCGCTTTCTTCATCTTTGTCGCTTGAGAACAATGTAACTTTGACCAAATCTCCTGTAAGTTCCTGCTCTCCTTCTGTATGCTCCCAAATGGGACGGAGCTTCTCTGCCAAGATGCGATTATTCATGTGGGAAGATGCATCCTTGGTCTTTCTCACCAAAGTTTCCGAGCCGGCAAATGGCTCGCAGTCTGGCGGCAGGGCAAAAGGAATCTTCTTTTTGCGCATAACGTCCAGATTGTCCTTGTAGACCTCGTACGCCAAAAGCTCTAATATATTCTCGCCGCCCAGATGAACATCGCCGTTAAAACCAAACTGCTCAATGACGAAGTTGCGATTGCACTTCTCCGACACATATTCAATGCCAAAGTCAAAATCCGTAGTACCGCCGCCAAAATCAAACACGCCATAGGCGACTTGCTGCCCTTGCTCTTTTGGCTCCAAGCCGAACCCTTCCAATGCACTGATGGCATAAGCGGCAGGTTCGCTGGCTCCAAGATATACACGAAAACGCTGCATCATCGCTTCATCCTTTTGCAAGGCAGGCGGCAAGGATTTCTTGAGTCCCCTCTCAAAGCTGGCACGGATATGCTCACGCACAGCTTTTTTGTAGTTCACCGGATAGGAAAGAATATAGTCGAGGTAGATCTGATGGTGCATATTGTTGATGTAAAGCCCAAGGTAATAGGCATAAAGCTCAATGGGGTCAAAATCCCCACCGTGATCGCCGTCATCCATGGCAGAAGTTTCAAGATAGGGCTTTATTTCTTGTGTATTGCCCTGCAAATCCTTCAAAATAGGCCAGCTATCCTCATCCTTTGCCCATTGCTTAAGCTCACTGAACACAGAGTTGTAAACAGAACTCCCCATTCCGCCCTGCTCACGGAAAATAGCCTCTGCCGCCTGATGGGACACCGTGACTTGATTCCACTCGGTAAAGGGGCGACCGATTCTGTTGCGGTACGCCGTTAAAAATCCGTTGATATCCCGAAGCTCGATGGCGGTGGGATTCTCAAAGTCTTGCATGGTGGGAGCTTTGGAATAGTCGCCCTTGCCGATTCGGAGCATACGCGCATCGCCGTCACGGCATACTACTATGGTGCTTTTCGTGCCAAAGTCAATGGCGCAAGTGCCGTTCAACCGCACATCCAGCTGGGGCGGACGGGCATAGAGGAGTTCATCTTTCGGAAGCTGTACTTCAGCTTCGTCCGAGCCTCCTTCTTCTTTCGTCTCAAAAAGTTCCCAGTGACCACGATTTACATCGGTCAACTGACGTTCCTCATACGGCTCTATATTTGCCCGTTTCTCATCGCAGCGCAGCAGTTCCTGTTTTAATGCATCCGCAGAGTCCGTGTATTTCTTCTTGCCGGAGAGAACCCCCTCCAAAGTGCCTCGAATATCGAAGTTGTATCCAAATATCGTTTCCGTGAACCTCCCAGAGAGGACATCCTTTTTAAATCGGGTACTGTCAAAGGAAATCTTTTCCTCCGTACATTTGATATACTCCTCGATTTTAGAATAGACATCCATAAAGTCTTTGTAGAGCTTTTCTTGCTTGCGACTCAAGCCCTCGGGAATAAGTCTATTGGTGATAAATTTACATATTGCATTTATGTAATCCATTTCCGGCGCATTTTCACCTTTTAAGCGATAAATAGGTATCATATAGGCTGTATACCAGCAGCTCCGGCCTTCACATGAATTATCTTGCCATACGCAGCCATTGCTGATGTTATACCATGTACTGCAATATGCTATGTCAGAGCGATATGTATCTTTAGCTATAATAACGTAATTCCGCGATACCGATTGTTTACGATATTTTAAATTGCCGGCACCATCAATATAAGGATGGTTGTCCATTCGTTGAAATGTTTTTCGACATTCACCCACGGTCGGTACAGTAAAGGAGAAACCATCCCACTCCCAGCTAAACGAGTTACGATACTCATCACGCTCGTTACAGCTATAAATAGGAATATCCACTCCATCAGGTAATTGATCCATACAGGGATACAATCCCGCAACCTCACGGTCAAACCAAACTTTTTTATTTTTGAAGAATACAAAACGCTTATCAACCACATCAGCAATATCGTCTTTAAGTGCCGCAAGGTCACGGGCAATCTTCTCTCCCGCGGCAACTGCCGAATCAGTAAAAATATGGTCAAACTGGGTACGGTTCACTCGAACAGACTCACAGCGTGACGGACGGTTGGTTGGGAGATTATCATTATTCTGCATTATAGTATTCCTTTCTTGATCATATTTTAAAGCACTGTTTTCCGTACTTCATTTCCATCGTGTTGCTTGGCAACTTCAATCTACCTTCATTTCAGCTCGCACGCCATTACTTCCGTGAAATACTCTCCCTGCTCGATCCCCTTCGGCGATGCCACCACATACTCTACCTTTGCTGGCTCAACCTTACGGATATACACCGTGTAAACTTCATCGGCAGGGATATCGTCATTGCAGCGTATTCGGCATTTACGATATTTTGTTTGGCTGATTGCCATAGGCTCATCAAGGAGAAGCGCCTGCGGCTCTGACGTGTAATAGAGAGAAAAACTTTTGTCCTCACGCTCAAGTTCCATAAAAGGCGCCCACACGCCGTAACCTAAATCCATGCCAATGGTTACCTCAAAATTATCGCCCTTGCGCCTGCCTAAATAATACTGGAAGGAAACCTCCGAATCATCGGAAAAATTATAATCGATGACCTTTATATTGCGGTCACCACGGTAACAAGCTAAAAGACCGAAAGCCACACCTGTTTTTCCCGTGGGATAACGGTCAAAACTGCCGACCGCTTCATCTTGTTTGTCCATGCCGAGGGGCAAATGGAGACGGAATACGCCCTTGACCTCCTTGGATTGAGCGGTATCTTGCATAATACCTTTTTTTATTTCCTGTTCTTCTTTGGCAATGCGCTCCTCAAAAAGTTCCCTTACTATAGGGGATTTGCAGGAATTTCCTGCCAGAAGGATATCTATTCTGTCGGAAATATTTTTTCTCCGGAATGAAGCCCACATTTTCACAAAGAAATTATTGACTCCGCGCTTGATACGCTCTTTAAGCATGGTTTGGAGTTTCTGTGTATCGATATTCAGTTCAACGGAAACAGTTCCGCTATCTTTAAAAAAAACCATGGCTTGTTTGTCACTGCCCAAATCCTCGTCGTCATCCTCACCTTTCTCCCTTTGCTCCCAAACGGGACGCAGTTTCTCCGACAGACGGCGGCGATTTAAGTATGCGGCATCGGAATCATCGAGAAGAAGTTCGCCGCCCATAAATGGCTCCGAACCGGTAGGCAGAGCAAAGTGGATATTGTTTTTTCGCATCTCATCAAGGTTATCCTGAAAGACTTGATAGGCAATAAGGTTCAGGAGATTTTCTCCTCCTAAATCCTCATCACTGCCTGCACCAAAATGCTCAATAACATAATTCCAACTTCCACCGTCTTCTTCATTTGGGAGCCGCCATATACCATAATCAAAGTCTGTTGTCCCACCGCCAAAATCAAAAACTCCATAGCATATATGTTTATTTTTCGTAGGCCGCATCCGTTCATCACTCTTGCTCAGTTCCTTCAATGCACACGCCGCATAGGCAGCAGGCTCACTGGCACCTATTTCCACGGAGAAGTCCTGCATGATCTCTTCATCATGCAATATAGACGGTGGCAGGGATTTTTTTAAGCCTCGCTCAAAACTTCTCTGAATACAATCCCGTACCGGTTTAGGATATTTCACCGGATAAGATAAAATGTACTCCAAATAAATTCCGCCGTCATTGTGCATATTATTGATGTATAACCCTAAATAATAGGCATACATCTCAATGGGATCGAAGTCCCCTTCAGCGATTTCCGTGCAGGAAGGCAGCACAACCTCATGCCCTTTTTGATCGCGCATTCGGTAGTATCCAGAATTTGACGACCTTGCCCACTGCTTGAGCTCACTGAATACGGATTGAAAAATGGTACGGTCTTCGTTTTCCAAAAGACGATTCCTTGCCGCATGCGATACCGTTGCTTGCTCCCACTTTGTAAATGGGCGGCCGTCTCGTCCTTTATAGGCACTAATGAAAGATTTGATGTCACGAAGCTCAATCACCGTGGGGTTTTCATAATCTTCCAAGCGAGGAGCCTTGCTCAAATCCCCGCGTCCGATACGGCGCAAATATTCACCGTTGTTTCGGCAAACAACGGTAGTGCTTTTCGTTCCAAAGTCAATGGCACAAATCCCATTCTCACAAATATCCAACGCCGCAGGTCTTGCAGGAAGTTTTGTGGGAAGCTTCACTTGGATCGTTTCTGCAGGTGTCTCTATCATCTGCTCATAAAGTTCCCAATGCCCAGAATTCAAGTCAGTGAGGATGTTTTCCGGATACGGGGACAAATCAGCACGAACATGATCGCTGTCCAGCAGCAATCCCTTGATAAAAGGCATATCTGCCACAACGCCCTTGCCAAAATCCGCTTCTCCCATCATTATTTTGGCGAGGGACTCATTTTCATGCGATTTGTTTTGCGAGGCTTTCCATGTTCGCTGAAACAGGTCACAGTTTAACCGATAGTTGCCTGTTTTCTCATCAAAGATAACATATTTGCCTATATCGGGCCACAAAGCTTTGATACTGCTTTTTACTGTCTCGGATATATCCATAGGCCACAGCCCATATTCCATAAGGGCAACGGCTGCTGTCTTATATTCTGTTATCTTTTCCTCGTTACTTATCTGACGATCCAAGGGATGACCTGCTGTCAAAGCATATACAGGTACAGCAACAGCGTGAGATGACTGACCGACTTTGATGTTGGTGAGTTTGCATCTGCTAGAATCATACACGGTTACAATGCCTTCTTGGCTGCAGGAAAATTCTCTGGTGAGGATTAACGCTCCAGACTTACACGCCTTGGAAATATTTTGCGAGTTGACCATCCATCCAACCATAATGTCAAATTTGTTGATATGGGAGTGTCTGTAAGGATACTTAGCTTCGGGGTGAAGCAGAATTTTTGCCTCTTGCTCCGTCATCAGACGACCGGTAAAGCCGCAAAAATCAATCGACATGCTTTGTATTTTTTTATAATCTGGTGTTGCGATTTCATCAACATTGTAGGAAATGGGACGATTGTTTTCAAATTGCGGCAGGATAAGTCCCGTAACAAAATCATACCAGACTTCTCCCTCAGTCATCACAAACCGCTTAGAAAAAACCTTGGCAAATTTATCTAAAGCAACATTGAGCTTTTTAACCAGTTTTTCAGCTTCCGCAGATGACTTGCGGTACAGTAAATCATCCATTTCAGATTTGGCCAAAAAAAAGGTATTGGTCATTTCCACCTTTAGCTCCGACATACATTCACCCCACTTGAACAATGCTCTTTTTTATGATTTTTTCGTTGTATGTATTCTTATACCCCGGTAAATAAACATTAACTACGTTGCCCTGCGCCAGACTGCTGGGACCCTCCGTATGAACATCGGAATCAAAACGATCGCCTTCGTTGACGGGCAGGACTTCATATCTTGCCTGCGTCTTAGTGGAATTTACTAATTCGATGGAATACTCAAATATTTCCCAAAGAATCTCTGCATCTTTTTTCTGCCCATATATAATACATTCCCTTAGGGCATCCCATAATTTTTCCAAGGAACTCGTCTGCGCCCCTCCACATATAAATGCCATGAAATCCGTTTCCTGCGTAAATACAGCATTGTGCAGAAGCTGTTTTGTGTGGTCGCTGACATTCTTATATTCCTCAAATAACTCCCAGCCATGTGCAAAACGCTGTTCCAACTGGGATTGCAAAGACTGGTTTGCCCTTTCGAGAGAATGTTTCCGTTTCTCTAAACGCTGGTTTTCCTGTCTTAAACCATCCATTTCGCTTTGCAATCTCGCCCTCAACGTATCAGAATTGCGTTTTTCGGTCTGATATGCATTTTTCCATTTATCGCTCTCCATTTGGAGATTATGTGCTTTCTGTTGTGCTTCTTCCAATGCACCGCTAAGTTTGATGATTTTACCTTGGCTCTCCTGAAGTTCGCCCTCTGCAGCCTGTATATGTTTTTTTGCGTTTAAATACGCATCTTGGGCTTGTTGAAACTTATTACGCAGTTCGTCCATTTCTTCCCGAAGGCGATTATTTTCGTTTTCCAATATACGGTTTTTTTCTTTGATTCCGCTCTCTGTCTCCTGCGAAAAACCGATAGACGCATCTGCTTTGAGAATAGCCGATTCCTTTTCTGGTTTAAAACTATCGGTAGTTGCTCTGCTGGATACCGTATTAAGAATGCAGTTTTGTCCCTCTTTGACAATACGCAAAATTTCCTGCCGTATTTTCGTTTCTTGCAACATTTGAAAAAATTCTTCTTTATTCACTTATTTATTCACCTCTTGCTTGCACATGAAAGGATTTCTTTCCCAATACCTGCTTGCCCACACTTGCCGAGCCAGTTTTTCGTAGAAATCCGGAAAATCATGCGCCAGTCTCCTAGCGCATTTGCGGCAAAATTCATCGGCTTCCTTTGGATTATCCCTTAGTCGCTGCTTGTATCCCCATATATGTGTAAAATATTTCTGCTTATCGTCAAAAAGCCCTTCAAGTGTTGATAACTCCTGTATCGGCACATTAAGATGCTCGGCACACATTGCCATCCAGCGTTGTTCGGCAAATACCATATAACGCAAACGGTCATCCCCTGCTTTTGACACCTGCATAAACTCCAATGCAAATGCCGTATACTCCCGAATAAAATGCTGAGAGCCAAAGTAAACCAATGCTCCGTTGCAAGGACGCACTGACCAGTCCAGCCAATTTGGCAGTTGCCAACCATGTTGAAAATGAAAAAACTTTTTCGATGGATAAACTGATGGGCAAATATCTTCACGATGAATGACGGCTAAAGACTTGCAAAAGTTGTCAAAATCAATAGATTTCCATAATATGAAATCCAAATCCAGCATCACGCAGGGGCTTTTCTGCTGAGATAGAGCAAACATTTTTGCCCCTGCCCAAAACACATCCTCATCAATGCCAAGTGACTTTATTCCGTCCAAGATAACCTCAGTGCTATCCCAAACATCGGTCAAACCTTGCTTGTAAAGATATTCGACACCTGCACTATCTGTTTCCAACTTTATGAAACCGTTATGTTTGCGCCATTCCAAGGCGGAAATCGCTATGATAAAAAGCTCAAAATCTGCTAAGGCAAAATCTCCATAGTTTCCACGCACTCGAAATGTATGAAAAGCATCCATTGAACCATCCTCATTTATCTTCAATGTCAATCAAATCCAGACCGTAACCAGCATCCCCCGATCCTGAACCAAACGACCAAGATGTGCTCTGCCATAGCCGACGAAGGGAATAAACTTTTCCAAATCCACTGTCTGCGTGAAGGTACAAACGGATAATTACGATATCATCCACATCCGTGGCGAAATCGGCATAGATAAGCTGCACTCGCTCATTCTCAAATAATGCTTTTGCCTCTTCACAGGGACTTGAAAAAACAATTTTTGCTCCGCGCAAATAACGATAAAGAAACTCAATGAACTCTACACGCCATATCGGACGCAAGAAAAAAGCCTCGTGCCACAAATCATAGTCCGCATCTTTAAGGTATGCCTTTCCGACAATAACCCCATGCAGTCGCTTGACTCTCTCAGCAAAATCATAAGCCGTTTCAAAGGGGGTACGTCCCATCAATAATTTCGACAATTCATGCGGACAAACAGAATCATCCTCGATAATACGATTTTCGTGCAGAAAAATCAGATGATTATTATGCTCGGCAGAGCTAGAATGAGCGATTTTCACTTGTTGTGGATTTAAGAAATGAAATACGATGGTCAGCTCATAGAAGTAAACGTGATTTTCATCAAAATCAATTATTTCACCGTCTCTAGCTGTAATGCTAATAACGGCATTCTCTTTTCCTACATAGGTAATGCCTGTGTGTTCTATGGGAATCGAAAATACATTGCCGCACAGATAAATTTTATCAATAGAGTTATTTTGAAACGCATTTACCAATTCTGTTTGATTAGTTGCAATGATTTCTTGTTTGTCGTTCGCTTTCCCGTACAAAAGCCGTTTGCGGTCTTGTTTAACCGCTTCTGTAAGTATATTTACTTCATGATTGCACAAAGCCATGATGTCGATATTAAGGGTGTTGCAAACCAATATTCTGAGGCTGTTATTATCCATATTGGCAATGTTCTTTTCCGATAAAGCATCAGCCTCGGCACTCAAAAAGCGTTCTCTTAACCAATCTTGAAGTACATTCTCCCTTACCATGGAAACAATTTCGCTCAATGAAAAATCGTTCTGCAGCTCATCAATTGTCATAAGTTCATCCAAATGACATACATCTTCGGTATCCTTAGCCATGTTAATCTCCGTGATAAGAGAATCTTTATCCTTTTGAAGCAATTTTCCTTTCCTCCATCTAAAATCTTTCACGCATACTTCTTGCAAATGAGGCAGTCGATTCCCCAAAATCATCATTCATCATCGTCATCACGGATAAACCTCTTGCGGATGATACGGGAGATTTCGTAAATATCATCGATATCATAGTCCAACCGAGAATTATCCTCTCCCAAATAAACAAGAATAATCTCGGCTCTCGCCTCAGCATCAAGGTCTGAATACTCTTCCAAAAGCTCTACCACTTCCTCAACCGTTATATCGCCTTCTTCCACAGTTTCAACCTCGTTGAGCAAGTACTTGATTATTGCCTCAGCTTTTTTCCGTTCCAATGTCTTTTCTGATTGCATAATAAAATCTCCTCTCCCATTTCATCCTTGAAGCGATGGAAAGATATCTGCAAGAATATTCTCACATTTTATAAATCCCAATCTCATAAAAAACATGTCTTTCCCCAACACATTACATTCTTCGGAGGAGTGGGATAATCCTCCTAGTCTTGAGAAATTTTTTGTTTTTTATTGAAGAAAATTCCTTGTACCTAAGTTTTTTCAACATTTTTTATAACGCCATTGTTCAAGAAAATGCCATAAGCATTTTCCCTCCAATTCGCATTTCAACGAAGCAGGAGATATGCTCACCGCTTGTTAAAATTGGGCTTCCCCCACTTACAGCAAGCTGTTGAAGAAGGGGACATCTTTAGCTTCGTTATA
>JAZLHW010000156.1:0-3869 GCA_045617105.1 Selenomonadaceae bacterium | reverse complement strand
TAGAATGCCGCCCTGTCACGGCGGAGGTCATGGGTTCAAGTCCCATTCGGGTCGCCATTTTGCCTTTGTAGCTCAGTTGGTAGAGCAGAGGACTGAAAATCCTCGTGTCAGTGGTTCGATTCCGCTCGAAGGCACCATTTTTGTCGATGTACGCCCAAGAGGGTGTTTTTACTGGAAGAGGCTTTCGAGGCAGTTCGTTTGAGCTGTTTCGAAGGTCTTTTGTTTTGTGTGGAAGGAGAGGAGATTCATGGAAGCATTTTGGGCTGCCGTGGCGGTTGTTGTCTTGGCGGAGCTTGGGGATAAGACGCAGCTTTTGGCGATTGCCTTTACGGCAAAATATAATTGGAAAACAGTTATGGCAGCTGTTTTTGCTGCAACGGTGGCAAATCATTTTTTGGCGGTCGTGGCAGGCGTATGGCTTGGTGGTTTTTTGGATGCAGGAGTCATGAAACTGCTTGCGTCCGTTGCGTTTATTATTTTTGGCTTGTGGACGCTGCGGGGCGATGAGCTGGATGGGGAGGAGGAAAAGTCCTCGAGAAGCCCGTTCTGGACGGTGGCGATAGCTTTCTTTTTGGCAGAGATGGGGGACAAGACACAGTTTGCGACGATTACGCTTGCGGCACAGTACCAGCAGGTTCTTCCTGTGCTTGCAGGAACGACAACGGGAATGATCTTGGCGGACGGTTTTGGGATCATCGTTGGCGTTGTTCTTCAAAAGGCGATTCCGGAAAGGGCGCTCAAGTATTTTGCGGCGGCAGTCTTTCTCCTTGTCGGTGCGGCAGGGCTTGCGGAGCAGTTTTTGATATAACGAAGCTAAGATGTCCCCTTCTTCAACAACTTGCTGTAAGTGGGGGAAGCCAAATTTTAACAAGCGGTGAGCATATCTCTCGCTTCGTTGAAACGTAAATTGGAGGGAAAATGCTTATGGCATATTCTTGAACAATGGCGTTATAAAAGTCTTGACGGTATTTTTTTCCTGTGTTTTAATCTTTAAAGAGAGTTTTTTCGATGTTTTGAAAGGAAGGTTTCATGGAACAGTTTTCACAGCTGGTACTCGATTTTATTTCATCTTGGGGTTATTTTGCGGTGGCTATTCTTATGGCTGCAGAAAATGCATGTATTCCGATCCCAAGCGAGCTGATTCTTGGCTTTGCGGGTTTTTTGGTTTATCTTGGGACTATGAGCTTTGGGGGTGCGCTGGCGGCAGGCATGATCGGCGGTATTTTGGGTTCCCTGTTTGCTTATGCGGTCGGGCACAGAGGCGGACGTTCCTTTGTTGACAAGTATGGGCATTACTTTTTTATCAAGAAATCGCATGTGGACGTGGCACAGGATTGGTTTGACCGATACGGGCTGAAGGCAGTGTTTTTTAGCAGGATGCTTCCTGTAGTTCGCACGTTTATTTCGCTGCCCGCTGGGTTTGCGCATGTGGACCTGAAAAAGTTCGTGCTGTATACGATTGCAGGTTCTTTGCCGTGGACGGCATTGATCCTTTACTTGGGGTTGTTTTTTGGTGAGAACTGGAAAAAGCTTTTGGAATATGGGCATGAGGCGAGTATTGCATTTATCGTGATCTGCCTGATTGCAGGGGTAGTGCTTTATGTGAGGTATCGCCGCAGGAAGGAACGAAAGCTCAGGAGAGTGAAGTAGGGCAGCGGCGAAAATATCAGCAACTGTATTATGCTATAGATGATATTGTTGAGAGGCATTCGTTGAATTCTTGACGTTAATTTATGCGTGTAGTATGATGTAGATAGAAAATGAGGCATCTCTTGAGGCGGGGTGTGATTCCCCACCGGCGGTACAGCCCGCAAGCTTTTTGCATGATTCGGTGAGATTCCGAAGCCGACAGTATAGTCTGGATGAAAAAGGGGTTTTGCATTCCGTAGTGTTGGTCTGCATTCACAGCCGGTTGAGGAGTTCCTCAATCGGCTTTTTTGATGCTGTGGAAACGCTGGGCAGTTTGTTGTTCATCCATCTAAGCAGCACTTTCATCAGTGTTTCTATGTATTTTCGATATTGGGGTGATGTGTATGCAAGATGAGGATTACATGCGCATGGCATTGGAACTGGCACGAAATGCAAGAGGCCGTACTTCTCCCAATCCGATGGTTGGGGCGGTGATTGTGAAAAATGAACGTGTTGTTGGTGTTGGCTGGCATCGCAAAGCGGGGACACCTCATGCGGAGATTCATGCACTTGCTATGGCAGGAGAATTGGCGAGGGATGCTGTGCTTTATGTTACGTTGGAGCCGTGTTCTCATTACGGCCGCACTGGACCGTGTGCCAAGGCTGTGGCGGAGGCAGGGATTCGTCGAGCGGTGATTGCAATGAAGGATCCCAATCCAAAGGTTTCCGGCAAGGGCATAGAGATTTTGCAGAACGCAGGGATAGAGGTCGTTTGCGGTATTTTAGAAAAAGAAGCAGAACACCTTAATGAAGTGTTCCTGAAATGGGTAGTTACGGGGAAGCCTTTTTTAGTGATGAAAACAGCTATGTCGCTTGATGGAAAAATTGCAACGGTGACGGGCGAATCGCAGTGGATCACAAATGAGCTGTCAAGAAGGCGCGTGCATGAATGGCGTGACATTTATGATGGCATATTGGTCGGGATCCAAACGGTTTTGCATGATGATCCGAGTTTGACGACTAGATTGCCGCATGGAAAGGGAAAAAATCCGATCCGTATTGTCGTTGACAGCAATGCAAGGATTCCCTTGTCGTCAAAACTGTTGACCGATGGTGCGGCTTTGACTGTGGTAGCAGTAACGGAACGGGCTTTGCCGGAAAGGGTAGAGGCGATACGGAATGCAGGAGCGGTGGTATTGGCGGCAGGCAGGGGGGAACATGTGGACCTGCAGGAACTGATGCGGCAGCTGGGGGAGCGAGGAATATGTTCCGTCTTTGTTGAAGGCGGAGGGACGATCAATTTTTCTCTTTTGCAGGAAGGATTGGTAGATAAAATACATGCATTTATCGCGCCCAAGCTTCTTGGCGGGAGGACAGCACTGACTTCTGTGGAGGGGGACGGCTTTTCGGCATTGTCCCAAGCTGCAGAGCTTCGGGATATTTCCGTGGAGATGCTGGGATCGGATATTTTGGTTAGCGGATATGTGAGGTGATTCCGTGTTTACGGGCATTGTGGAAGAGGTTGGGACTATTGCGGAAATAGGACAGGGGAAAATTACGGTTTTGGCATCTGCGGTTCTGGGGGATGCAAAGATTGGAGACAGTATTGCCGTGAATGGGATCTGCCTGACGGTTACGTCATTCAGCTCGCATCAATTTTCGGCAGATGTGATGCCGGAAACGCTGCGAAGGACTTCACTTGGTGAATTGAAGCGGGGAAGTCTTGTCAATTTGGAACGGGCTCTTTCCTTATCCGATCGCTTGGGCGGGCATATTGTCAGCGGGCATATTGATGGCGTTGGGCGGATCGTCTCTATCAAGGAAGAAGCAAATGCCGTCCTGATGACAATTTCGGCGGAAGAAGTTCTCTTGCGGAATGCAGTGGAAAAAGGTTCAATTGCATTGGATGGCATCAGCCTGACGATCGTTCACGTTGGGCGGCAGGATCTTACGGTATCTTTGATTCCCCATACACGGGACGCAACAAATCTCAAAGAGAAACGAGTGGGGAATTTCATCAATATAGAAACGGATATCATTGGAAAGTATGTAGCGAAGCTGATGAAGGAATCAAACAGCAGTGGCATTACGGAAGATTTTTTGATTTCCAATGGATTTTAATTCGAGAGGAGAAGGATGATATGTCAGATTTTTCGACAGTAGAACAGGCGATAGAAGATATCAGGAATGGCAAGATGATCGTAGTTGTTGATGATGAGGATCGCGAAAATGAAGGCGAT
>JAZLHW010000155.1:0-3119 GCA_045617105.1 Selenomonadaceae bacterium | reverse complement strand
AACGAAGAAAATTTATCGGGCGAAATTGTCTGTCGAAAAATCGGCGCACCTATAGGAAATAAAAATTCTGTGGGGCATAAATCATCCGTACCGAGACGGAACGCCAACGCAGTCAAAACCGGGGAATACAAAACAATTTATCTTGATGCCCTGTCGGATGCAGAGCGGGTTATGTACGAAGCCATCGACACCAATCCCTTTGCGGCTATCGATGAGACTATCCGCTTGCTGACCTTGCGAGAGCGCAGGATGCTTGTCTATCTGAACGAGCTTCACAAGCAAGAGTTATGCGAGACGAAAGACATCTACGAACTCCAAGCCAAACCCATGATTGCCAATCTCTATGACGAGTTGACAGGCGAAGAGAGCGAGATTGAAGTCACGCAGGAGAGAAAGACGCTCATTGGCACGGTGGAAAAGCGTCAGCCGCTGATTGACCGCATCCTTATGGTCGAAGAAGCATTGACGAGAGTGCAGGAGAGGAAAATCCGCGCACTCGAATCCAAAAACAAAATGCTCTTGAAATGGTCGAAGGAGCATCGGGGCGAACCGTCAAACCCGCCGCAGTAGGTACTTCCAGAGGGGCGGCGGCTGTGCGGTCGTCTTTCGAGCCCGGCTTTTCGGTAGGTGTGAATTTTTTTAGGGGGTTAATAAACTTTTCGGGGGCGGCCCGCCGAAAGACAACTACTAAACGCGCCGGGAAATCATTCTGCGGAAACGATTAACCACGAGGGGAGGGCAGGGGCATGAAGGTTTCGGGCAAAATCCGGGAAATGACGGTCACGCAGCGGCAACTTGCAGATGCCCTTGGTGTCACTCCTGCCCGTGTGAACCATCTCATCAAGGATGGCGTCGTGGTAAGGGATGAGGACAACTCCGGCGGAGCGGTCATGCTCTATGAGAGCGTCAAGCGGTACTGGCTCAACAAAAGCCGGGGCGGTAGCGGCGGCGATGAGGGGCTGGAAGCGGAGCTGAACCTCACGACCGAACGAGCCAAGCACGAAAAGACCAAGCGGGAGATTGCCGAGATTCGCCTTGCCAAGCTGGAACGGCGGGTCTATGACGCAAGGACTGTGGAGCTGGTCATGACGGAGATGCTTTCCAACCTCCGCACACAGCTTTTGGGACTGCCGTCAAAACTCGCGCCGCAACTGGAAGAAGTCACCAAGGAGCAAATCTATGAGGTCATGACACGGGAAATCGAGGAAAAGCTGTCCGAGCTGTCCGAGTACACGCCGGAGCTGTTCTCCGAGGAAATCGAGGAGGGCGGCGATGAAGACAGCGATTGAACTATGGCAGTATGTTTCCAAGAAGGGCTTGAAGCCGCTCCCAAAGACCAGCGTCAGCGAGTGGGCGGACAACTACCGCATCATCTCGCAAGGGAACGCCGAGCCGGGGCGGTGGCGCACATCCCGCGCCGAGTACCAGCGGGAAATCATGGATTCCTTTACCCAAGGCGGCATCCATCGCGTAGTGGTGAAGTCAGCGGCCCAGATCGGAAAATCGGACATCATGAACAATGTCATCGGGCGGTTTGCCCATCTTGATCCTGCGCCTATCATGATGATTCAGCCGACCATCGACATGGCGCAGGACTACTCCAAGAGCCGTATCGCGCCGATGTTACGGGATACGAAGGTCTTGAACAACCTCTTTTTCACGGTCAAGAACCAAGAGGAATTTGCCACGGCGAAAACGAGGGACGGCAATAACACCATCCTCTCGAAGATTTTCCCTGGCGGGCGGCTTATCATGTGTGGGTCGAATTCACCTGCCGGACTGGCATCGCGTCCTGTCCGGGTGCTGCTTGCCGATGAAGTTGACCGTTTCGCTCCATCGGCGGGGACGGAGGGTGATCCCGTTGACCTTGCATCCAAGCGCATGACCACCTTTTGGAATCATGTGTCGGGGCTTTTCTCCACGCCCACCACGGAAGGGGCCAGCCGTATCGAGACGGAATACCTTGCGGGGACGCAGGAGGAATGGCAGCACCAATGCCCGAATTGCGGAGAGTTCCATGTGCTACGGCATACGGATATGGACTGCCCGGAGATGGAGGAGAGCAGGGACAAGGACGGGAATAAGACCTACATCATCCGCGAGGTCTTGTGGCGATGCCCTGATTGCGGCAAGGAGTTTACCGAGCGGCAGATGAAAGATGCGCCGCAAAAGTACATCGTGAAAAATGCCATCGCCCTTGAAAACGGCATCCGCTCCTTCTATGTCAACGGCTTTGCCTCGCCATGGCTCACATGGACGGAAATCATGAAAGAGTGGTATGTGGCGCGGGGCGATCCCGTGAGGGAGCAGGTAGTTGTCAACACGCGATTCGGGGAGACCTATCACCTGATCGGCGCATACGATGACGAAACGCAGTTTCTACGCCGCCGTGAGAGGTACGATGCCGAACTGCCGCAGGGCGTACTGCTTTTGACCGCTGCTGTGGACGTGCAAGGCAACCGCTTGGAATATGAGATTTGCGGCTGGGGCTTCGATGAGGAATGCTGGGGCATCCAAAAGGGAGTAATCCCCGGAAATCCAGACCATCCGAAGGTGTGGAAGCTCCTGGACGGCATCCTCGACAGGCCATATCATTTCACCAACGGCAACGCACTCAAAATCCTGCGGACGTTCATCGACACGGGCGGACTTTCTACGCTGTCCGTCTATGAGTATTGCAAGAAAAATCTCTATAAGCAGCGCATCGGCATTAAGGGTTTCGCCAACAAGCCGGGGATGCCGCTCGTTGACAAGGTGGGCAAGGACAGAAAGGGATTCGGTTTACCGCTCCAGCATTTGGGAGTCAATGACGGGAAACAGCAGGTCATGACACGACTGGGCATGGAAAAGCCGGGGCCGCAGTTCTTCCACTTCCCACTGGATGATGAACACATGGGAAAGCGCGGCTATGACCAGCTCTATTTCAAGGGCATCATTGCCGAGCAGAGAAAAGTTGTCCACCGGGGCGGCATGATTCAGGTCATTTGGGAACCGATTAAGCGGGATATCCGTAACGAGCCGCTTGATCTTCGGGTCTATAATCTCGCTTGCTTGAAAACCATCCTGCCGCATATCAATCTCATACAGACGGCAACACAGCTTGGCGTGACCGTGCCGGA
>JAZLHW010000154.1:0-6629 GCA_045617105.1 Selenomonadaceae bacterium | reverse complement strand
ATGAGAACTACTTCTCAGCGGAAGCCAACCGGGACTACATGAGCGCATCACAGTTCAAAGCCTTTAAGCGATGCGAAGCCGCCGCAATGGCAGAGCTTCGGGGTGAGTGGAGCCGGAAGGACTCCACCGCCCTGCTGGTAGGCGGCTACATCGATGCCATCATCTCTAACGAGCTGCCCCAGTTCACTCGGAGCCATCCGCAGGTGTTCAAGAAGGACGGCACCTTAAAGGCTGAGTACATCGCAGCGGAACGTGCCGCTCAGATCCTGATGGGGGATGACCTCACCCGGCGGCTGCTGTCCGGCAAGCACCAGATCATCAAGACCGGAAAGATCGCCGGGGTATGGTTCAAATGCAAGATGGACAGCCTCCTGACGGCAGCACAGGTCAAGGCGATCTGCGACAGATACCCCGAAATGCGCCGGGTGGCACCGTTCGACTCGCCCATGATCGTTGATCTCAAGTACATGAGGGACTTTGAGGACATCTGGGACGAGGATCTGAGAGAAAAGGTCAGCTTTGCAGAGTACTGGGGCTATGACATCCAGGGTGCCATCTATCAGGCACTGGACAAGCGGCAGGCACCTTTTGTGATCGTTGGTGTGACAAAACAGGATGTGCCGGATCATGATGTATTTTACATCCCCGGAACAGACCTTGACGAGCAGCTTGCCGATGTGGAGGCTCTGGCTCCCCGGTTTGCGGCGATCAAGCGTGGGGAGATCCCTGCTGAGCGGTGCGGCAAGTGCCCCTATTGCAGAGCCACCAAACGGCTCATAGGGGCAAGGCACTATAAGTATGAGGAGGTAATCGTGGATGCCGATTAGACTCCTGAAGGACAGCATCTGCGCATCCGAGTCCGTTGACCAGCTCGGATGGTTTGAAGAGGTCATGTTTTACCGACTGATCGTATCTGTCGATGACTACGGCAGATTTGATGCAAGACCGGCTGTGTTGAAGTCAAGGCTGTTCCCCTTGAAGGAACGCCTCACCTCAAAAGATGTGTTCGTGTCGCTCCAAAGGTTAGCGGATGCAGGTATCGTGAGATTGTACAGCGTTGACAATAAGCCGTATCTGTATCTCCCGACATGGGAGTCACACCAAACCATCCGGGCAAAGAAAAGCCGTTATCCTGCGCCACCAGAATGCGACAGTCTGGAAGAACATGAAAACATCTGCAAGCAAATGCAAGCAGATGCAAGCAGATGTTCACGTAATCCAATCCAATCCGTATCCGAATCCGAATCCATATCCGAATCCGTAACGCACGATGTGCGGACGGACGGGTTTGAGCAGTTTTGGGCAGTTTACCCGAAGAAAACCGGGAAAGAAGCGGCTCGGAAGGCTTGGAGCAAAACGAAGGGAACCGCACTGGATGCCATTCTGACGGCTCTGGAGGCGCAGAAACGCTCGGATCAGTGGCACAGGGATAACGGGCGGTACATTCCGAACCCGGCTACCTGGCTCAATCAGGGACGGTGGCAGGATGAGCTGCTCGGTGCGGAGCAGAACACAACGAACGGCCCCGGACGGCGTGAGCTGGGGGCAGATGAGCTGGAGGCAATCCGGCAGCTGATGGAGGATGCGTGATGGATGACCGTGATTTGATCAAATGCTGCTGCTCCTGCAAGTGGCACGATGGCTACACCGGGGCTTGCTTCAACGGCGAGGCAGATGCCAGAGGGGACTTTACAATGCCGGAAGATTACTGCGGATGCTGGGAGGAAATGGATGATGGAAATTCCTGAGTTTTTGGAAGCCATAAAAAAGAACCGATTCCATGTGGACATTCGCTATTCCGAAGCGTATCACTCTTACAGTTTCATATTCAGTCGAGAAGTGCTGAATACGTGGAAATTTTGGGAATGCATGATTCCGGAAGATTACATTTGGCAAGAAGGCGTATTTGCAACACTGCTAGATGACGCAATGGAACACTTATCCGATGAGGCGATTATCGCAGAAGAACGCGAAAAGCTGAATCGGATGCTGGCATGGAACAGGAGTGTAAGCGATGGCTGAGTTAAAACCGTGCAAATATTGCGCAGAAAATCCAAAGGTAATGGTCTTATATGGCTGCACAAAGGTTTACTGTCAAAATCTCAAATGCAAGGTGCGCCCATCGACAAATTACTACAACTCACCGCTAAAGGCATTTGAGGCATGGAACAGGAGGGCGAATGATGGCTGAATTAAAACCGTGTCCGTTTTGCGGAGGAGAGGCTGAAATTTGGTATAGTGCTACAAGAAAATATGGCATTGCTGTTTGCTGTAAATGCATAATATGCAGATCACAAGGGAAGGCTTATTTTACTGGAGAATATATGGAAACAGCAGAAGCGGAAGAACTTGCCGAGAAAGCATGGAACAGGAGGGTAAGTGATGGCAAGGCTGATTGATGCGGATCGCCTGGCGAAGGTAATGAAAGATATGGCTGCTATTGCTGCTTATCCGGGGAATGCAAAAGCAGCACCGGCATCATGGGCGGAAGCATTTGAGGAATTCATCGATTACATAGATGCTGCTCGAACCGTGGATGCGGTGGAGGTGGTACGGTGCAAGGACTGCAAGCACCACATAGACGAAGAACTCGGGATGGTATTCTGCCCGATGATTCTTGTCAGCTGGATGGGCAATAATGAGTTTTGCAGTCGTGGAGTACGGAGGACGGATGATGGCAATTGATGTTTCCAAGCTGCCACCGGCCGCACAGGAACAGGTGTATCGGAAGCTATCTGCCGATGTCGGGAAGAAACGAGCGAAACCGAACAAGCTCCATGCGGTGAAAACCACGGTGAACGGCATCACATTCGACTCCAAAAAAGAGGCACGGCGCTATGCGGAGCTGATGGAACTGCTCCGGGCAGGGGTGATATCGGATCTGCGGTTACAGCCCGAAATAACCCTTCAGGGAGCCTACAAGACGGCACAGGGAGAGCCGGTTCGGGCGATTCGGTACCGGGCTGATTTCTCCTACACCCGGGACGGAAAGACCGTTTGGGAGGATGTGAAGGGGATGCGGACGGATGTGTACAGGATGAAACGGAAGATGTGCCTGGATAAGGGCATCGAGATTGTGGAGGTTTGATGTGGGAGATCCAAGTAGCATCAGGGTGCTGGTGGCTTGCGAGAAAAACCAGTTTACCACGATTGCATTCCGTGAGCGTGGGTTCCAGGCTTATAGCTGCGACATCCAGCCATGCACCGGGGGGCACCCGGAATGGCATCTTAAATGCGATGCTGCGGAGCTGTTGAAGCTCCCGCGGGATCTGCTGATTGCCCACCCCCCCTGCACTTACCTTGCGTGTTCCGGCGCTGTAAATCTATACGATAATCAGCACAACGTGAAGGATTATGAACGATACCTCAAAGGGTTTGAGGCTGCGGAGTTCTTCAATGATTTTCTCAACGCTGGTGTGAAGCACATTGCCGTGGAGAACCCCAAAATGCTGACTGTATGGGGAATTAGGAAACCGGATCAGTATGTTGAGCCGTTTGAGCATGGGCATCCATGGAGGAAGAAAACCGGGATATGGCTGCGGAACCTTCCGAAACTGGAGCCAACGAATGTTGTAGAGCCAATGGGGCTTTGGGTGGGCAGCAGTTCTGCTGCCAGATTGGGCAAACAATCAAAAACGCTGCCGCTGAATAGCCAGAGAAGCCAGGAGGTTCGGAGTATGACATTTCCGGGCATCAGCAGAGCGATGGCTAAGCAGTGGGGCGATTACATTTTGAATTTGGAGGAATAAAAAATGTTGAATGATGTTGTTTTGATGGGTCGGCTGACCCGTGATCCCGAGCTGCGCCGGACGAATTCCGGTGTGGCGGTGGCAAGCTTCTCGATTGCTTGCGAACGTGATTTCAAGGGGCAGGACGGGGAAAAGGAAACGGATTTCTTCGACATCACCGCATGGAGAAACACCGCTGAGTTTATCTCCAAGTATTTCGGCAAAGGCCGCATGATCATCGTGGCAGGTCGGCTCCAGCAGAGAAGCTGGACAGATAAGGACGGGAACAAGCGGCACACGGTGGAGCTGGTTGCGGAGAATGCGTACTTTGGGGACAGCAAGAGCGGCGAAAAGAGCGGTGCCATGCCGGAGCTGCCCATGCTGGAAGATGACGATGCCCAGCTGCCGTTCTGATGGGGGAGGTGTGAGATATGTTTGATACGATGAGTTCCGTGCCTACCAACGCTAACGATCCGCACAGTGTGCAGCGGCTCAGCAACATCCCCCAGGAACGGGCGAGCGCTCTGCTGGGGAAGGCCAATTCCATGCTGGAGGAGATCCTGTGCAAGGCCACCGGCATTTCCGGCTCCGTCAGGGGTAACGCCGGAGTAACCAACGGTGGGAACATTCCCAGCCCGGACTGCATGATGGATGCGATCAAGGCAAACCTGGAGCTGATGCACCGGATTGACGATGTGTTGAGCGGTGTGCTTGAGGTGCTGTGATGGGGAGTAAGTGCGAAACGTGCGCTCATGAGTACGATACGATGTACTCACCCCACTGCGCACCGTGCAGAGCCGGGGAAGGAAGTCCGAAGTGGGAAAGTAAGAGCGACTATGTGCAGGTGGTGCGGTGCAAGGACTGCAAGCACTGGGAACGGGGCAAGTTCGGCAACGGAACCTGCGAACACATGATGGGGGATCAGTTTTGCTATTCCGGCCCGGAGGATTATTGCAGCTGCGGCGTGAGGAGTGATGAAAATGGCTGACGAGAAGAACCGGTGCTGGGAGTGCAAGTGGTTTTTTGAGGAACTTGGAGCGCTGAAAGGAATCCACAAGTATGTCCCCGGCGGCTGTGATGTTGGTTGCTGTATCGTGGCAGATGCCAGCGAAAAGCCAATAGGATTGCGCTATGTGTGGGCAGACGGGAGCTGCGAAAGATGGGAACGGAGGGAATCGGATGGGTAAGCCCAGAATGCTGGGGGCGGCAGCAAAGCCGCTCCCCAACACCGAGATGAAGAAGAGCCTGGCACCGTCCATCTGGAGCCAGCGGAAGGACTGCCAGCCGCCCTGCAAGGGCTGCGTTGACCGGAGATACGGCTGTCAGGACAGATGCAGGAAGCCCAGCTACATCCGGTTCCGGGAGAATGTAGCCGCCCGGAAGCAGGACGAACAGAGCCGGGAACGGGAGCATTACAGCGATACCATGGACTACCTCCGGCGCAGGAAATTTGTGATGGGAGGCAATGGCGGTGGGAAATAGAGCAACGGCACTGTGGAAGGTCATCAACAATGATACCGGAGAGGTGGTCATTGACGGCGGCACCATGGTTGAGTGCGCAGAGGCCATGAAGATGAATGTCCGCAGCGCATACCGGGCGAAATTTGACTGGGAGCATGGGCTGCAAAGGAAATGGACATTTGCGCTGTCGGAACGCCCGAAAGCGCCGGAACCCCCGGCACCGGCCATCCACAGAAGGAAGCTTCCCCTGCCGGACATCGGCCCCGTCCATGCGCAGATCGCCGAGCCGGTGAAAACCAAGGGCAAGCGGACGGTGTATGACAAGCCGGATCTGATGAGCCTGTGCGCCCGGGAAGCAAAGGCTCGGGGGATCAGCTACGGAACCCTGATGGGGATGTTCCGTGAGCGAGGGATCAAGCCGGAGGAATACTTCGCCACGTTGATGATCCGAGCCGAGGGACAGCGTGTCGGACGGAAACGGGACTACCGGAGCCGGAAAACCGAGGTCAAGAAATGCGAGTGGTGCGGCAATGAATTTCTCGGGGACAAGCGCACCAAGACCTGCAGCCCCGGATGCGCCGCAGAGATGACTGACACCAGGCAGGCTATCTATTACGGCGAGAGGATGGATGCCAAAGCGGACAAGATCTGCACGATCTGCGGCAAACCGTTCCGGCCTTATAAGGGCGCAACAACGTGCAGGGATATGGACTGCCGGTATCAGCTTAAGCTCCGGACGGATGCCCGGGCACGGGAACGGGGAAAAGCATACCGGGCAGAGCAGAAGCGGAAGAAACTGGAGGCGATTGAAAATGTCCAGCTACCGGGGAGCTTACGTTAAATGCCCGTTTTATGTGGATGACACCCGGAACAGCATCGTCTGCGAGGGGGTGTTCCAGTCCACACGATGCACAACAGGATCACAGAGCCACGGCAGGATCACAAAGCTCATGGCCGAATTTTGCTGTGACGATTTTGAGCGATGCCCACTTTACCGGGCGGTTGAGCGCAAATACGAGAAAACCCAGCCTTGATCGGCTGGGCTTTTCTTTTGCCGCTCGGGTGACATTGGGCTGGGCGAGTGGGTGACAATGGGCGCATAAAACCGGGAGGAGGTGCCAAATGGCTGACGGGAAACGCAAGCATAAGCCCGGTGAAATTGACTGGGGGACGATCCGTCTGGAGTATATCAAAGGCGGCACCTCACAACGGGATCTGGCGAAAAAATACTGCGTTTCTCTGTCCTGCATCTCTGCAAAATGCAAGACAGAGAACTGGGTGGGGCAGAAAAGCGATTTCGGCGCAAGAGCGGTACAAAAAGCCCAGATAAAATTAGAAAACCACAACGCCAACAAGCTGGCATCCGTGATGCGCTCTTCCGATCTCCTGTCACAGCGGATCGAGGAGGTTCTGGGTGATCCCGAGCAGTTTGAGGCACGG
>JAZLHW010000153.1:0-34532 GCA_045617105.1 Selenomonadaceae bacterium | reverse complement strand
TCTCTTTTGTTCCAGCGCACTATCCTCATAGCTTTCCTCATATCTATCTAAAGTTGCATCCACCAACTTTATCTCCCGATATAACCCTGCCTTTTTCTTATCCTCTTCTCTTTCGATTTTTCTAAAACCCCCGTCACCATTAGTGATGAGAGTATCGCCTAACTCATTATGTATAAGCATCAATACCTGCACCGTATAAAGTCTTTGATCAACACCATCTTCCGTCTTCACGGTCTCATGATTTCCTTGAAGGAGAAGCAAGCTTTTCTGATATGCCTCAAACATGCTTCCGGACATCGCCTCTGCATTTTCTCCTTGTTTCATGAAGCTCCGATTTAATCTCCCCTTAATTTGAAGTACCATTGATTTATCCTGATCCGTTCCCTCAAATGCCTCCCATTTATCATGCTCCTTAAACATAACACTGTCTACACTGTCCATAGGCAGTTTCCACAAGGTATTATTATCAACTTCATTAACTTCGACATTATTCTTTTTTTTCAGCTCTTTTATATCAACAACAAATTTCATTTCAATCCCCTCTATTTCCTATTTCTGCTTATAGATATTTTTAGGCTTTCCAAAATTCGTAAAGCCAACTGCAGTAGAAGCAGAAGATACAATATTCTGACCCGTACTAATGCTATTGTCCACAATATTTCTTTCAAGAGCCATATTGGCTGATTTCATTTTTGCCGCTTCTGTGATTTTTGGTCCCAGCGATCCTTCTTTCTCATTCCCCACCTTTTTTCTTTCCTTGACAATGACATCCCTGAGTGCCTCCTTATGCTGGCGCACCACCAAGGTATAGGTTCCCGTTCCCGCTTGGTCGTCATAGCTTTCCTCATAATGCACGACATAGGCATAGGTCAGAATAATCGTCCGATAGGGAATCGAGCTGTCGTTTCCCTTCTTGTAGTTCTCCTCCTTCACTCCAGCCTGCTTATCACTTGCATCTCCTATCAGCCATTTCCCAAAGCTTGTCCCTCTCCCCTCTGAGCCGTCATTATAATCTTGTACCTGCGGCATATCTACCATAAGAATCAGGGTGCGATAGGGATTCTCCACATCATTGCACCACTTCGCCAAATAAGCAAGGTTGTTCTTCTCTTTCTTTGCTACATAGCACCTTCCCTTGATCTTGATGTCAAATGATGTATAGGCAAATTCCCCCATTGCACGCCCACGAGCCGCTTTGATTGCTTCAGCCGCACCGCCTGAAGTAAGTGATTTTTCTCTAAATTTACTAAATTCCATTTTTTCTTTCAGTTCCGGATCAATAAGCCCCTCAAGTCTAACACTTCTTTTCTCTGATCCATAAATTGCATTGAGCGATAAGGTACGCAGAGCTTGCGTATCACTTATGGATTCCTTTCCCATAAATGGAACAGCACTTGTAATGGATTCATCTATTGTCTGAAAAAAGTCCTCTGTTGTAAGAAGTTTCGTTACACCATTTTTAATTTCCCACTTACCGTCTGCCTTTGCAACACGATCAAAATTTCTATCATATTTTCCATCAAGAAATTTACCCGCTCCACTAAGATCCCCACAAATTACTTTCTTCTTTGTTTCATTATCAACTGGAGCTTCATAATTTTTTCCATCTATCCTGCACACGATGATATTGTATTTCATAATGCTTCCTCCTTACATGACTTCGATCCGTTCCATGGTTATGCCGACAAGCTGCCTGCGCAGGAGACATTCTGCCGCTTCGAGAGAAATGAGCCACAGGTCATCTGCCGGCAGCTTGGCATGCAATATCCGCCGCTCCTGCGCACAGGCTTCTTTCACTGCGATCCGCCCTGCCTTGCCTGCGGCAACCTCCGTTGCTTCGTGGAGGCAGTCCGTATAAGGAAGGTACGGCACCCAGTAAAGCGGAACGGGTGAGGTGTCCGTCTTCTCCGCTGCATAGAGCTGCAAGCCTCGGTACTCCATGCTCGGCTCGAGCTGGCGAAAGACGGGCTGCAGGGCATCCAGAATCATAAAGGTCGGCTCAAAGAGGATATCGGGCATCAGGCTCCAGCCTTGGTAGGTATAGTATGCCACATCCTCGTCCAAGGCACGGAATGCCTTCTCGTCCATGAAATAAGGATATTTTTTCTGCGTAAGCTTCCTGACACTTTGAATCGGCGGCATTTCCCTGTCCTTGCACAGCCGAAACCATTCACTCTCCACCATCTGCCTTCACCTCCACAAGCCTCCACGGCGAGTCTCCCGTCTCTGTCGCATAAAGGGAGCTTTGCTCTGCCTTCGTCCCTGACCAAAGAGATGCCGATAGATCGCACTCATCTGCAGAAAGATTCTGAAAATAACATTTCCGAAAAACAGTCTCTCCGAAATACTCCCCTGCGGCTATGCCCTTGGTCGTCACCTGCTCCCATCGGCACTGATAGAACAGGCAATCCTCAAAGTCAGCGCCTGCTATTTGCACATCTGCAAAATCCACCCGATGAAAGCGGCACCTCACGAATTTCGCATCCTGCAGGCAAATATCGGAAAGCACGGTCTTCTCAAACAGGCAGTCGGAAAACCGTGCCATCGAGAGATCCAACCCCTGATAATGCCGTCCCCGATAAATGAGATGGCGAAACTCCCGAAACCGCAGATCCGTGTCCTTTTCCAGATCGTCGAGATCTACCGACGGCACGATGCCGTAGATGCGTTCCTGCCAGTCAAGGTACACGCCGCAGGTCACATACATGCTCTCCGCCTTTTGAAGTGCCTGAAAAGCCTCCGTTTCTGCCAGCTCCTCCATAAAATACTTGGCACAGCAGGCAAAAAGATAAGCCGCCTTCTCCATCGTACCGAAGAACAGCGGCCGTATCATCGGACGCCGCAAACGGCTCCGTACAAAATAGGTATCATCCAGCGCATCTGCGCAAAAACGTTCCCAGCCCCGAAAAAGGAAGGATGCATCCATTCGGCTCCTCTCCCACGGCGAGCCGTAGACCCATTCCTCATTGTAAAAATCTATCTGAAGCATGGGCTTTCCCAAAAGCAGGGAGGTTCCCAAAATAGAAAACGACATATAAGAACAGGAAACACCCTCCTGCTCCTGCCTTTTCCCTGCCTTCTGCAATGCCTTTTCCCATTCTCTGAGGCAGATATCCCGTATCTCGTCCATGTGGCTGCCCAAATACCCGTTCACCTGCTCCAAGAACGCTGTTTCCAGCGGCAGGTAACGCTCCTGCTCATATTCCTCCATCGTTTCCATCATCTTCATTGGTCAGCCCCCCACGACTACTTTTCCGGAACCCAATGTAATCTGATCGCTCGCAACCTTTACATGGGACGAGCCAGCCTTCAGCTCGATTTCCTTGTCGGAAGCGATCTGCACACTGCCCTTGGCATCCAAAGAAATGTTTCCATCGGCAGAAACCTTGATATCCTTCGAGGACACGAGGCTGATCCCCTTCTCCATAGAAAGATCCACGAAGATCTTCTGATGGTCGCAAATAATCTCGATTCCCTTCTCCGTCAAAAGAATCTCCCTGCCGCCCGGCGCACGGAAACTCTTGTCGGTCGGCTTCGCCATCGGTGTCATGTTGATGGTGCTTGCCGCAAAAGCATCGGACTCCTCACAGCTTGGGAACATCACACGAACATAGTCCCCAACCTCCGGCATAGCATACCAGCCGCTCCCGTCCTTGCTTGAGTACACCGTCGCAAAGGGAAGCCATGCCGTGCTGCCTTCGTCGTACTTCTCGTCAATATCCACGAAATGCACCTGCACCCTGTCCTTCTCAGCCTTCTTTACCTGTGCCCGCAAGAGCTGTCCCTCACAATTCGGATGCGGAGCAATACTGGTCAGGAAGCTGTTCCCGCTCACGGCCAGTCCATAGCTCATTTGCAGAATCCCTCTCACGAAGCTTGCCTGTACGCTCCGCACGAAGTATTTTTTGTCATTCACGGTCACCTCGTCCCCCAAATAAACATAAGTACCCGTGTAGACGGAGCTGCTGGAAAAATCCTCCCTCACGACTTTCACGCCCTCTGCCAGCTTGCCCTTTGACATTCTTTGATATGCCATATCATTCATGTAGTTCTCTACATTCCAGCCAACCAGAGAAACATTCTGCCCTGACTTGCGAAGCCCAAAATAAATCATCGGCTTCTCTGCTGTCAGATCCGAAAAGAGCGATACCTGAAAACGGGATGCCATGCGAAGCGCAAAGCCCCACGGAGTCTCGTCCAGCCGCAGGATCAGCTTGTCAATGGGCTTGTCCTTTACGCTCTCACTGAACTGTACCGTGACTTCCCCGCCGCAGACCGCTTTCAAGATATCCGCATACTTCTGTGTCAAGGTCTGGAAACTCTGGCTTCCCCGCTGCAGGGTAAGACGGACACTCGTATCCATCAGTGTCACGGAGACGAACGTCCCTTCCTCCGCTTTCCTCGAAAAAATATCTGTAATGTTCCCGTAGAAAAGAACCTGCTTCTTGTCCTCCGCCTTGACTGCTTCTATCTTGACGGGATCCATCTCAGACTGCTGCAGGAGCTTTGCCGCCGCATCGTCCTTCATCGTTCCTGATATGACTGCTGCTGCCTGCGTATTCGGCTCATGATGAATACTCAAGTCCTCCAAGGTTTCAAGCTGCAGCCCCGTTACCACGATATGCCTTTTTTCGATCCCATCCAGTGCCGTGTACGCATTTGGCATAGTAACACCCCATTCTTAGTGCCTGCTGTAGCCGGACAGGTCAGGATATCTCCTTGCACCCTTCCAGCATGCCTCATAAAGACTGCGGGGAGAACGCTCTGCCGTGCAGCAAACGGCATGCCCCCGAATATCCGGTCCCTGCTCCTGCTTTTGAACAAGCTCATTATTCTCGTCATATTGGTAAGAATTTCTTCTGCCTTCCCTGTCCATCGTTCCTGCCACATTGCCTGCACAGTCATAGGAAAAGTATTCCACGCCTTCCCCTGTGCGATGCTCCGTGACATTCCCCCATGCTGTATAGCAGAAAAATTCCTGCGTTCCGTCCTCTGCTTCCATGCAGACCACATGCCCCAACGCATCATAGGAGAGCTTCCGCAGGATTCCGTCCTGCCCCTTCACGGAAGCAGGCCACCCTGCCGCATTGCGGCTCATCACCTCTCCCATATCCTCGCAGGAGATCTCCCTGCCAGCGTGAGGAAAGACTTCTTCCGCCATTCCGTCCCGAACAGGCATGCTCCTCCATACCTGCCCCTTCCTCGCATAATCCATGCGCTCATCTCTCGACACAAGCATGCCTGCCTTGTCATAAACGTAGCGGAATACCCTCTCCACGCCCTGCGCGATCCGCCGTTTTTCCAAGATACAGCAGTTCAGGCTGTTGTATCTGTACTCCTGCCTTGCACCGTGCGAATCCTCCGCCAGTACCAGTCGGTTCATGCCGTCATAGGACATCTTCACAGTACGCACCCTGCCTGATGCTGAGTGAAGCGTCTGCCCCTCCAGCCAAGTACGCTCCTCGACAGGATTTCCCTGTGCATCATACTTCCAGCGGCGCAGCCGGAAACGTGCTTCCCCGTCTGCCTCCTCATAAGCCATACGCTCCTCGATACAGCCATTGGGTGCATACTGGTAAAGGGTGCAAAGAGAAAGCCCTTCCCTGCTTGCTTCCCTTTGCGCCTGTGTCTGTGATAAAACGATCCTGCCCTTTCGGTCGTATTCACATTTCACAAAAGGAACAATCTCCTCTCTCTCCTCTTTATACGATGGAGCAGAGGAATATATTACAGGATCTGTGCAAAAATCATAAAAATATTTTGTTTCCCTGCCCTCGGCATCCCGATCCAGCACAAGGCAGTCCATAGGATTCCATCCAAAGGAACGCTCTCCCAGTTCACTGTGAATTACCATTTTCCGCCACGCCTTGTCGTAACGAAAGCTGAACCTGCCTCCGCAGGGCGTTTCCATCATAGAAGGAAGCGGCGCATTTTCCTCATAGGCATACCTCGTTGCCTGTCCCTCGACCCAAACAGCGGTTTTCCTGCCCTTGCGATCCCACTCCGTTTCTTCCATACGCCACTCTTTTCGTCCGAGAAACGTCATTCGCTGGGTCAGCCACCCCTGCGGCGAATACTGCATACGGATATCTCCCTCACAGTTGTCCGTTTCCCGAATCAGGAAGCCTTCTGCGTTATAGGAAAGCTGTCTCTCGTAACCATTGGGATATGCCTCGAATACCAGCCTGCCTGCCGTATCGTATTTCCTTCTCAGAACTCCGCCCATAGGATCGCAATAGCTGACAAGATGCCCAGCCTCATCATATTCCATGGTTTCCTCGCCATACGCACGGCAAATACGGTCAACCAAATACTGCCGATTCCAATGATATTCTGCCGATGTTCCGTCACTCCTGCGTTCCCTCA
Source organism: Selenomonadaceae bacterium (assembly GCA_045617105.1). Lineage (GTDB taxonomy): Bacteria > Bacillota > Negativicutes > Selenomonadales > Selenomonadaceae > CALELM01. Next base: position 28,166 of record JAZLHW010000153.1, on the reverse strand, counting down.
TACAGCGGTTCTGGTAATCATACTCATAAGAGATACTGCTCCCGTCTGCAAAAAACAACGTCTGCACATGCCCTTCCTCGTCATATTCCACACGAAGCCTGCACTGGTTTTCCGCATCAATGCAGGAGGAAAGCCAGCCCTCCTCCGTATAGGTATAGCGAACTATGCCGCCATTGGGATAGACGACCTCCTGCAAAAATTCTCCTTGGCAGCGATATTTAATTTCCCGCCCCAAGGCATCCGTCAGCCTTGCCAGCTTCCCCCGCTCATATTCCATGTGAATGATATCTCCGGAGGAAAGCCTGATATTCTGTATTTTATTCCCATCATAGGAGATCGTGAGAGGAGGACGCTTTTCTGTCTGCTTGGAAAGCAGTCTTCCCTTCATGTCGTAGGTATATTCCGCATGCCGCAGCATATCTGTCAAAATATACCCGTTCCGCTGCTCCTTCAGCCGATACCGATCCCCCTCTGACAGAGACTCCCACGCTTCGCCCTTCTTCACGAACTTCTGCCAGTGAAAATCTTCCAACAGGACTCGAAGCTTTTCCTGATACCTGCTCAAACCGCCTGCTACATTCGGCAGCCAGTACTTCCCAAAGGGCTTCGTGCCTCGCCGTTCGCCCCCTGCAGCATAGGCACGGCAAAGCCTGAACTCCTGAGAAATATCCGGCACTTTGTAATCCAGCACATAGAAGAAAAAGTTCCCCGTTGCATAGTCCACCAGCCAGTCAAAGGACATCATCTCACGCAAGCTTTCCTCTCGATATCTTCTTACCATCCTGCTCTCCCTTTTCTTTCCCCTTAGCTCGATCCTCGCTCCCATGCTCCGCCTTGATCTCCGAGGAACGTGCCTTTGAGCTGTCCTTCCCGATGGAACCCGTACCGCCTGCGCTTGCCCCGCTCGTTCCGATGGCAAAGACTGCCTTGGTCTTTAGGCTGATGCTTCCGCCCTCAATGCTAATGGCACTGTCCCCCACCTTCAAGGTCAAGTCCTTGCCGGCAGAAACCGCCGTCTTGCCGCCGCCACCGCCTGAGGAAGACTTTTCCTGCTCTTTTTTCTCGTCCTGCTTTTTGTCCTTCTCCTTGGCGGCAAGCTCCTTTGCAAGCTCTGAAAGCTCAGGCTTTTCCTGCTTGCTCCCTGCGGACTTCATGCTGGACGCATCAAAGCCAACCATAGACGGGGACGGATTCATCATAGCCGTAGGAGGCTGTCCTCCCAAGGCAGAATACATCGCAAAGCCGACCATGTGCTTGCCAAAAAACTGTGCCTGTCCATCCATGCCATTCCCGCCTGCCGCCTGCAGGACGATATCTCCGCTCGACTCCATAACGACATTCTTCTTGGCTTGCAGATAAATGCCGTCTGCCTTCTCCTCCAGCACAGAAGCCTTTTCCTTTTGGTTTGCCGCCAAGAACATGCTGTCCTTCTGAAAACCGATGCCATTTCCCTGCGCCGACATACCCCGATCCGTCAGAGCAGCGGCAAGTTTTCCCCGCATCTCCTCCGTGCGGATCGAGCTGAATGCCGCAAGCATGCCATTTTCCTGAAAATATACAACCACAGGATCGTTCTCCTCCGGCATGGAATAAAGATAGTTGCCCATCTCATTCTCGTAGGGAATCCAAAGGGCTTCCTCCTTTTTCTGCTCCTTGTCGCAGGCAAACTGCACACGGATATCCGTCCCCTTGACCTCCAGTACTTTGCCCATGAGGACGCTTGCCTGATTCCAATGGCGAAGCTCGTCCCACGGATGCGGACGGCAGCCCTCTGCATGTACGATGGTCAAGCTGTTTTCCAGTATGCCGAGCCTTTCCTTGATCACGCTTCTGCGTACCATCTGCTTTTGGTCCTCATACATGCAATCGTACCCGACACCGATGCTCAGATCCTTCGTAGACAGATCCACTTCCCCGTAATAGCAGGAACGTGCCTTTGCATCTGTGTTTTCCTGCACCTGCTTGCACAGAAGAAGCGGCACCCTGCGGCAAACCTCATTAGCATCCAATCCTGTTCCCTCTCGGACAAAGAACGCATTGCCAAGGGCAATACGCAAGATATCCGTTTTGGAATCAACAAACACCAAAATGCCCAAGCTTTCTGCCAATCGCTTCAAAAATTCCCAGTCCGTCTCGTTCTCTTGGTACAGCATACGCTCGATCACAGTGTCCGGCTTCTCCGCATTCAGCTCTATCTTTCCGCCTGTATAGGATTCCGCTACCTTTTTCAGCACATCAGCCAGTGTCTTTTTCGGATTTTGGAAGGTTCTCGTCCTGCGCTCGATATCCAGCTGGCAGGAATTGCTCCATGCGAGAATCGTCAGCAGCTGTTGGCTTCCCTCGATTTTTTGTGCCGCAGTCCTGCCTATGATTCCGTTAAAAAGGATTCCCGCATCATTTTTAACACAAAGGGGCTGCTTTTCCATAGCGATCAGTGCTTTTTCCTCCAGCTCCTTATCCAGTTCCCATACGATCCGACAGCTCCCATGGCTTCCTGCCAATTCCTCAACCACGATATCCTGCAAAGTGCCTTCCGGCAGTCCTGTCACTGTCAGGCTGCGAAAAACCGTTGCGGAATTTCCTGCCCTCTTTCCATCCTCTGGCATTTCAGACACCTCCCCAAAGGATCTAAATGAACTTAATAACGCCGCCTCCTGCACTGCATGAGAGGAAGCTGTCCTTCGTGAGTGCAGGTGCTCCATCTACCATAAAATGCGTATCCCCGCCGCTCCACGGCTGCACCGTCACGGGGATACAGGGGACAGGGCCTGCGGGTGTAGGCGGCTTCAAAGTGCATACGCCAAATGGCTTGATGCAGATCATCGGCTTGTTGTCATTTGCATTGACGAGGCTCATTCCGCCCGCAACGACACCATGCCCTGTTACCGGCATCAGAGGTATTGGCGCCACTCCGCCATTACACCTGATCAGATCTCCTGCTTTCTTGTACTTGTCCATCTTGCTCCTCCTCCTTTAACTTCTTCGTTTTCTCCCTTTCCGCAGCTTCCTGCGCCTGATATCTCGCGACTTCATTCTGGATACGAAACACATCCAGATCCAAGAATACCTTTTCTGCCCTAATCAACGAGTACCTCCCTGCGTCCCCGACGCTTCTGCAAAAGCTCCAGCGTATTGCCGGACTGAATCATCTGCAAGGCTTGGCACAGCCCATCAAACAATGCCTCGTTGCTGTCGCTCGGCAGCTTCTGTTTCAACCGATGCAGGAGATAAAAGGATATCTGCTCCCTGCGCACGGGCTTTCCGCCCAGTGCCTCCATGCAAAAGCATTGATCCAAAGGGGCTAGCTCGTAGTTCATCGCTTCCCTTGCAAATGCTTCCGTGATTCCCGGCGAAATCGTATTGCCCCCAACAGACGCATACAGGCAGGCAACATCGTTGACGGTATCGAACTCTGTCAAGCGGTCAAAGAAATCCACATATTCCGTGCGGAGAACGGCTCCCGACTTCAGCTTGAACCTGCAAAGCTCCAGCTCTCCCGTTTGCAGTTCCACATTGCTTGACATGAGAAGCATCACGCTCCTGCGAATGAAGTTCTCTGTTTCCTCCGGAACAGAGAACCTCAGCTTCAATACCCGATACTCATCTGCCGGTGCATAGGCGATCCGCATAGGCTCCTGAATGAAATACATAAACCCTTGAAAGTATACGATTCCCGGCTGCATCGCAATGGAATCCTTGTTCGTCTTTAGCTGGCAGCCGCTCACGATCCCATCCCCATAATCAATATGGGAAAGCGGAAGCGTATCAAAGGCACGATCCCTGATGCTTGCCAGTGCCGAGGTACGAAGCACATGCAGCTGCTCCAATCTCGGAAAATTCTGTTCGTTCATTCTAGCACTTCCTTAAATTATCAAAATATCGCAATGCGGTCAGGACGCATCGTTCCATCCACGCCCATGATCCCAAAATGAATATCCCAAAATACCCGTACCTCCGCATCCAGCGGCAGGAACGTATCCTTCAGCAGCTTCCAACGCTTTTCCAGTGCTTCTGTCCGTTCCTTTCCAATGTAGGCATAAATGATTTGCGGATGCCTGCGGTTTTGGTACACAACGCAGCCATGAAACACCTGTCTCATGATATGACAGAAGGAAGCTATGCTCGAACCTTCGTACATCACGTTCAAAAGCTCATCTGCCACAGAAAGCTGCATCTCATCGTCCATCACCAGAACAGCCTCTCTTGCACTCTCCCCGTAAACACCCTCCCGCAGATCCCTGCGAATCTGACGGACATAAAACTCTCTCGTCGTCATCCCGTGACAGAGATCGACCTCTGCCAGAACATGCACCATCACATCAAACATGAAAATCATAAACTGCTGGGATTCCTCTTCCACGAATCCGATAAAATCTGGATGCAGGAGATATTGAAAGATAGCTGCAAACCGATAAAGCGGATTGATCTCAACAACGGAATCCTCTATGTGCCGCTGGTTGATAAAATCCAGCGATGGCTCGTAATAAGGACTGTAGGAGTCCGAAGGAATGAAAAATATATCCTCAAAAGAAAATCCATCCCGTTTTGCCTGCAAGGATATATCCCATATAAAATTCATAGCCTTCCCTCCTATCAGACCATTTGGCACCGGCACTCATACTCCGGAAAGAAATGCTGCAATACCGTAGCAAAAAAGCTCATGATATCCCGCTGGCAGAAATCATCGGGTTTCCTCGAGGAAAGCGATACCACCAGCATCCTGTCCTGCTCACCGCTGCGGAACTCGTTTTTCACAAATTCCTCCATTGAGTAGGTCTCCGCCTGTCCCATCTTCGGCACTACCTTCATATCCTCAAAGGAAAATCCTTCAAAGGCATAGAAGGACATCAAAAGCCGTATCAGATCCGTGCGTGTCTTTACTCGCTGCCCGTAATGCTCCATCATGTTTCTGGAAAAACTTTCCCTCTGCCCGTTTGACATTAACGGGTATGTGTACGGCAGGTGCAGGGAAGGAAGCTTGGAGCATTCATAAAACTCCCAATCCCCCGGCAGCTCGCTGTCACAAATGATATACAAGTCACCCTTGCTCCAAAAGATATCCCGCAATACCCCATCTGCCTTCCGAAGCATATAATTTTTGCCCTCCTGAAACTGGCGCTTGTAAAGATAATGCTCATAGTAGCCCCGTTCCACGGCAGGCTGCGGATAGGCATTTGCCTTGATGACAACTGGCTTCAAATTCCATATAGGGAGCAGGTCATACCGCACGTTATCTGCATATTCCTCAAAATCTACTGTCACCTTCACCACTTGAAGCTGGTCATCCCACTGGTCAATTTCCGTCACATAAACATCGAACAGCTTAAAGAGGTACGGACAGTTGACCGTCCTCCAAGGTGCTTGGTTCAGCTGTGCCAGCGGATACAGGTCTGCAACCATCTTCAAATAACGCTTGTTGGGCTTGATGGTAAAGGTCGCCGGCGTTTCCCCGTACTCATTCTCTATGATGCCGCGGAAGGATCTGCCGCTTTCTGCAAGCTTCCAAAGCTCCAGCACGTCCTCCTCAAAAAAACAGGTATAGAGATAAAACGGGGTGCCTTTCTTGACCGCATACAGCATCTTTGCAGTCTCTACCTCCGTATCCTCCAGATCCGACTCGTCCATCGGAAACATGTACCTGTCCGTAACATCATAGGCCTCCCTCCTGCACATGCCCGTAACGATATCCGGCAGGTTGTCCGCCTTCGGTGCTGCCTCAAAGACTCGCTTTTCCAGTGCTTGGTATTCCTCACGGACATGACCGTAAAAATGCACCATCATGTCGCAGACAATATCCTTGAACAGCTCCCTGTTTTCCATGCTGTCCATCTGCATCATGCGGTTTCTCACATATTCCTCAAAATTGAATTTCTCATCGAACAATCCCATCCAGCTCACCTGCCTCCAGCTTTTTCTCGTTCTTTTTCAGCTTTTTCTCTTTCTTTGCCTCCACCTTTGGCTTTGTCACCAGCTTCAGGTATTCGGCATACAGTTTTCCTTTTTCTAGGTCCTTTTCCACGCCCTTGCCCTTTGTCCATGCGTCCGCAAGGAGCTGCAGCGCAAGAGGCTCGTCCCCTGCCTGCTCCAAAAGGTCGATCGCCATTGCGTAATCCTGCTTTACGCCACGGCCGGTATAATACGCAGAACCCATATAGGCGATCGCCATCTTGTCCTTTTCCCTTGCACCCATTTCATTCCACATGACTGCTTCGTTTATATCCTGCTTGACGTACTGCCCCAAATGCGCGCGGTGTCCAGCGATCGTGAAAAGTCTTGCAAGACGAACCTTTTCTTTCCCGTACTCAGGCGGAATAAAGTTCTTTACCAAGGCAGCATTCTCTTCCTCCGCCCGATCCTGCCAAAGCTTTGCCAGCTCCTCGTCATGCTTTACGCTCTGCCCTGTATGGTATGCATACGACAGGATGCACTGTGCCTGTACGTTTCCGTTCTCTGCCATTTGCTCCAGCTCCGAAACATTTGCCTTTTTTGCCGCTTTGTTAAGTTTCTTTTGCATTTTCTCCAATGCTTTGGCTTCTTCCTCTGCCTTCTTTTCTTCCGGAGTCTTTTTCTTGCCAAGCCCAAAGAGCGGTTCCAGCTTCTGCATGACAATACCAGCCGCTGCAATTTTCAGGATATCACCGACAACCTCCTTCGCTTCCGCAAAACCCGTCGAAGCAGGAAAAACAAGACTTACAGACAGAAACACCGCAAGCATTTTTCGTTTCATAAGACCACCCTATTTTCTGCCGCCTATTTCATTCCATCAAAGAAATTCTGTACCCATGCATCGTCCTCAAAACTAAAGAACTGCTCCTTGCCTGCCATCAAAAGCTCGCCGTTTCGGTAGATCGGCACGACCAAGAAACCCCACTCCTTTGGTTCTGCCCAAACAAAGAACTTCACTTCTCGATCCACGATATTGTCCGTGTCCTCCTGCGGAATATTCTCACCGTAGACAGCTTCCAGCTCTTCCTGCGTTTTCGGCTGAAACTCATCGATCGTGCAGTAATAGGTAAACTGGTGACGGAGCTTGCCGTCCTCTGCCTTCAGGAACAGCTCCAACGTAAGGTCGTCCATGTTGCGGGAAAGAACCCCATGATGAATGTTCTTGAAACCATGTATCATGAACTTCTCCGTGCCATTATGCGTAAAGCCTGAAAGAATGTACGGCAGATTGGGAACACGGCTTTCGATCGTGACATCCGCATAACCAAATTTCTTGTCCCGAAGATACTTGAGCACCCCATCAATGCAGGACATCTTGAGTTCATTCGAAGAACCGGCATCATCAGAACGCCTGCGTGCCTTGATTGCCTTGCCCGGCACGAATTCAGAAAGCGATGTGCGGAAAAAATCCACCTTGCAGGACTGCCCGCTCAGCTTGATGATACTGTAATCCTCCAGATCCCCGCTTTCATACAATGGATTCATGAAACGATGCAGGATACTGTATATATCAGGGGCAAGCAGCATGTTCACCTCAAAAATATTAAACGAAAGATCCGGCAGCTCATAAAGCTCGATAAGCCCGTTCTCGTTGTGTATGGAGAGCTTCCACTTGTCAAAGGGAATCCGGATAACATCATCGAATTCCATCGCTTTTTTCCTGTAAATATCCCAATTCTTCCCCTGTTCTGCATGATTGCTCTCCACGGAAAACATCACCCGCAGGACACATGCATCCTCAAAGAGCTTCCTTTTCAGGTTCTCTGCACAGGAAAACAAATAATAGAAATTGTTTCGTACCTTGAAATATTCGCTTCGGTTTCTGGTTTCCCATTCCTTGAATCTTGTCGGCAAAATTTCCTCTGCCTGCGCATAGGCTCTCTCAAATGGATCATACATCGGAGCGGTTCCGTTTTCATCAACAAACCGGAAGATCTCCCTGTCAAAGTTCTTCAGCAGATCCTTGACGGACGGTATCTGCGATGCCAGCTGATGCTCTCTTGCCCCGAAAAATACCTTCTTGCCGTAATACTCGTTCCGAATCTTCCACCTGCCGAACTCCTGCCGTTTCAAGTAGAGAAAATTCAAGCTCTCCACCAAGCGAAGCTTCAAAAGCTGCATAATGCGAAAGGTAAGATTATTTCCGCCAAAGTCCGTACTGCCGTTCTCATACCCAGTTTCAATGTCGATCTTATAGGAGACTCTCTGGTTGTTCACCTTGAAGCTGCAGGACGAGATATCTGTCGTTCCGCCTCCGCAGTCAATAATTAAGGCATTGCATCGCTGATTTTTAGGAACAGCATCCTTTGCAATAAGGTCGCTGATGGTGTTGTAGAGAACGGACACGCCCTCATCCACCATGTCCTTCTTTTCAATGACGTATTCCGGCAAGATCTCTTCAAAAAGCCGTTGGAACTTGTACTTCTGCTTCACCGGATTCGAGATGTGAATGTTGCGGATACGCATCTTGATGCGGTTCTCCAACGCATGGATCATATACAGGAAAAACTCCCGAAGCAGCACTTTGCGCTTTACATAAATGCGCCGTCCTACCTTGTCTGTGAGTTCCTCTTCCCTTTCGTAGTCTACGATCCAACGCTTGATATCATAAAACAGGCAGACACTTTCATCTGAATGGCTCGTTGCCGAAAGCTCCTGCGCCTCGTAGCCAAAACGATATTCAGGACGCTTAGGATCTTCCAGAGAATACACGCCGATTACAGTCGGCACCATTTCCCTCTCCGCAGCATCATGCATCATATCATAGAACACCGCATATTTTACGGTTTCCTTGTATATCCCGTGATTCCTGATATCTTCCACATCGGAAAGGCAAAGCGCCCCTGCCACAGTATTTGACGTTCCAAAGTCGATTGCCGCCGGAGTCTTCAAAACCTCCGGCTCGCAGATCGTGAAATCCAAAAGCGGAACACAGCCCGCAGGGACATTGGTAGGAATCACATCTACATCGCCGTGATAGAAATGAAAGATCTGCTCTGAAGTCTCCCTTGTGACAAATACAAGCTGATAGTTCTTGTTCACTGCTTCACGGCAGGGAAGCTCTGCCTCCTTTCTAAGATAGAGGCAGCTCTCATCATTTCCCTTCATTTCCACGTTGAACACACAGCAAAGCCGATTCTCTCCGTCTACAACAAAGGCATTCGTCCCAACCAGCTCCGGACGGAAACCAATCGTGATATTGTCATAGTAATCTACTGCAAGCCCCCGATAGATCTCCAGCCTCGCACGGCAATCCGGCACCAGTGATTTCCTCTGCTGAAAATTCAGTTTGAGAAAAATCTCCTCCAGCTCCTTGTAAGCCTCCGGCTGGTATTCACGGATCATCAGTGCCTTTTCCGCCCCACGATAGCGCAAGATCACATGCATCAGCAGTTCCTTGTCCAAAGGATTCACGATTCCAGTCACGAGCTTTTCCTGCTGTGCGATCTCCCGAAGCTGATACACCGACATCATTTCAAGGTCTTGGCGATAGTAACGCCTGCCGCTGCTTTTCTGCGGGATCCTCTCCCTGTCCAATATATATCCACGCTGCCCAGTCATCCTGTTTCACCCTTCCCCATCATAAGTTGGCTGCAATCGCCGCATCCGTATCAATTTGCTCAATGAACAGCTGAAGCTCATCTGACTTTTCCTTCAATCCAAGATCCGTGTACATCTGCTTTGCCTGTACTGCCCACTGCTTAGCAACTGAGAAATTCTGCTGCAAATAGCTTTCCCGTGCTGCAGCCTCTTTCTCCTCCGCAGCCTTCTTCTTTTCTGACAAGTCGTTGTACTTTGTGACAGAATCATCTGCCTTTTCCTTCATCTTGGCAGCCGCATCTGCTTCTCCCAAGGATAAATACGTATTCTGTGCATTTCTGTAGAAAATTTCTGCCGAGAGATAATCCCCTGCATTAAAGGACTCGTCACCCTTTGCAGCCATGCCGGAAGCCGATGTAATGCCGGCCTCATAAGCCTTCTTCTTGTCCTGCTCCTTCTTTTCCTTCTCTGCCTGTGCATCATGCGTCTTGGAAAGTGCCGCAACAGCATCATTCCTTGCACTGCGGTCTCCCGTGGAATTTGCAATCGCCTGTGCCTGAAGATACGCCTTTTCTGCTCCCTCCACATCACCTGCCTGCATCAGGGCATCGCCCTTTTGCAGTGCAGCCTGAATTGCTGCGTCATTTGCCTTTTTCTGCTGATCCTCCGCCATTTTTTCCTTCTTTGCCTTGTCATCATACAGCCTGCCAAGAGCATCCATTGCCATCCTGCGCCCTTCCATATCATGCACAGCGATTGCCTTGTCCCTTGCCTTGAAATAACATTCCTCTGCCCTGTCCAAATTTCCTGCCTGCAGAGCCTTGTCGCCAAGGTCGATAAAGTCATTCACATGAATGTAGCTCTCCGCCTGCCCAAGCCTGCGCTGAATGTATTCATAACCCAAAAGATCTGCATCCCGGCTAAGCTCCATCGCATCCATATACACGGTCGTTGCTTCCACGAAATTCTTTTGCGCAAACGCATCATCTCCACGGATGACCGCTTCGATCAGCACGGAATACCTGCGCATGCGCTCCTTTTCCTTTTTATCCCCAAGATCCGAAGCCAGCTTCATGGATTCCGCGCAGGACTCCTTTGCCCGCAGGTAATTATCAGATTTCATGTAAGTAATCGTATTGTCCTCGGAATCCTGCAGCTCCTGCACCTTTTTTTGGTAACGCCAATGCAGGAACCAGCCGATCAAAGACAGCAAAAGAATAATAACAACCACAATAATTGCAATACGAATATAACGCTGTCTTTTCTGCTCACGCTCCGGATCCCTGTACGCCTTGTTGATAAAAATTGCCGCAATCGTATAGCTTTCCATCTCCGGCACCTGCCTAGACAGAAGCATGTCCTCCAGACAATCAATGGAATTCTTCGGATCGTCTGTTGCCTCGCTGAATACCTCATCGATCTCCTGCGTATCCACATGCTCCCAAAGACCCTTAGTATAAAAGGCAAGAATATCGGAATCCATCAGCTTGAACTTCTTGGAAATATACGGATAGAAAAAATCCTCCTTGCCCATGTAGGCATATAGGTTATTTCGCTCCTCATGCTTGTCAAGCGGAGTCATGTCACCCTTATTCACCAAGTCCTGTGCCAAAGACATATCGGATGACTCCAAATAGATTCTCCCATGACGGTAAAAGCGCAGCCGCACGTTGCCCGCCTCTGCATACCGCACCTGCTCATAATCCGTCACGATCATCAACAGCGATGCTTTCAAGTGCTGCGGTGCCTGCGAGGAAAGCAACCTCTTATTCGCATCCTTCATATAACGCAGAAGCGTTGCCTTTGCCATGCTCGGCTTTTCCTGAAAGCTTACGAGAAGATTCTCAGCTGCTTCCTTTGCCGCTTCCGTGGATACGAAGTCCGTGATCCCTGTCGCAAGCACATAACAAGCATAGTCATCCAATTCCACATAAGCAAAATAGTCATCATTCGCCAAGCGGCTGCCCGCTTCCGATACAAACGCTGTCTTGAATATACTGTTTGATTTTCTCACATTTTCTACCTCGATTTCCAAGGAAATACCGGGGAGAACAACGCCTCCTCAGCACAGAACCCCTGCCTTCCCTCCTGGATAAGCAAAAGCACCTTAGTTTTGATAAATGATCACGCTGGCATTGTCTTTTTCTGCCGCCTTGCTTTGATTTACTGCTTCGATGATCCGATAAGCCTTTTCCTGCGGCGTACCGGGAGCCTTCATCTGTTCTTCGATATCCACCCAGCGAATGGCAGGAAAAACACCGTCCGTCATCAAGAGGACAGCATCGCCCTTTCTCAGCTTCATCGGCTTGCTGAAATACTCAATATCCTGAAAATCGTCCCTGCCAAGAAAATTGTACCTGCGATGCTCATCCAAAAAGGAAAGTGCTGTCTGCTTGCTGATGTTTCCTTTTTCATAGCAATGCTTTGCCATAATATCGATCGTCTGTCCTTCGCTGACAGGAACAAGGTCGCCTTGCCGATAAACTGCCAAACGCACGTCACCGACTACGGCATAGTAAAGCGTGTCATCCAGCACCAAGGCAACTGCTGCCGCAGCCTCGCCTTGGCGTTCTTCCAAATAATTCAATATTTTGTGATTCGCTGCCTGAAAAGCACGGCGAAAATAATACTGCGGCTTGTCAAAGGCTTGATATTCATTGTAAAGGTCAAGGAACGTATCTACCGTAATTCTGGCGGCAATTCTTCCGCCCTGTCCCCTTCCAATACCGTCTGCCAAAACCATGATGGCACCGGCATCTCCCAGTGCTGTTCCCATTTGATCCTGCTGAAGCTCCCTATCGCCGATCGTCATGCAGGTACCAATAGGATTCCCTGCCGCCTTCTGCACATGCCCGCTTCCATGCGGAAGCCGTTTCAGCCACCATGCACAGCCTGCGATCAAGACAAAAAGCACCAGCAAAATATATGACTCCATCATGCCTTATCCCTTCTCCTTCTGTTGCTCGTAATTGGTTTGCAGCTTCGGCATGTCTCCTCCTTCCTGCTCGTTATCCTCCCAACGGAAATGTTCCCCACAGAACGGAATAAAGAGGAACTTGCTTTTTCCCAGCTCGATCACATCATAAACACTCAAAACCACCGGCATATAAACAGCACTGTCATTGTGGTACACAATACCGTTGGAATCTCCCGGCAAAAGCACAGTCTCGTGCTTTTTGGGGTCATAAACGATGACGGCATGATTCCTTCTGGAGATCTTGTTGTCCCCAAGGATCTGAATATCCATATCATCAGCACGTCCAAGAAAATTCTTCCCCTCATGGATCTTGTAATCCTTCCCCTGTCTGGGGCCTTCAATGCAGACCAGCCAACCGCAGACCGGCTGTATTTCCGTCATAAAGAGAATAGCATCTGCATCTGCCTCACTCTTTTCCGTTACTTCCTTTCTCTCCTGCGTTGCTGTTTCCGTATTGCAGTACGGGCAAACCGTACCATAGCGGCGTGAACTAAACAAATGCCCATTCTGGCAGCGTATCAATCCATTCACAGTTATCTCTCCTTTTAATGCAGTCTCAGCTCACATAAGCCGATCCGCACAATATCATTCATCATGAGCTTGCATGGTCGATCGGAACTCAATCGGTAACGCCTTCCGTCCACAGCTTTTTGCACCAGCACCCCGTTTTTGCTTCCCAAGTCCTCAATATACCAGCTGCCGTCTGCATAATTGAGTACGGCATGCTCGATATCCACCATGGACGCATACGGGCTGTCCGAAAGATTGATATCTACTTGGTTTTCTCCAACATCACGCCCAATCAGCATGCTGACATGGCCATACAGCTCCCATGTACGGATAACCTTTCCTTCCTCATTCAAAAAATCAACCTGCGTGATCCTTTGGCTGTCCTGAAGCTTCTCCACCTCTAGGAAGTCTTCTCCCCCTGCAATCATTTTCGTTCCGGGATCCCACTCACGATAAAGCATGACAGCAGCAGCGACAAACACGAAAACGCCAAAAAGCTCCAGCAAAGCTTTTGTCATACCGAGAAACGGTCCTGTCAAGGCAACAAAGGCAAACAAGGCGCCAAAAGCCCCCATGCTCGCAATGCAAAGTATTCTTTTGTCCAATCCCATCACCGCCTTACTTCTTGAATCCCATAAAGCGTTCAAACATATCGGACATATCCAAAGGGTTTCTTTTTTTCTGTTTTGGAACAAAAGCGCCCATTTTATCCTCGTCCGTCACCGTCTTCGTCTTTGGGTCAAATCCATAAAAAGAAGCAAAGCTTCTTGCCATATTCTCAAAATCAACATGGCCGCTCGTTGGTGCTGCTCCCGTTTTTCTTTTGGCTTGCCTTGCACCTGCCTGACTGCCGGAAGCAGAGGAGGTCTTGGCACTTCCTGCACGTTCCAGCTCCTTGTCATAATTCTCTCGTGCTGACTTGTCGGAAAGCACCCGATATGCCTCAGCAACCTCTTCAAAAATCTTCGCCGCCTGCGCATCTCCAACATTATGGTCCGGATGATATTTTTTTGCCAGCTTGAAGTATGCCTTCTTGATCTCTTTGTCGGACGCACTCCGTGCCACGCCAAGCACTTCATAATGATTCTTCATAGTAATTCCCCATTCTACATGCAAGAAAGACGGGCAACTTTGTCGCTCGTCCTTCTGCACTCATTCGCCTGCACTCCAAGAAAATGCTAAGGGACCCCTTTGCTGCAGCTTATTGGAAGCCACCGGAGATCTTGACCTCCTTGACATCCCTGCGTACCTGACGAAGCAGCAAAGTATATTCCCCCGTACCGTCCGTACTGGAGAATTCCTCCTTGTAATCGAGGATATACATATTCGGGAACTCATACTTTCTTGTCGTAATACCTGCTGCCTTGGATTCCACCACAACACTGCGGAAGGCTTCCTTCTTCTCGCCCGGAATCTTGGACCATTCCAAGAGCTTTGCCGTACTGTCCGCCGCCGTTCCGGCATCTCTCGTGTTCACCAAGATCTTCCCGACAATAGTGAGCGTCACACCAACATCCTTTGCACGGGCTTGGCTGGTCGGCGGAATATCCACACTCAGCTGGACGCTTCTCGTGCTTTCCTCCTCCAGCTTGATCTCGGGATCCTTTATCGTAATTGCAAATGCCATGACCTATTCCTCCCTATCCGTCGTTCCACTTACTCAAATCCACCCGAAAGCTCTACCCGCTCGTTCATGTCTCGCTTCTGCCTTACAATCAGGACAAACTCGCCTGCTCCAGTCTCATCCGTCAGCTTTTCCTGATAAGACAGGACAAAAGCATTTGGGATAACGTACTGCCTGACCACCTGACCTGCCGTTATCAGCTTTGCCGTAACCTTCCGATAGCAATCTGCCGCATCCGACGGCACCAACGCCCATTGGGCAAGATCAACTGTCCCATCTGCAACAGCTGCCTCCAAAGCAGACTGGATCCTGCCGCTGATCCGCAAGCCCATAGCCAAATCTGAGGAACGTGCATCCGATGCCTCTGACTTAGCCACATTGGAAGAAAAAAGCAGATCTGCCATCTCTGAATCGGAAATCGGTGATGTCGTGTTGGACAGGAAATCTATCGAGTTCAGGTTTTCCGCATAGAACTCAACAGTTTTTGATCCTTCTACCTTCAACAAAAGTGCCATACTCTATCATCCTTTCTTTTATCACAGGCTTTCCCAAAAGGCCACGCATTGGGAAAGCCTTATTCCTTATCTCATCAGACATGCGTTGCCGAAGTCGTCCTGCTCGTCTCGATCTCAAGATTCTTGATATTGCCGTTAAACGTAATATTCAGCGTGCAAATGCCGTTCTCCTCATCAATAACGTAGCCGATATCATCACCCGTACCAACGATAGCATTGATCTTGTCCTTCTTCTCCAACCACTTGCTGGTCTGGCTTGCCGGATTGCTGCTGAAGAAGCGAACAATGCGATCCTGTTTGAAATCGCCTGTCGTATTGCGAAGCACACGATGTACATAAGTCGTAACCTGCGTCTTGTAGATTGGTTCATAAACACCAAGGTTGTCATCATAAAGAAGGTTGCGAGCCTTGTAAACCATAATATTCGTAATAGGGAGACCATTGAACACAGCATTTTCCGAGGAGAACACAAAGCCAAAGCCCTTCTTGTTGATAGCATCCTTTACCGGACTGGTGAAGCCTGTAATCTCCTTTGCCAGCGTCGTATATACCTGCAATGCATTGTCATCCGATTCCAGATCAAAGCGAACGCCCGGAAGCTCTGTATCCACATTGCGGCGGAATACAGACTTGAGATACTCAGGATCCTGATAGGCAGCGACCAAGCCGGCAGCCACATAGGCAGCTCCTACATAAACACCATCGATCCAAAGCTTCATGATATCCTGCTTTGCATCCGAAAGCTGTGCCAGATTGTTCTCGTTGAGCGTCATCTTCGTATCAAGGACAACACCCGACTTGTCCTTCGGAATGATCGTCAAATTTGGCAGGCACGGAATCGCAAACTCGCTGTATGCCTTATTCGTCAAGGATTCACAGCGATCCACATACTTGTCAATGCCGCCCGTTGACATGGAGTTAAACGTATTCTTGTCACTGGACTCGAAGCTGAAGAAGCACTGGATACGGTAATCCTTCAATACATCCAAAATCATGCTGAGAGACTCGATCGAGTTCACGTCCGTATTCGTAGGAGCTTCCGTCCCCTTGAAACGCTGTCTCGTCAGCTTCGTCTTGCTCGCACCGCCCAAAGCAACGGAAGGGAAAATAGCATACCAAATCGTATGGTTGAAGTCGTTCTTCCCATTGACGGTATTCAGGTATGCGATCAAGCGAGGAAGGTTCGGTGTCTTGGACATCATTTCATTGCTGATGTTCGTGATGAGGAGCGACGGCTTCATATTGCGCAGTCCCTTCGGATACTGCTCGAAGAACAGCCTTACACCAATAATTTTCTCGATCAATGGCTTAACCGTCTTGATGAAATCATCCTTGGAATCCTTGTAGAACTGGAGATAAGAATTGTAGTTGTCGATCTCCTTTGCCATATCCACCTCGGAAACCACCGTGGACGGCAATGGGCAGAACGTGCGGGTAACCAGCGCCTTGACATAATCATTGTGGTTCTCCTCATTCAGTGCCTCATAGTCCTCGCCAATGACCTCCATCAAGCCGTTATTGACCTGATCATCCAAGGTAACGAGAGCTCCCGTTGTTTCCGGCTTTGGTGCCTCGATGATCTTGAGCTCGCCTTCCTCACCCATCGTAAGCACACCCAGCTGCAGAGGAGCATCCCCCTCACCGCCGCCGCCAGAGCTAAGAAGCAGCCTTGTCTTGATATCCTCGATAGCAAGAGGCAGCATTGCCATCACGTTGTTGTAGTTCTGGCTTGCCTCCTCCATCATGACATTCAGCTTGTCGCCCGTCTCCAGCTTCATAGGATCGTCATCGTCCATCTGCACATACTGGGAATACACATAGCGAAGCTCCTTGCGGTTCTGCTTGATATCCTCCATGACCTTGTGCGGCGAAATGAGATCCGTCAGGTTCTCGAACTTGAAATCCACGTTCAAAAGCCCTTGCGAACGCTTTGCGTCTACCAAGGTGATCAACATGCGCAGGAAATCATTGAACGTGTTCAGATGGATCTCTGTCAGCAGGTCATCCGGAATCCCCTCCGGCTTCTTGAGCGTATAAGAAACTCTCTGATTTGCCGCATTAAAGAAGGAATACACCACTGGATCGAACTTTTCCAAAAATTCGTCAAAGCTGCTGACACAGAGCGTATCCAGAATCTCCTTGACCTTTTCGTCCGAAAGGCTGTTGACTGCCTTCACATCACCAACCAACGTCAGCAGATCCAGCTTCTCTGGATTGATTTCCTCAAAAAGTATTGTTCCGTTCGTCTGTCTGATAATACTTGCCATGTAAAGCACTCCTTTGTTTTTATTTTCTATCTTGCACTGGGTTTTTGGCTCTTATAAACAATGAGAAGTTCTGTCCTCTCATCTTCAAAGACAATATATATGTTTTCATCGAATTGAAGCACCTGCTGGTGCTCCTTCAAAAGAATCTCATTCTGCCGCAGCAGCGTGCAGTCCGATAAATTCCTGAGATAAATGCCGCGCTCCAAAGGTCCGATCCATATCCTCTCCGAGCCTGGAAAGGTTATCTTCAAGCCACAGCTCTCCACGACCTCCGACAAGGAGACCTCCGTCCCATCATACCTGCGAAACAAATTGTATTCCACAGGCGGTATATCCTCGTCCGATAAATGCTTCATCACATAGAGCACCAGTTTTCCACGGTAGGGAAAGCCAGTCTTTATTCTCTCCGGCTCTTTCTTGCCCGCCTGTGCCATCCTCCGATGGTATACCCACCGAGCAGACAGGCCAGCCAAGATAAGCATAGCCACTAACAATAACATAATTCTATTATCATACATAAAATCCCTGCTTGCACTCTCATTTTTTTGCACATTTACACAATTTTCACCGAGAAAAATGATTCCAAGCTCTGAAAAATCAATATTTTCTGCCTTTACCGTTTCTTGTCCACCCGCAAGAGAGGAGACCACGATCTTTCCATCCTGTACCGTTCCCTCAACAGGCTTCCCGTCCAGCTGAAGCTGCACATGCCGCCCTTCAAAATAAGATGCTGCTAAAAGCGGCTTGCCTGACACCTTGCCAAGAAGCGAGATCTCCACACTGCGGCTTCCATCCTCCGATTCCTGCATCACGGCTTTCAAAACCCCATCCACTTCCGGAAGAACAGCCAACGGCACCTTCGTTCCCTCCGGATAGGAGCTTTTCAAGGAAACCTTACCGTCTTGAAGTGTTTTCGCTTCAAAGCACTTCAAAAAACGTCCCTGCCAAACGGGAACGAGCCCTTCGCTTTCACTCGAAATGGTTCCCTCCTGCAAAGCAGCCGCCAATACTCTCACTTTGGAACACTCCATCACGGGAAGTTCTGTCTGGAGCAAACCATTCCCGTCTGCCTCCAGTGAAAATTCCATAAAGGAAGCATGAAACCTCTCCCTCGCCAATTTTCTGACGGCTTCCAAAAGCTCCGGGGAATTCAAAGCAACATCCGTGGCATAGCCCGTATGCAGGAAATTCACTGGATGCTCCCTTTCGCCCTGCAGGGAAAAGATATCTACAGCGATCCCTGTCTGTGCTGCCTGTTCAATGGCACGGTTAAAGTCTTGGAGCGATGCCAAGGTTCCTTCCGTCGTTGGCAGCATGATCTCCCCATCTGTGAGGATCACAATACTGCCCTTTTTTCCGCCTAACTGTGCAAGAGCCATCTGCATGGCTTCTCCCGTATTCGTATAGCCTTGGTTGCTCCAGCTGGGAAGGGCTTCCGCTTTCCAATCCGAAACGGAGATCCACGGAACAAGGAGCTGTGCAGAGGTTCCATAGCTGATCACAGCTGCCTTGTCCTCCTTCGGCAGCAATGCCATCAGCTCCTGAATGCTTTCCGGCACCATCCCCAGCGCATCCGAGTCATTCATGGAATAACTCGTATCGACCAAAACTGTGACCTCCTGCTGTGCCGCATCAGCCATAGGAGGCTGCCAGCCCAAAATTGCCGCAGCCATCACAAGCAAAGCACAGCGTCCTGCCCACTTCCTGCGTAATTTTTTAACAATAATGGAAATCACCTCGTTTCACACAAGTCTCCTGCCTCTTATGTCACAGCCACCTATACTTTATGCTACGAATATGTGTTTCGACACACTTTTGCAAATATCCTTCTTTTTTATAACGCCATTGTTCAAGAAAATGCCATAAGCATTTTCCCTCCAATTTGCGTTTCAACGAAGCGGGAGATATGCTCACCGCTTATTAAAATTTGACTTCCTCCACTTACTTACAGCAAGCTGTTGAAGAAGGGGACATCTTAGCTTCGTTATTTTTCCCTATATTTTATACGCTTTTACTCGCCTTTTATTACAGGGAATTCTATAAATTTTTTGCAGCCATTCTCCTTCGCTTTTTTCCGTCCTATTTTTCTGTCTCAATCTTCCAGTTTCAAAAAATGACCTTCCCACGAATGCCATCCTTATAAAGCTCCTGCAGCTCTACCTCATAGATCTCCCCCAGAGTGACCTCTGCGTCCGTGTAGATGCGTATGTAATTATCCGTCAAACCGTCCTTGATCCCCTTGCAGTCCGTTTCAAACAGGACAGGCTTCCTCCTGCCAAGAAACCTGCGGCGGAATTCCTCCGCCTTGCGGTCAGCGAGTTCCTGCATCCGAAGCACCCGTTCTTTTTTTACATTTTCCGGTACCTGATCCTTTCTGGCGGCGGCAGGCGTGCCTGTCCTGCGTGAATAGGGAAAAACATGCATACGGGCAAAATTCATCTTTTCCGCAAAGGCAAGCCCCTCTTGGAACTGCTCCTCCGTTTCCCCCGGAAAGCCCACGATGATATCCGTAGTAATGGCGGCATCGGGAAGTGCGCTCTCCGCTTTTTCGATCAACCGTTCAAACTCTGCCGTATCATAATGACGGTTCATTTCCTTCAGCACCTTGTTTGAGCCGGCCTGCAAAGGAAGGTGCAGATGTGCACAAAGCCGTTCCTCCTCTTGAAGAAGCGCCAGCAGATCCGAGGAAAGCTCTACCGACTCCAACGAACCCAAGCGAAGCCGCCGCACATTGGAAACAGCAAGCACCTCACGGCAAGCATCTGCCAAGGTGATCTCGCCGCCAAAATCACGCCCATAGGCACCCAAATGGATTCCCGTCAAGACGATTTCCTTGAATCCGGAAGCTGCCAGCTTTTCTGCCTCACGGCGAATGTGCGGAAGCTTCCTTGACTTCACAGGCCCTCTTGCATAGGGAATGATACAGTAGGAACAAAAGTTTTGGCAGCCATCTTCAATCTTCAAAAATGCCCTTGTCCTTGCCGGCACACCAAAGAGCGGAATATCCTCAAACTCGCCTCCCTGCATGACATCCGAAACAACATCCACCAATCCGTCCTCTGCTGCCGCCTGTTCCACAAACTCAACGATGTGCGCCCGCTCTTTTGTACCCAAGACCACACGCACGCCCTCGATCTGCTTCACTTCCTCCGTTGATACCTGCGCATAGCACCCTGCCACAGCAATGATGGCACGGTCATTCTGCCGATGTGCCCTGCGAATCATTTGGCGGGACTTCCGATCGCTGAAACTTGTGACCGAACAGGTATTGATGATGTAAAAATCCGCAGGCTCTTCAAAAGGAACGATCGTATACCCACGCTTTTTAAACAGTCCCTCCATCGTCTCCGTCTCAAACTGATTGACCTTGCACCCCAAGGACATCAATGCAACACTTGGCATTATCCTAGATCCCCCTTTTCATACTGGACTGCGGAAATCGCCGCAAGTGCCGCTGTCTCCGCGCGCAAAATTCTAGGTCCCATAGTCACGCTGGCACCGCCAGTCCTCTCGACAAGCTCCGCTTCCTCAGGAGTGAACCCTCCCTCCGGCCCAATGAGCAGGCAAATACGCCTTGCCGAGCTTTGCCGCAGATATTCCTTCATGGAACGCTGTACTTCATTTTCGTAACAAAAAAGCAGTTCCATATCATCGGTCGGAGCCAGCCCTGCAAGAAACTCCGCCAATTCCACGATTCCGAAAACCTCGGCCAATGCAGAACGTCCGCACTGCTTGGCGGCCTCATCTGCCACTCTCTGCCAGCGCTGCCTGCGGGATTCCTTCTTCTTGTCGTCATAGCGAACGACACAGTTCCTGCTCTTTATCGGCAGGATCCTCTTTACACCAAGCTCCACTGCCTTCTGCACGACAAAATCCATCTTGTCTGACTTCAAGAGGCACTGTGCCAAGCTGATCTCGATTGGCGGCTCGGTGTCAAGCTCCAGTACCTCCACCAATTTCAACGTCACCGCATCCGAAGCAAAATCCGTCATCTGCATACGCGCCGTCCGATTCTCATCGTCTACGACAAGAAGCTCCTGTCCTGCCTTTGCCCGAAGCACATGCAAAAGATGGTGTGCATCCGTCCCCTTGATCTCTATCGTATCCTTTAGGATTCCCTTATAAAACAGCCTTCTCATACCGATTCTCCGCAGGAAATGACCATCGCAGCCCAGCCGCTGTCCTCCATCACCTTTTCCACGACAAGCCCATGCTCTGCAGCAGCCGCAGTCACATCTGCCACCCGTTCCGTAATGATACCGCTTGCCAGCAGCTTTCCCTCTGGATTCAAATGCTCTTTCAGCCCAGTCAGCAGGCAGATCACAATATCTGCAATAATATTTGCAGCCACGAGATCCGCTTTCCCCTGAAAGGCTGCCCAAAGGTCGCTCTGCCCTGTCGAAACCAGATCCCCTACATGATTCCGCTCAACATTTTCCTGTGCAGCCGTTACAGCCGTTCGATCATAATCCATCGCCACGACCTCTCCTGCCCCAAGCTTTGCCGCCGCAATCGCCAAAACACCGGAGCCTGTGCCCACATCAAAGACACGCATCCCTTTTTTGACCATCGACTCCAACGCCCGTATACAAAGTGCCGTGGTTGGATGCGTTCCTGTTCCAAAGGCATTGCCCGGATCCAAGTCGATCACGATATCGCCAGCCCCTGCAGTATATTCTTCCCATGCAGGCTTGATAACGATAGCTTCACCAATTTTCTCCGTATGAAAATACTGCTTCCAATTCTCTGACCAGTCCTCGTCCTGTACCTCATTCCATGAAACAGTGCATGGCCCACAGTTGATCTCTCCCTGCTCTGCCAAATTCTTTACCTGCTCCTCCAAGGCACACAGACGCTTCTCCAGATCCTCGTCCACGGGAAGATATGCCTTGACCGTAACGACCTCCGTCTGCTCCTCCCGCATCACCTCGGAATAATCCCATTGACCGGCATCAATATAGCTGTTCACAAGCTCCGGATCCTCCATCACAACGCCAGAAGCTCCTGCCTCATGAAAAAACTCCGCTGCCAGATCCATTGCTTCATGAGACGTACGAATACTGACCTCTGCCCATTTCAATGCGCATCTCTCCTTTTGCACACAAAAAAATCCCCGTCCGTCCTAAGACATCCGAGGATATTATAAAGCCCTCCATCAAGAAAATGCAACAAGCATTTTCTTGATTGAGGGCATTTCAACGAAGCTGGAGATATGCTCGCCAATCGTTAAAATTTGGCTTCCCCCACTTACAGCAAGCTGTTGAAGAAGGGGACATCTTAGCTTCGTTATAGCACAAGGAACAGGAAAAGCATAACCCCTGCTGTTCCCTGCTCTGTTATTTTTTATCCAGCCTGCCAAGCAGGACAAATCTCACTTAAAGAACAGATCCTTAAAGCTGTCGAGGAAGCTTTTCTGCTCTGGATTTACGTTGTCCCCGCTCAGCTTGGCAAATTCCTCCAAAAGCTCCTTCTGCCTGCTCGAAAGCTTCTGTGGTGTAAGTACCTTGATAACGACATGCTCATCGCCTCTGCCCGCGCCTCTGAGATATGGTATGCCTTTCTCCCGAAGGCGGAGGATCTTTCCTGACTGGACACCTGCCGGAATCGTCATCTCCACAGGGCCATCCAAGGTCGGCACTTGAATCTTGTCACCCAGTGCCGCCTGCACGAAGGAGATCGGCACCTCAACAATGACATCATTGCCCTGACGCTTGAACAGCTTGTGCGGTTTCACAAAGATATATACATAAAGGTCGCCGTTTTCACCGCCGCGAACCCCTGCGTCCCCTGCATTCGGCACACGCACACGGGAGCCTTGGTCAACACCTTTCGGGATCTTGACTACGACCGTTGCCTTGTTGCGCTTCCTGCCGGTTCCTCCGCACTTCTTGCATTTATCCCTGATGAGCTTTCCCGTACCGCCGCACTTGCTGCACGAACGGGAATTTACAATACGTCCAAACGGCGTATTCTGCACGACTTGCTGCTGGCCTGTCCCGTGGCAGTCCGGACATTCCTCCGGCTTCGTACCATTTGCAGCTCCCGTCCCATGGCAATCCTTGCAGGTCTCCGTCCGAGGAACGGAAAGCTCCACTTCCTTGCCGAAGGCTGCCTCCTCAAAGCTGATCTCCAAATCGTAGCGAAGGTCATTCCCACGCTCCGGACCAGGTCTCCTAGCGCCTCGGCTGCCTGCACCGCCAAAGAACATATCAAAAATATCGCCAAAGCCTTCTGCACCGAATCCGCCGCCGCCAAAACCACCGAACCCGCCAAAGCCGCCGGCTCCGCCTCCCATGCCTGCGGAACCGTCAAAGGCAGCATGTCCGAACTGGTCGTATTGCGCGCGCTTCTTCTCATCGCCAAGCACCTCATAGGCCTCATTGACCTCTTTGAACTTGGCTTCTGCTTCCTTCGGATTATCTCGGTTGAGATCTGGATGGTACTTCCTTGCCATCTTCTTGAAGGCCTTCTTGATCTCTGCATCCGAAGCCCCTTTCTGCAGTCCCAAAACCTCATAATAATCACGTTTATCGCTCACATTGCACCATCCCTATACAAAATGTTGGGAGTGGACACCACTCCCAACCTATAATCCTGCAATCCCATTTCAAAAAGGCTTACTTATTTTCCTTGACTTCGGTATACTCTGCATCTACCACATCGTCATCCTGCTTTGCGGACTGCTCCTGTGCCTGCTGACCGCCTGCCTCAGCACCGCCTGCTGGCTGCTGTGCCTGTGCCTGCTGGTAAACAGCAGCGCTCATCTCATAGAGCGGCTTCTGCAATTCTTCCGTTGCTGCCTTGATTGCGTCCGTATCGCTTCCCTTCAAGGCCTCCTTGACCTTCTCGCAAGCAGCCTGAACCTTTTCTACCTGTGCCTTGTCTGCCTTGTCGCCAAGATCCTTGATCGTCTTTTCTGCCTGATAAACGAGGCTGTCTGCCTGATTTCTTGCGTCAATAGACTCCTTCTGCTTCTTGTCCTCAGCTGCATGTGCTTCCGCTTCCTTGACCATGCGGTCGATGTCTTCCTTGCTCATGCCGCTGTCGGACTGGATCGTGATCTTCTGTTCCTTGCCCGTGCCGAGATCCTTTGCCGATACGTTTACGATACCGTTAGCATCGATATTGAAGGAGACCTCAATACGAGGAACACCGCGCGGTGCCGGCGGAATATCGGAAAGCTCAAACCTGCCAAGCGTCTTGTTTGCCGCAGCCATCTCACGCTCGCCCTGCAATACATGGATATCCACAGACGGCTGATTGTCTGCAGCCGTGGAGAATACCTGGCTCTTGGACACTGGAATCGTCGTATTGCGCTCAATGATTTTCGTGCAAACACCGCCAAGCGTTTCAATACCAAGGGAAAGCGGCGTAACGTCCAAAAGAAGAACGTCCTTGACCTCACCAACGAGAACACCGCCCTGAATGGCAGCACCGACCGAAACACATTCGTCCGGATTGATCCCACGGGAAGGTTCCTTGTCCAGATAACGCTTGATAGCCTCCTGAACTGCCGGAATACGGGAAGAACCACCCACCAAAATAATCTTATCAATATCGCTGCCCGTAAGGCCTGCATCTGCCATTGCCTTGCGTGTCGGCTCCATCGTGCGCTCAATGAGATCCGACGTCAATTCATCAAACTTCGCACGGGAAAGCGTAAGATCCAAGTGAAGCGGGCCGCTCGGGCCTGCCGTAATGAACGGGAGATTGATGCTCGTCTGCGTCATGTTGGAAAGCTCGATCTTTGCCTTCTCAGCAGCCTCAATAACACGCTGCGCACTCATCTTGTCCACAGAAAGATCGATTGCATTCTGCTTCTTGAATTCCGACACGATCCAGTCAAATACTGCCTTGTCAAAATCGTCACCGCCAAGGTGTGTATCTCCATTGGTTGCCTTAACCTCGAACACGCCATCGCTCAGCTCCAAAATGGAAACATCGAACGTGCCGCCGCCAAGGTCAAATACGAGAATCGTCTCGTCCTGATCCTTGTCAAGACCATAGGAAAGAGCTGCAGCCGTTGGCTCGTTGATGATACGAAGAACCTCAAGTCCTGCAATCTTGCCGGCATCCTTCGTTGCCTGACGCTGGCTGTCATTGAAATATGCAGGAACCGTGATAACTGCCTGCGTCACCGTCTCGCCAAGATATGCCTCTGCATCAGCCTTCAGCTTCTGAAGAACCATAGCAGAAATCTCAGGCGGCGTATAGCCCTTGCCGTCTACCGTTACCTTGTAGCTGCTCTCGCCCATGTGGCGCTTGATGGATGAAATCGTGCGATCTGGATTCGAGACTGCCTGACGCTTTGCAAGCTGTCCCACCAAACGCTGCCCATCCTTCGTGAAGCCTACCACGGACGGAGTAATGCGGCTGCCCTCAGGGTTCGTGATAACTGTAGGCTCGCCGCCTTCCATAACTGATACAACAGAGTTCGTCGTACCAAGGTCAATACCAATTACTTTTGACATAAACAATTCCTCCTATATAAACTTATATACTGTATGCTAATTTATTATGAAAGCAGTTTCCTGCCTTTCATTCTGCTTAATTTGCCACGACCTGCACCATGCTGGGGCGAATGACACGACCTTTGACAATGTAGCCCTTCTGAAGCTCCATCGCAACGGTATCGTCCTCCAGCTCCTCGTTCTGTACACGCTGAACTGCCTGATGGAAATTGGGATCAAATCTTGCACCCACTGCTTCCACTGCTTCCAAGCCGTTGTTCTTCAAAATCTCCCCAAGCTGCGTGAAGATCATCTCCATGCCCTTGCGGAAGCTTTCCAGATCCTTATTCTCCGCCATCATGGCACGCTCAAAGTTATCCAAGAACGGCAGAAGATCCGTCAAAAGCTCCTGCGTCACGACATCACGAAGCTCACTTTTTTCCTTGTTTGTACGCCGCTTGAAATTCGCAAATTCCGCCTGAAGCCTTTGGAACTT
The DNA here is from genome assembly GCA_045617105.1 of Selenomonadaceae bacterium. Lineage (GTDB taxonomy): Bacteria > Bacillota > Negativicutes > Selenomonadales > Selenomonadaceae > CALELM01. The sequence continues at coordinate 1,841 of JAZLHW010000153.1, read as the reverse complement.
GTCCGTCATATCCTTGAGTTCCTCCTGAAGCATTGCTTCCTGAGAGACCTCCTGTGCTTCCTGCGCTTCCTCTGCAGTCTCTGTCATTTCCTCGGCTTCTGCAGAGACATTCGCTGCGACCTCCTCCTGCCTTGTCTCTTCCTGATTTTCGTTATTTTCCATACTCCACCTATCCCTCATTTCTACCAATGAAACCGACGTATGATATCCGAAAGATTCGTATTCATGTAGCCAAGCAAGGACATTGCTTTGGCATATTCCATACGAGTAGGCCCCAGTACCGCAAGCGTTCCAAGAAGTTCCCCATCTAAATGATAGGTTGCCGTAATGATACTGCAATCCTGAATACGGCGGCTCTCATTCTCCTGCCCAATGGTGACCTCCAACCCCTCGCCCATGTGAGCGTGCAGGATATCTTTGATCAGTTCCTCCTCCTCCAACATGAGCAGGATCTCTTTCACCTTGTCCACATCACGGAATTCCGGCTGCTCCAGCATCTGCGTTGTACCGCCAAGGTACAAGCGTTCCCGCTTCTCAGAATCCAACGCCCGCCGAATCAGCGACATCGCAGCCTCAAAGACCGCCTCATCCTGAATCTCATCTTGAATTGCCTTCATGTCAGGGCTTTGAATCGTTTGCAGGACATGTCCCGCCAGTCTCTTGTTGATCACGGCTGCCATTCTCTGGAAATCCTCGAACGTAGAACCGGACGGCATCTCCAAAATCTTGTTCTCAACAAAGCCGGCATCTGTCATAATGACAGCAATGGAACGATTGGCATCCAAAGGCAAGAACTGAATACACCGAAAAGCAGCCTGCGTAACCTGAGGCGCCAACACCATGGAAACATTCCTTGTCAGCTTGGAAATCAGCTTTGCCGTTTCCTTGAACACCTCGTCAATACGCCGTACCCTTGTCTTGTACCACTGATCAATGATCGCCTTTTCTTCCTGCGTCATGGGAGGCGGCTGTGCCAACCCATCTACATAAAAACGATAGCCCTTGGAGGAAGGAATCCTGCCGGACGACGTATGCAAATGCTCCAAGTAGCCGAGCATTTCCAAATCTGCCATCTCATTGCGGATTGTAGCAGGGCTCACGCCAAGGTCATGGGTTCTCGCCAATGTCCTTGAACCTACTGGCTCTGCTGATGAAATGTAGTCCTGAACGATAGCCTGCAAAATTCTCTGCTTTCTTTCATCCATCCTGCACTTCACCTCCCTAACCCTGTTAGCACTCTTTTCTGTTGAGTGCTAACCTGTAAATAGAATACAATGACGAGAAAAAAAAGTCAATAGAAAACGTCAAAAAGTCAACAAAAAAAATCGGCACAGGGCAAAACTGCACCCATGCCAATCTAAATTCCTCACACTAAAAGGTTCAAATTCGCTCCGACATTTGGATCGAGGCTCATGCTCTCCTCAATATCTCCCAGCATATCCTCAATACTCGCTGTCTGCGTGTCCATCGCCATCTTCAAAACACCAACGCTGAAATCCCGCTGCACTTGGCTCTGATGCAGATCCACCGACACAGCAGCGATCGCCATATCTCCCATCGCAATCACCTCTCCTAACAAACACGCTTCCGAAAGATAACTTCGTCACAAAATGAAAAAGTCCTTCTTTTTTCCAAAATATAGATTACAAAAGGTTGTCCTCTAAACAGCAAGCCTGCCTTGCCCAATGCTTTCCTAACCCTATAACGAAGCTAAGATGTCCCCTTCTTCAACAGCTTGCTGTAAGTGGGGGAAGCCAAATTTTAACAAGCGGTGAGCATATCTCCCGCTTCGTTGAAACGCAAATTGGAGGGAAAATGCTTATGGCATTTTCTTGAACAAT
>JAZLHW010000152.1:0-13493 GCA_045617105.1 Selenomonadaceae bacterium | reverse complement strand
GGTCTATGACGATTATGACGAGAAGGGACTGGAGGACACCGTGCAGGCGGCACTCCGGCAGATCGTGGAGAAGAAATATCGGGAGATACTGATAGAGAAGGGGTTCGCAGAGGACAGGATTCGTGCCTATGGTTTTGCGTTCCAAGGGAAAAAGGTGCTGATCGGCAGAGGAGAATGAGTAATAGAAGCTCTCACTGGAAGGTGGGGGCGTTTTTCTTGTGTTTTGCATGAAGGAATTTTGCACACGAATGTAGAAGCAAGAAGCATCGAATGGTTTTGGGAAAGAGGTAATAGCAATGCAGGCGGAGGATATTTTGAGCAAGGTAGACCATACCTTGTTGAAGCAGACAGCAACGTGGAAGGAAATGGAGACTCTTTGTGGGGAGGCGGTACGTTACCATACGGCAACCGTGATGGTGCCTTCTGTTTTCGTGAAGAGGGTGCATGAGGTTTACGGCGGAAAAATTCCCGTGGCAACGGTCGTGGGTTTTCCAAACGGGAATTGCAGTACGGCGGCAAAGCTGGCGGAAACAGCACAGGCTCTCGCAGATGGTGCCGCTGAGATCGATATGGTTTTGCAGATCGGGGCATTGAAGGAGGGCAGGCTGGACCTCGTTACGGAAGAGATTCGAAGGCTCAAGGCACTTTGCGGAGATCGTATTCTCAAGGTGATCGTGGAAACGTGCTTTTTGACGGAAGAGGAAAAGATTGCAGCTTGTAAATGCGTGACAGAGGGAGGTGCGGATTACATCAAGACATCGACTGGATTTGGGACGGCAGGGGCATCACTTGCGGATGTGGAGCTTTTCAAGAAGTATATTGGTGCATCGGTAAAAATCAAGGCAGCCGGCGGTATCCGCACTCGTGAGGAGATGGAAAGCTTCCTGCAGGCGGGGTGCAGCCGTTTGGGGGCAAGTGCAGCAGTTAAGGTATTGAAAGGTGAGATGAAAGGATAAGGAGGGAGTATCATGTCGGATATCAAGCGGGTATTTTTAATCGTATTGGATAGCTATGGGATCGGTGCGGAACCAGATGCGGAGGAATTCGGAGATGGTGACTGCAACACGCTTAGGTCTATCTGCCGATCGAGAGAATACAACACGCCGAATCTGCAGAGCCTTGGACTGTTCAATATAGATGGCGTTGGCTGCGGAGAGGCTGCAGAACAGCCGCTTGGTTCCTTTGCCAGATTGCGTGAGATCTCCAAAGGCAAGGATACGACCATCGGACATTGGGAAATTGCAGGAATCGTATCGGAACATCCTTTGCCTACCTATCCGCATGGATTTCCTGCGGATGTGATCGAAAGGCTGGAGAAGGCTTTTGGCAAAAAGATTCTTTGCAATCTGCCATATTCTGGTACGCAGGTCATTCATGATTACGGGCAGGAGCAAAAGGAAACAGGGGGATTGATCTGCTATACCTCGGCGGACAGTGTGTTTCAGATTGCGGCGCATGAGGAGGATGTTCCTGTGGAACAGCTCTATGAGTATTGCCGCATAGCCCGCAAGATCCTGCAGGGAAAGCATGGGGTGGGACGCATTATTGCCCGTCCGTATGTCGGAACATATCCTGATTTTGAGAGAACCTCGCGCCGTCATGATTTTTCCTTGGAGCCAACGGGAGATACTATTCTTGCGGCACTTCAGCGGAAGGGAATGGAATCGATCGGTGTTGGGAAGATATCGGATATTTTTGCTGGCTGCGGCATTAGTCGGTCGCTTGGCGTTAATCAGGATAACCATGACGGCATGGAGAAGACGATCCGTTTGATGGACGAGGATTTTACGGGACTCTGCTTTGTTAATTTGGTGGATTTTGACATGAAGTACGGGCATCGCAGGGACGTTGAAGGCTATGCAAGGGCAGCAACTGAGTTTGATGTGCAGCTTGGCAGCGTGATGGAAAAAATGAGGGAAAATGATGTGCTGATGATTACGGCAGATCATGGATGCGATCCAGGAGCACCGGGAACAGATCATACAAGGGAATACATTCCGCTTCTTGTTTACGGCTCAGCGATACGCGCGGGCATAAATCTTGGGACTTATCCAACGTTTGCGATGATCGGCGCAACGATTTCGGAGATTTTTGGAGCGGATTTAAAGACGAAGGGTGAGAGCTTCCTTGCGCGGGTCTTAAAATGAGGTGTACGGTATGAGAATGTATGATTTGATTATGAAAAAACGCAATGGCGGCGTTTTGGAGAAAAATGAGATCGAAGAGATCGTTCAGGGATATGTTCACGGGGAGATTCCGGACTACCAGATGTCTGCTATGCTGATGGCGATCTGGTTCAAGGGAATGAACGTGCAGGAAACGGTACAGCTGACTATGGCAATGGCGAAATCAGGCGATATGCTTGACCTTTCTGAGATTGAGGGGAAAAAGGTGGACAAACATTCCACTGGCGGTGTCGGGGACAAGACGACCTTGATCGTTGCGCCTGTTGTTGCTGCTTGCGGCGGCAGGGTGGCAAAGATGAGCGGAAGGGGGCTTGGACATACGGGCGGTACTGTGGATAAGCTGGAAGCAATCCCAGGATATCGCACGGCACTTGACCGCAAGGAGTTTTTTGACATTGTGAAGGAGGTTGGCGTAAGCGTTATCGGGCAGACAGGGAACTTGGCACCGGCAGACAAGAAGTTATATGCGCTTCGTGATGTGACGGCAACGATAGACAGTATTCCCTTGATCGCTTCTTCTATCATGAGCAAAAAACTGGCAGCAGGAAGCGACTGCATTGTGCTTGATGTCAAAACAGGAAGCGGTGCTTTCATGAAGACCTTGGAGGGCTCCATCGAGCTTGCGAAGGCTATGGTGTCGATCGGTGAGGGAGCAGGCCGCAGAACGATGGCTTTGATTACGGATATGGACATTCCCTTGGGGAACAACATAGGAAATTCTTTTGAAGTGATGGAATCCATGGAGGTATTGAAGGGATGCGGCCCTAAGGATCTGACAGAGGTTTCCTTGCAGCTTGCGGCAAATATGCTGTTCATGGCAGATAAGGGAAGTCTGGAGGAATGTCGGACGATGGCAGAAAAGTCGATGAAAAATGGAACTGCGTTCGAGACTTTTTGCTGTATGGTCAGGAAACATGGCGGCGATGATGCAGTGCTTCGTGATTGCTCATTATTTGCAAAAGCCCCTTTCCAAAGGAAAGTGATTGCTGATGCAGATGGTTATCTTACGAAAATGGATGCGCAGCTTTTGGGCATAGCTTCGGCAACCCTTGGAGCAGGAAGAGAAACGAAGGAAAGCTTGATTGATCTTTCTGCCGGTATTCAGATAAGAAAGAAATATGGTGATCCTGTGAAGAAGGGAGAGGTGTTGGCAGTCCTGCATACTTCGCAGGAAAAATCCCTTTTGCAGGCAGAAAAGCTTTATCAGGAAAGTATAGCAATAGGGAATCTGCTTCCGCCGGCGAAGCCTTTGGTCTATGCGAGGGTGGAAAGAGACACGGTAGAGATGTATTGTTAGTCAGAGGGCGATGAAAATGGAAGATAAAGATTTAGTTCAGGCGGCGATGATCTATCGGGAACGTGCATATGCCCCATATTCGCATTTTAAGGTGGGAGCGGCTGTGCTGGCAAAGAGCGGAAAGGTGTATGGGGGCTGCAATGTAGAAAATGCCTCCTATCCTGTGGGAATTTGTGCAGAGCGTACGGCAATATGCAAGGCTGTCTCAGAGGGGGAACGAGAATTTTTGGCAATTGCGATCGTGGCTGATTCCGAAGCTCCTTGTGCACCATGCGGCATGTGCCGCCAGTTTATCGCTGAGATGAAGATTCCCAGAATTCTCATGGCAAATCTTAAAGGGGAGATAAAATCTGTGACGTTGTCAGAGCTTTTGCCTTTTGCTTTTTCAGAAAAGGATCTTCTGTAAATTGCTATAGGGGGTTTTTCGGTGTTTTTGCTTTTGAATATCATAGGAATTTTTGCCTTTCTTGGCATAGGAGCACTGGCTTCGCGTGACAGAAAGAGGATTCCATGGAAAAATATCGCTGTTTTGTTGGCCTGTGAAGTGATTTTTGCTTGGTTTCTTACAACCTTTTCCGTGGGGAGAGAAGGCATCAAGATGGCAGTGGAGGGGTTTTCTTTTCTCCTCAATTCGGCATATGCAGGAATTCGGTTTGCTGTTCCTGATTGGGTAAATGTATCGCAAATGAATTTTTTGACAGCGGCACTTTTGCCCATCCTGTTTGTGGTACCGTTGTTTGATATCTTGAACTATATAGGTGTTTTGCCGTTCATTGTTCGATGGTGCGGCAAGGCATTGGCGGCAATTTCTCATGTGTCGCGTTTTGAAAGCTTTTTTGCTATCGAAATGATGTTTCTGGGAAATTCGGAAGCTATCGGCGTTTCGAGGGTCCAGATGAAGCGAATGAAGGCAGAGAGAAATCTTGCCATTGCTATGATGAGCATGAGTTGTGTTTCTGCTGCAATGATTGGGATCTATAGTGTGATGATGCCGGCAGATTTGGTATTGACCGCTGTACCGTTGAATGCGATGAATGCCTTGCTTGCTATCCAGCTCTTGAATCCAACGAAGGTTCTGCCAGAGGAGGATATCATTTACGAGGTTCAGGAGAAAGGGGAGAAGGAGCCATTTTTTTCCTTTTTGAGTGATTCCATTTTGGGAGCTGGAAAGATAATCCTGATTATTTTTGCCAATGTGATCGCTTTCGTGGCATTGGAGGATTTTCTCAATGTTCTTTTGGGAGCCTTGGTTACTGGATTGTCTTTGGAGACTATTTTTGGTTATTTCATGCTGCCCTTTGCATGGCTTTTGGGGCTGCAGACAGATGAGGCGTTTCTTGTAGCACAGTATATGGGAGAAAAGCTGGTGACAAATGAAGTTGTTGTCATGTTGTCTGTCAAGGAACACCTTTCTGAGTACAGTACGCATGCAGTGGCAGTCATGACGTTGTTTTTTACATCCTTTGCAAATTTTAGCACCTTGGGTATGGTGCTGGGCTGCCTTAAGGGATTTGTGGATGAAGAGTCCAACCTGCTGATTGGGCGAAATGTTTGGAGGATCTTTGTTTCCGGTATCTTGGTTTCCCTTCTTACGGCAGCGATTGGCGGTATTTTCTTTTGGTAATGTTTGATTCGGGGAAATTATATTTACACAAAGAAGGAAAAAGAGAAAGTATTGTCGAAGCTAAACACAGCAGATATGTATAAAATTTTCCGTTTTCGGAGGTGGATGCTTTGGATAGAAAATTAAAGTTGTTGATATCGGATGATTCCAAGCTGTTGAGGAAGAAGCTTCGGGCAGAACTCGAGGCTTTGGATTGTGAGGTCATTGAGGCAGAAAATGGCAAGGAAGCTATTTTGAAGGATCTGAATGATAAGCCAGATGGTGTTATTTTGGATATTGTCATGCCGGAGGTCGGAGGCATTGAAGCATTGCAGGTCATTCGGGAGGTCAGCCCGGAGATTCCTGTGGTGATGCTCTCCTCTGTCGGTACGCCGCAGAAGCTGATGCAGACTTTGAAGATGGGAGCGATCGATTTCATTCAGAAACCGTATACTTCGGAGCAGATCAAGAAGGCGGTGGAGCAGATTCGCAAGAGGGTCATGAAGAATGAATGAGCAGTATCTCGCTCAATGCCTGATCAATCAGGATTGCTTGTCACGAAGCCAGCTTGTGAGTCTCTTGCAGAAGAAAAGCTTTCAGGCAGTTGCAGAGACTGTTGCAGACATCGAAATGGAGGAGGGCAATCCAGTCAGCAAGGCAGTGAGGAAGGCCGCTGGAAAAGAACTTCTGATGGAGTGCGATACATACAGCTCTTATATGGAGTTGTTCATGGAGTCTTTGCTGCAGTTTTTGGAAGCTCCTGCAGTGGTCGATCCGACCTGGATAGCTTCTAGTGAGCTAGAAGGGATCTATTGTGCTGTATCGCAAAGGATGGAAGGCGATGCGTGTATCGTTGCCGGCATTATGGCAGAGAATGACGCATTTGTTGAGCTGGCAGAAAGATACAGTGGGGAGGAAGTGGATTCTCCGGAGGATGAGCTTGCCATAGACAGCTTGCAGGAATTCCTGAATGTAGTCAATGGGCTTTATTGTGTGGATGCCGCAGCAGCTTCTCAGGAAATCGACCTTGGTGTGCCAAGATGGGGCAAGGTAGAGCAGCCGCAGGGGAATCGGCAGCTTCTTTTGCGTATTTATACGGATTTCGGTTCTTTTTATGTCGTTTTGGCGGCAGATGAGTTTATTTAGGAATATGTTGATTGCAAGGAACGGCTTGTGCATGATGTCATGCATGAGTCGTGACTTTTTTGCAGGGAGGAAAGAATGGCAAATGCAATTTGGGAGCTGGAAGGACAGCTCTTGCAGGCGATGACCGCTTTTGACCGACTGAAAAAGAAGCAGGAGCTGTCGATAGAAGAAAGAGAGAAGCTGGAGGAGCTGGAAAAACGCAAGGCATTTTTGGAACAGGCACTTCGGCAGGAACGGCTTAAGGGTTTTTGAATTTTAGGGTGGATGTTGCCATGATGGAACAATGTTAAGCAGATTACAGAAACGAAAAGAATATCCTGACCATTGGAAAAGAATTGAAAGAAAAGTAATCAAAGGGTATTGACAAGGAGAGAACCGCATGGTAACATACCTATTGTCGCAGGCGATGGGGCAGGCGAGAACAGAATAGCTTCTCTTAGAGAGCACAGTGGAGAGTTGTCCGAGTGGTTGAAGGAGCACGCCTGGAAAGCGTGTGTACGGTGATACTGTACCGAGAGTTCGAATCTCTCACTCTCCGCCATTTTTTTGTTGAAATCAGGATTCTTTTTCAGGTCGGGCTGCAGTGCTTGGGTCTTGCGCAATGAAGCCCCGTGAACCTCGTCAGGTCTGGAAGGAAGCAGCGATAAGCGGGTTCCTTCATGTGCCGCAAGGGTGCCTGAGGACTGTGGTCCGACGTGGGAAAGACGAGTTTTGGGAACGACAGCCGGAAGGCTGTCGTTTTTGCATTGAGAGAAAAGAGGGGAGAAAGCATGGCATATATCGCACTTTACCGGAAGTGGCGTCCGGGAACTTTTCGGGATCTGGTTGGACAGGAGCATATCAGCAAAACTTTGCTTCATGCGATTCAAGCCAATCGCATTGGACATGCCTATTTGTTTTCCGGTCCAAGAGGAACGGGGAAGACCAGTGCGGCAAAGATTTTGGCAAAATCTTTGAACTGCAAGAATGGACCGACAACTGAACCATGCGGGATATGCGAAAGCTGCAAGAAAATAGATGCGGGTTCTTCTATGGATGTTTTTGAGATCGATGCAGCATCCAATCGTGGTATTGATGAAATACGTGACATTCGGGAGACGGTGAAATTTGCACCGGCAAGCGGAAGGTACAAGGTCTACATCATTGATGAGGTTCACATGCTCACAACGGAGGCATTTAACGCATTGCTGAAAACCTTGGAAGAACCTCCTTCTCAGGTCATTTTCATTTTGGCAACCACGGAAGCTCACAAGGTTCCGGCAACAATTCAGTCACGCTGCCAAAGATATGATTTCAGGCGGATCGCTGTGGAAGAGATTCAGGCAAGGCTTCAATACGTTGCTGATGAAATGAAGATCGGGGCAGAGCCGGAAGCTTTGATGTTGATTGCGATTCAAGCGGATGGAGGTTTGCGGGATGCGCTCAGCATATTGGATCAGTGTGCTTCCATAGAAGACGGCTGTGTAACAGCACAGCGTGTCCGCCAAATTTTGGGGCTGGTAGGGCATCAGTGGATCTTTCGGTTGGCAAAGGCAATTTTTGAGGGAAATATGCAGGAGATCCTTGAGATGCTGGCAGGTCTTTTGCGGGACGGCAAGGAATTGCGGCAGGTGTTGGTGGAGCTGTCCCTGCATCTCAGAGGCTTAATGATCTACCAAGCGACAGGAAGCATGGAGCAGGTAGGACTTTATTTGGAATCGCAGGAAATTTTGGACGAGCAGTCCAAATATTGGGGGCAGGAAGAACTTATGCAGATGATTCGGAGACTGCATGAAGCGATGAATGAATTGAAATGGTCCGTACAGCCCCGTATTACCGTGGAGGTCGCCTTGCTTTCCTTGTGCAGGAAGGAAGCGTCGTTGAATCAGCAGGAATCCTTGCCGGCAGCAAGGTCGGAGGATGCACGTATTGCCCAGCTGGAAGCCAAGCTGTCGCAGATAGCGGCGTCCTTGGCTGGGGGAACGAAGAAAGCGGAAATGCAGGAAGCTAGTCAACCTGCCAAACAAGATCCTAAACCAAAGGCAGCACGGATCCCATCGGATCTTTCGGTACAGGAGGATCCGGACGGTGCGGCTGTTTTGAAAAAAATGCTGCAAGAGTTTTCTGCTTCCGGAAAAGCCCCCGCGGTTGCCTGTTTGAAGCAGGCAACCTGTATTGGCATGACAGAAGAACAGTATATCCTTCGCTTTCCAGGGCATATTATGGCAGATATGGCAATGAAGTTTTATCGAAAGTCTATTGAGCCGGAGCTGGAACGGATTACGGGAAGACGGTTGCAGCTGGTTTGCTCCGAGGGAGGTTTGCCGCAGGCTGCAAAGAAACCCGCAGTGAAAAAAGAAATTCTCGAAACGCCGGAGGAACGGGCAGTTAAGGAAGAGTATTCTTCTTTGGAGAAGCTGTCGCCCAAGGAACAGGAAAATATAAGATCCTCGCTTGATTTTTTGGATGGTGAGCTGGTACCTCTGCAAAACAGTGTCCATGCGGCAGAGGAGATGGATCTGCCAAGTGATATGGACTTGCCTCCATTGGGAGATGACGACGTGCCTCCTTTGGAGGAAGAAGATGAATGAAGCTGCTTGCAGAAGAGTGGGACATAGTTTTTTGGGGAAGACGCTTGACGATAATGGACGGAAGGCATATAATGAGTATGCATAAAAGTTCAAGGAAATTGTGTGATGAAGAGGAAGCCAAGGCGAGGTTCCAGCAAAGAGAGTTGGCGGGTGGTGCGAGCCAGTGCGGACAGCTGAGGTTCCGCCTTGGAGCAGCCAGTGATGAGCTGGACGGGTGCGCCCGATAAAGCGCATGAGTGGTGCGTGCATCATTTGGGTGGTACCGTGGAGATGTTGAGCTTCGCCCCAATTTGCTTGGGGGGGAGCTTTTTCTATGTGGAGAGGTCCTTGAATTTTGCGTTTTAGTCAGTCATTCAATATGGAAAACAAGAGGAGCGATTTCTATGAAGGTTTTAGCAGCGGACGGCATTTCGCCAAAAGGCATTGAGCTTTTGCAGAAGGATTTTCAGGTAGACGTAAGAGATAAGATTTCCCATGAAGAGCTTTTGGATGTCATTTCTGAATATGATGCCCTGTTGATACGTTCGGCTTCTAAGGTAACAGCAGATGTCATTGAAAAGGCAGCGAACCTCAAAATTATTGGCCGTGCCGGTGTCGGTGTTGATAATATTGATATTCCTGCTGCAACGGCACGAGGCATTATCGTTATCAATTCGCCGGGAGGCAATACGATTGCAGCTACGGAGCATACGATGGCAATGATGCTTTCTATGTCCCGCAATATTCCGATCGCCAATGAGACGATGCAAAAGGGTGAATGGAATCGCAAGAAGTATGTTGGTGTTGAGCTTAAGGGAAAGACACTTGGCGTTATCGGCATGGGAAGGATCGGCAGCGGTGTAGCAAAGCGCTGCATGGCTTTTGACATGGATGTCATTGCTTACGATCCATATATCAATGAGGAACGTGCAAAGGCAATGGGAGTCAAGGTCGGTACGTTGGAAGATGTTATCACGCAGGCGGATTTCATCACGGTACATATGCCGCTCACTCCAGATACCAAGGGCATGATCTCTATGGAGCAGATGAAGAAGATGAAGAAGGGCGTTCGTTTGGTCAACTGCGCCCGCGGCGGTATCATTGATGAGGCAGATCTGGCACAGGCTGTGAAGGACGGTATTGTGGCAGGAGCTGCTATTGACGTGTTTACGAGTGAGCCAATACCTGAGGATCACCCGCTGCTGAATGTTCCGGGTATCGTAGTGACGCCGCATCTTGGTGCTTCTACCGTGGAGGCACAGATCGGTGTTTCTGTTGACGTTGCAGAGGGAGTCAGGGCAGCCCTCAATGGGGAGCCAGTGGCTACGGCAGTCAACATGGCGCCAGTTTCCCCGCAGGTCATGAAGGTAATCAGCCCGTATTTTACCTTGGTAGAACGTCTTGGCTGCACGGCTCGTTCTCTTGCTGAGGGTGCGATCAAGAGTGTTGAGGTTCTTTATAACGGTGAGATTACGAAGGTCAATACTGGTATGCTGACAACCGGTGTTTTGAAGGGTATGTTGAATCCAATCATGGAAACCGAGGTCAACTACGTCAATGCACCGAGCATTGCAAAGGAACGCAATATCAAGGTGACGGAATCGAAGGAAGAGGCAGTCGATAACTTTGCAACGCTGATTACGGTCAAGGTTAGATTTGCAGACAAGGAAGTTTCCGTGACAGGAACGCTCTTTGGTGATGAGGGACGTATCATACGCATTAACAAGTTCCGCGTGGATGTTGATCCTCATGCCCGTATCCTTATCTGCCCGCATATTAACCGTCCGGGTGTCATTGGTACGGTTGGTTCTATCATGGGTGAGGCGAATATCAATATTTCCGGTATGCAGGTCGGAAAGGCGGATGTGGAAGGTACGAATCTCATGGTTCTTACGATCGATAATGATATCCCAGCAGATATCCTTGCAAAGGTTAAGAGCGTGGACGGTATCTTTGATGCAAAGCTTGTCAACTTCTATGCAATTTAACAGTGAAATAATGTGAAATTACAAAAAAAGGACTATGAAAAATGGTTGATCATTTTTTCATAGTCCTTTTTCTGTTTTTCTTAAAGGGTTTTCTCATCCTATGCAGAATCTTTTTATAGAGGACAAATGTTTTTATAGTATAGAAAGGGTGAGAATATGCCAATGTACAAGAAATCTATGGTCGTTTTGCTGGTGCTGCTTGCGGCGATGGCTGGCGGAACTTTTTACGGCTATTATTCGCAAGGGGAGGAGATTTCACTCGATGCGGCGGAAAAGCCTGCAGAGGCATCGGAAGAAAAGCTGACGGTTTATGTGACGGGTGCTGTCAATCATCCGGGCGTGCTGACGTTGGGAGAAGGTGCAAGGGCTGCCGATGCTGTCAATGCCTGTGGAGGGGTGCTGCCGACAGCTGATATGGAGAAGGTGAATATGGTACAGATGCTGAAGGACGGGCAGCAGCTTTTGATTCCGGAAAAGACTGGGAAGCAGGAGCGTTTGTCAGGAGGAAACGGCACAGGGGAGGAAGCCAAGGGAAAACATGCTTCAGGTAAATTAAATGGAAAGGACGAGAAGGGAGGCATTGTCAATATCAATACGGCGGACGAGAGTGAGCTGGACACCCTTCCTGGAATAGGCCCTTCTATGGCAAAACGTATCGTAGAGTTTCGTCAGACGGAAGGTGCTTTCCAGTCAACGGAGGATCTGAAAAAGGTTCGGGGAATCGGAGATGCAAAATTCGAGAAGCTGAAGGACAGGATTTCCGTTTGATGGGGAGGTCATTATGAAGATAGGACAGCAGCAGGAGGGATTTCTTGCGGCAGTGCTTTTTTCCTTGGGGCTTGGGATCTTTGCAGGGAGTGTGTTTTCCGTTTCGCTGTCGGCTTTATACGCTGTGCTTTTTGCTCTGCTTGCCTTGAGCGGAGGCTTGCTTTCTGTGCAAAGCCGATGGACATGGTTATCCTTCCTGTTTGTCTTTTTTTTCTTGGGCATGGTTCGGTTTTCCTGTGCAGCGGCGCTTCCCTCGGACGATATTTCTAAGTGGAAGGGAAGCATGGTTCGAGTGACTGGAATTGCAACAGAGGCACCGCGCAAGACAGAGACAGCAGACGGGACGCAAAAGCTGCGCTGTCTGCTGAACGCAAAACAAGTGGAGGTGCAAGGGAAAAAGTATTCAGCTTCGGGAAACCTGTATGTTTATGCATCTATAAAGCAGGGGAAAGCGGTGCCTGATGTACGGATCGGCGATGAGGTGATCGCTTCCGGCAAGGTAAGGATTCCGCATGGATATGCAGATCCAGGGCAGTTGGACACGGTACAAATGCTTCGCAGTCAAGGAATCACGGCACAGCTGATGGCAGGAAAACAGGGGATTCAGGCAGTTCCGCAGGAAAATATGCTGTTTCTCCGCAAAATGGAGGAAATACGAAGCCATTATCGAATGAGAATGGAGGAGGTCATGCCAAAAGCGGATGCGGCGGCAATCTTTGCTATGCTGTTTGGCGGTTACGATGGGATTCGGCCGGAGCTTACGGAAGCATTTACTGTGACGGGAATCGTGCATATTCTGTCAGTATCTGGATCGCATATCAGCCTGCTTGCCGCAACGATTGCGTGGCTTGGCGGATTATGCCGCCTATCAAGGCGGATTCAGGTGCTTTTTGTTGCAGCGGCAATCGTTATATACAGTGTTTTGTCAGGCTGTGTGCCGCCCGTTCTGCGTTCTGCCTTGATGGGAGGGCTTACTTTTTTGGCATTGGCGATGGAAAGAGAAAAGGAGGCAGGAAGAATTCTTATGCTGACGGGATTGGGGATGCTGTCCGTTTCTCCGATGTATTTATTCCACATCAGCTTTCAGTTGTCCTTTCTGGCAACGGCAGGGCTTCTTTATGCTGCACCTTTGCTCCGCCGTTGGATGAGAATGCGGAAGGTACCGGAGTTTTTTGCAGGGGCGCTTTCTATCACGATTGCGGCACAGCTGGCAACGCTTCCAATTCTTGCATGGTATTTCAACCAGCTGTCACTTTCCTCACTGCTGGCAAATCTCTTGATCGTTCCTATTGTTGAAGGGATGATCGTGCTGGGGCTTTTTTCCGGTATGGCTGCATTTTTTCTGCCGTTTCTTGGGAAAATTTTCTTTCTTTTTAACAGCCTGCTTCTTGGCGTGGTTTACGAAATGGCACGGTGGATGGAAGCGCTTCCTGCAAGTCAAGTATATTTGCCGACTTTTCCGTTTTGGCTGTCTGTTCTTTTTTATGCAGGTCTCCTTATGGGCTGCTCGAAACGAGGACGAGATCTGGCAGGAAAATTCTTGAGGGAGCAGAAGGTATTGGCGGTCAGCATGGTTTTGCTTGTGGGAGCAGTCTCCTTTGTTTGGCACTGCCTGCATAAGGATGAAGTTGTTTTTGCAGTTTTAGATGTTGGGCAGGGGGATGCTATGCTGCTGAAAACAGCACATCATGCAGCGATGTTCGATACAGGTGGGACGAGGGACGGAGGATTTGATCTCGGTGCAAGGGTTGCTGTGCCGTATCTTCTTCATCAGGGAGTGCGCAGTCTTGACTATATTTTCTTGACACATGCGCATGAGGACCATGCAGGAGGCGTGGGAGGTATCCTGCGAAAGCATTTTCCTGTGGGGACTGTTCTTACGGCAAGCGAGAGCCGTGCCGAATACGAAAAGGTTCTGCAGGTTCCCGTGGAAGATTTGGCAAAGGTTCGATTGCG
>JAZLHW010000151.1:0-3019 GCA_045617105.1 Selenomonadaceae bacterium | reverse complement strand
GAATAACTCTTTGAAATATTCTTTCCCCGTCTTTTCTTGATTCCATAATGCAAGATGGTGTTCTATGCGTTTCGCTTTATTTTCTCCGCCTTTTCCTTGCATATAACCACCTTGCGTTACGTTGCCATAAACGGGATCAACAACGGCTAAGTCAAAATACTTGTCTGGTATTGTTTTCATATATTCCATGCAATCAATGTTGTATGCTAACTGTTCTGCCATGCCATACATCTTTTCACATTCAGGCAACTTCTCCGTCACAGGAATCCATCGCTCAGATTCCAGTGCTGCGATTGCCATGTCATAAGCATCTATTACTTTTTGTTCTGCTTCGTTAAATGGATATCCACCAAAAAAATTACTTATTTCATTTCGATCAATAATTTTTATTGCTTCTTCAACTGTCATTTTCTGTCCTCCTGTTCCAAGAAAAAATTATATCTTCTCTACAAGTTGATTCTTGCTGTGAAAATGAAATAAGACATCCGAAACAAACTAATTCTCCCCATTTGTCGTTTCCATAGAAATGGACATCTTTTGAACCACAAAACGGACACGGTTTTAATTCAATATCACTCATTTCTTCACATTCCTCTGAAATCCGTTGCACCCATACACCGGAGGAAGCTTTTCAGGCTTCCCCACATATGAGCTGTCTTTGCACACAGTCTTGTGTCTGCAGTATTCGCATATCGATTCAAATATCATATTCGACCGCTGAACTTTTATGTTGTTCATAAAATAATGCCCTCCCATTCAATGTCGATGACGTCAATAAACCGCATGCAGTCATCGCACCCTACTACCGTCTTGTCCAACGGACCGATGCAGATCATCTGATATGATTCGCTACCGCATGCAGGACACGGCGGGAAATCTTTCTCTGTCATTCTACTTCACCCTTCCCTCGCAGATCTTTGTAGTATTTTCTTGAAACTTTAGTCCCGTCCAGTAAGATTTCTCCGTTTTGATTCAGTTTGAAAGACATTCTGAATTTCCCATTTACCCCGCCGAACTCGACCTCGCAGAATCTGTGCTTTGGGTGGACGTACACGACCGTACACTCCTCAAAGTCGCTCCTGTCTGTGATATCGTTCAGTTTCTTCGGTAATATGAACCTATCTCCGATTTTGACCATTTCAGCCCCTCCTTTTTCTGTCTCGTTCGAGGACCCTTGTTCTCCGGTCGATCCGCTCTTTTGATATGGCGTTGAGATGCTTTGATGTCAGTAAGTTTTTTTTGATGCAATCAACGGTCTTTCTAAATTCCGCATATTCTTTGCATTCCCCGTGGCATGTCGCTGACCGCTTGTCGCATCCAAGGCATGGAGTTTTCATTGCCATCCGTCTCCTATCTGCGGCACGGCACCGCTTTTAATCTTAGCGATTGTTTCTTCCAAAACCTGCGGGAGCTGTCTGCGTTCCGTTTCCTTCTTGGCAATCTGCTCGTAGACGTTTCGGAAATTCGCTCTGTCGGCTACCTCGTTTTCTGACATGCAGATGTTTTTCCACCCCAACCGCTCGACCGTCATCCTGGTGATCTCCGTCATGGATTCCAGGGCTTGCTCTTCCTGCATGTAGCCCCACCGTCCGACTGCCTTTAAAACCTCGCTCCACCCGGATGCCCAGTCAGGGGGTTCTTCCGTGACGATCTCTGCGCAGCCTTTTCGGATCTCAGCAATACTCGGACTCCACTTTTCGGAAGCGACCCACTTTTGAAGGAAAACTTCGGCAAGCCTATATGGGATGTCCTTAAGGCTCCTGTACCAAAGTTCCATGGAATTGTCAGTCGGCAGGAGGTTGTCTTTTGGAAAATACGTTTTCAGCCCCATTGCGAAAATTGAAAATTCACGCTTATCCATTCGCCCAATCCTCCATCATCCGGTATGATTCGTTGAGCATCGGCACCCAGTCCGCTTGCGGGTATTTTCGGAGCTTTGAAACAAGCAGTTTCTTCGCTTCCGCAGTCATCGGCTTCCGAATCTTTTTTCTCATTTCCTCGAATGCGGACAGAGCGGAGCGAAGCTCTGCATTTTCACCGGAAAACTCGGTGAACGGGTCAACTGCCCCCCTTGGGGGGTTAGGGGGGTTATTACTTTCTTTGTCTTTGTCTTTGTCTTCTTCTTTGTCTTTGTCTTGGCATTTTTGCCATTCTTTGCCATTGGCAAAATGGCAGTTGCTATTTTTGCCATCTTTTTGCCATCTTGCTTCTGCGCCTTTTTTCCCTGCGGCAGACCGCACTTCGCAGATTTCCGCATAAGAATCGTTATCCCTGTCTATCTCCAGCTTCATACCATCCCACAGAAGATCCTCTCTTCCAGTTAAACCGACTTCCTCGCCATTCGCCTTATAGGTTAAGGCGGCTCTTATCAGTCTTCCAAATTCAGCATCATTCAGTTTCTGGTACTTTTCCAAAGAGTCCACAAAGAGTTTCAAATAAAGGCTTGCCATTTCTTGACCTCCGTATTAGAAAGGAAGTTCTCCGTCATCCTCCATCGGCTCAAAGTCTCCGCTTCCGCTGGCTTCTTCGCTTCTTTTCTTTTCGCAGAAATAAACGTGCTCAACAAGGATCTCGGCTGTCGTTCTCTTATTCCCTTCCTTGTCCGTCCAGTTCCGCATCTGCAGTCTTCCGTCAACCGCTGCCATCATTCCCTTTGAGAAATAGTTATTGACGAACTCGCCCGTTCCTCTCCATGCAACGCAGTTGATGAAATCGACCGGGTAGTTGTTGCTGTCTTTCTCTTTGACATCCCTATCACAAGCGAGTGTGAAGGAAGCTACCGGAATCTGACTGCTCGTATAGCGTAATTCCGGATTTTTGGTCAAGCGACCTTGAATTGAAATGTGATTTAACATGTTTTAATCTCCTTATACGTAGTTTTTTCCGAATCTTTGAATGAAGTCTTTTGTTTCCCAGCCGTAGTGCTTCATGGCTTTCACCTGTGCGTCTGCCATAAGAGCGTGGCTGAGTCCGATGTTGTTGTGAATCATCATGTGGCACAGAGGGCAGACAGTGATCC
>JAZLHW010000150.1:0-14946 GCA_045617105.1 Selenomonadaceae bacterium | reverse complement strand
TTCCAAAACCTTTCTGCATACAACAAAAGTATATTGTCCTTTTCCCCACAATGCAAATCACAGGCAAAAAAATTTTTCTTCTTGATTTGACAATCCGGCACAATTCCTATATGATTAAGCAAACAAAAGGAAGTAGCACTGTTTTTCGAATAAAGAATGCTTTTCTTTATTCCCTTGTTTTTCGGGTAGTTGGAGGTTTTACCCATGCTGATTGACAACGTAAACGTAATCATCGAAAACGGGCCTTTTTCCATGGAAGATGCTCAAAATTACATTTCGATGATTCAAAAGAAGAAAAAAGGTTTCCATCTGAAAAAGATCGTCTTTTCCAGAAACGATGCCTTTTTGGATATTCGCTATATGTTCCATGAGATTCCCTTTGAGCGGATCCGACGTATTTCCTTGGCAGAGACACAGGACAAGCGCGCGGTGAACAAATGACATCACAATGAGATTAGCCGCATAAAAACAACACAGTCTGTCGTTTGAACCGGAACGGAACGCTGGAGCTTTCCGTTCCGGTTTTCTTGTACCACAACATGCATGCAAATCGCAAGAGCAACTTGTGCCGTGACATATTGATTTGTCCATATATCTACGCTATACTTACCTCATATTGGGAACAGATACGTCAAAAAAACAAATGCTTTTAAAGGGAGCCTGAGGATGGCAACGGAAGACAAAAAGAACGGCACGGCGGAAAATGTGCCGGAAACGCCAAAGAAAAAACAATATGTTCAGTTTTATCTGGGCCCGATTGTTCGGGAGACGGGGATTGACGGCTTGAAGCTGGACTTTAATTACGGGGTCAGGCTTCAGGTGCCGAAAGGGAATTATCATGTCCGGTTCACGGATCTTGATACCAGAACCATACTTTATGATGCCGATGCATCGGAAGCAATCGTCACCTCAACGAAAAAGTATTACATCCATTTTCTCGTTGAGGTCTGGAAGGATGCCCAGCTGATTTATACGCACAAGCTGGATCTGGCAGGAAAGAATGTGCATATCCATTATCCGGTAGGAACCTTGGGGGACATCATGGCATGGTTCCCGTATGCAGAGGAGTTTCGCCGGAAGCACAAGTGCGAGGTTTATTGCTCGATGGCAGAGGAGCTGGCTGGGCTTTTCAAGCCGGCTTATCCAAAGATTCATTTTATCAAGCCGGATACAACGCCGCCTGACTCTTATGCTACCTATTATATGGGGATATTTTTTCCGGCGAATGACCGAATCCACCAGCCGACAGATTTCCGGGTTATCGGCTTGCAGCTCAACATACCGTATATTTTGGGTCTTGAGGTAAAGGAACGCCGACCTGTGCTTACGCCGGACAAGCCGAGGCAGATAAAGGAGCCGTATGTCTGCATTGCCACGCAGGCGACAAGTCAGGCAAAGTACTGGAACAACCCACGGGGCTGGATTGAGACGATTGATTACCTAAAGCAGAGAGGCTATCGGGTATTGTGCATAGACAAGGAAAAATGCCACGGGTACGGGCGCCACTGGAACACGATTCCCTACGGTGCCGAGGATTTTACCGGCGATATTCCATTGCAGGAACGGGTAAACCTGCTCGCTTATGCAGATTTTTTCGTCGGGCTTTCCAGCGGCTTGGCTTGCATGGCTTGGGGGAGCGCCATTCCGGTGGTGATGATATCGGGCTTTACATTGCCATATAATGAATTTCATACTCCGTATCGGGTGATAAACTTCCATGTCTGCAACGGGTGCTGGACGGACAGCAGCGAGGAGTTCGTCCATGCAGATTTTGCATGGTGCCCACGGCATGAAAACACGGAACGGGAATTTGAGTGTACCCGCTACATCAGCAGCGGGCAGGTCTGCCAAACGATTGAACGATTGATGCAGGAGCATAAGCTCGACCCGAAAAGGAATTTATTGGAAAGGAACAAGAAATGAGCAAGGAAAAGCCTTATATGACTTTCAGCCCGCCGGCTCTCACCCAGCAGGCAGACATCGAGGGCATAAGCTACGATTTCAACCTTGGCGCGCGTGTCAGCGTACCGCAGGGCGAGTACATGGTAAAGCTTATCGATCGGGATGCTTGCCTTACGGTCTATGAGCAGCCTGCCTCGGGCGTTATCGTCAGCAGCAGCAAGCGTTATTTCGTCAATTTCCGCATCGAGGTGCATCAGCTCGACAAGGGGAAATCGACCGACAAGAAAAAAGTATACCGCCTTCTCTTTTCCCATGATTACGATGCCAAAGGGAAGAATGTGCTGATAAAATTCCCGGACGGGGCTTTGGGGGATATGCTGGCTTGGTTTCCGTATGCCGATGAGTTCAGGAAAAAACATGCGTGCGAGCTTTATGTGGCAATGAGCGACCGCTTCCGCGAGATTTTTGAGCCAGTGTACCCAAAGCTTCATTTCATCAAGGAAGATGAACTGCCCGAAAACCTGTATGCCAGCTATTACATGGGCTTGTTCGCTCCATGGGAGGATCGCAACCTCCAGCCACTCGACTGGAGGATCGTCGGTCTGCAGGCGCACGGCGCATCTATCTTGGGCGTTGATAGGCAGGAGCTAATGCCAAGGCTTTCCATCGCCAAATACAAAGAAAAAATAAAGGGTCCTTATGTCTGCATTGCCTCACAGGCAACGGCACAGGCAAAATACTGGAACAATGCCTCGGGCTGGATGGAGGTGACGGCGTATCTGAAAGAAAAGGGCTATCGGGTACTCTGCATCGACAGGGAACGAATCGTAAGCCATGGTCTTTTCGGCAATACGATTCCCTATGGGACGGAGGACTTCACTGGCAACCGACCGCTTCAAGAGCGCATTGACCTTCTGGCAGGAGCAGAATTTTTTATCGGCCTTCCCAGCGGTCTCAGCTGGCTTGCATGGGCAACGGGAATACCGGTGGTAATGATAGCCGGCTTCACCGCTCCCGGCACGGAGTTTTTCACGCCATACCGTGTACAGCAGTTCCATACCTGCAACAGCTGCTGCAACGATACCCGCAACAAGCATGAATATGGTGATTTTGGGGCTTGCCCGCACCACAGGAATACCGGCAGGGAATTTGAGTGCACGCGGTGCATCACGGGGGCTTATGTGAAAAGGGTAATCGACAAGGTCATCGCCGACAAGAAAAAGGCTCGGCGAAAAATAATTTGCGGTAGCGGAAATCCTCAAAAGCGCGGATGATAACAGTTCAATGAAACAATTTGACCTATATAGAAAGGACGAGAAACGTTGAAGAAAAAAGCAATCAAGGAAAAAGTCATGACAACAGTGGCGGTGATAAATGCCCTGAACATGCTGAGTCCTTATGGCATGCTTGCGGTGGATATAAATACACCGGGGGGGCATATCCAGACCGATAACCATCTGTATGGTACCGCCGTAAACCTTCCGGGTGAAATGGGCGGCTATGTGCAGGCTATGCTCTCCCCACGGGTGGCTTATGCAGAGAATATTGATGTATTGCCTACTAGCGACACCAAGTCAGTAAGTGTAGATTCTGGGAACACACAAACTATCAGCACGATGAACAGTGGCGGCACGCAGACTGTATCGAGTGGCGGCACTGGCACAGTCAGCACGATGAATGGTGGCAAGCAGACGGTAAAATCAGGCGGCACTGGCACGGTCACGACTATGAGCGGCGGTGAGCAGCCTATAGGTGGCGGTACTGGTAAAATCACGACTATGAACAATGGTACACAGATGGTAAACGATGGCGGCACTGGCACGGTCAGCACTATGAGCAACGGCACGCAGACGCTATTTCGTGGCGGCACTGGCACGGTCAGCACTATGAGCGGCGGCATGCAGACTATAAATGGCGGTACTGGTAAAATCACGACTATGAACAATGGTACACAGACGGTAGACGGTGGCGGCACTGGCACGGTCACGACTATGAGCGGCGGTGAGCAGAATGTATCTGCTGGCGGCACTGGCACGGGCACGACTATGAGTGGCGGTACGCAGACTGTAGGTTGGATGGGTACTGGCACGGTTGAGACTATGAATGACGGTTCGCAGATAGTATTTTCTGGCGGCAGTGGCACAGTCACGACTATGAACAGTGGCGGCACGCAGACTGTATCGAGTGGCGGCAGTGGCACAGTCACGGCTATGAACAGTGGAAGTCAGGTAGTACAAAGCGGCGGCAGTGGCTCGGTTGCTAATATGAGTGGCGGCACACAGACTATAGCTGCTAACGGCAGTGGATCGGTCGCTAATATGAGTAGCGGCATGCAGACGATATGTTCTGGTGGCACTGGTACGGTCGGAACTATGGAAAGTGGCACGCAGGCAGTATCTGCTGGCGGCAGTGGCACGATAAGCGTGTTAAACGGCGGTACGCAAACAGTAAGCGGCACTGCTACCGTCAGCACTATGAGCGGTGGCACGCAGGAGGTAGCTTCTGGCGGTACAAGCAAGGTTGAGAGCCTGCAAGGCGGAAGAGTCATCGAAAACAACGGTGCAAATATCAGTGTTACAAGCGCAACAGGTGGCACATGGCAGATAAACAGCGGCGTAAGCAAGACTGGCGGGACAATAAGTGGCTATACGATGAATGTAATGAGCGGAGCAACCGCCAATAGCGGCACAGTAACCGAAAATGGGCAAATCGTAGTGGACGGTGGCAAAACAAGCGGCACAAAGATTGAAAACGGCACGGAAACCATATTGTCCGGCGGCATATCAGAGAACGCCGAAATAACCTCAGGCGGCACACAGATCGTGCAGGACGGCGGCATGGCAAGCGGCACGCAGATTGCAGGCGGCAGCCTGACCGTGAACAATGGCGGCATGGCAAGAGAAACCACGCTTGACAGCGGCAACATGGACATACAAAGCGGCGGCAGAGCAATAAAAACCACCGTAAACGGCGGCGAACTCTTTGTATCTGCTGGCGGCGAAGCAACGGAAACAATAATGCAGGGCGGCACAATATCTGTCGATGACAATGCCTATGTCCAGATAGACGAAGCAACGGCAGGCTATCTGCGTCTCCTCTATACCGGCGATGCCATGGCGAAATTCGGCAACAGCGCTGTCAACAATCACAGCTATGCCGTTGACCGCCTCTTTGCCACCGGCGATAAGGTAGTCCTCGGCCATGGCAATGACAGCGGCTACAGCATAAACAACGCCTTAACCATCGGCACAATGGAGGGCTATGCCGATTTCATCATCAACACCGACCTTGCCAATAACCAGAGCGACAAGATAAACATCGGAACCACGACCGGCACAGCAGGGGCGAACGGCGTTATCGTCAACTATGACCCGTCCGCAGTAAGCGCCCCCGGCACGACTATCGAGAGCAGCAGCCCGACCGGTACCGTCTTTGCCACAACCGACAGCACGGCAAAGTTTGAAGGCAAGGCAAGCCTGATAGATATCGGCGGCAATACCTACGAATATATGCCGGAAGTAACCGCCACACCAAACGGCAATCGGACAGACTGGGCGATAACCCGTCTCCGCTACGGGAATTCCCCGACACCAAAACCGAAACCAAGCAATCTCATAAAGAATGCCCTCGGCAACCGCTCCTACATGCTGGGACGCTGGCGTGACAGCAACGCCGATATATTGAAGCGCCTGAACGATGTAAGACGGGGCGGGGAAAACGGCATCTGGTTCGCAATGACCAGAGGAAGCCAAAAGGCACAGGACGGAATCTATAACGTCAATGGCACCTGCACAACGCTCAACCTCGGCTTTGACCGTGCAACAAAGAACGGCTGGACTGTTGGTGGAGCGATAAGCCACTCGACAGGAAGCGAAGGCTACGAAAAAGGCAGTGGCGAGAGCAATCTCACGACACTCAGTGCCTATGCAATGTGGCAGTCAACGGGCGGCAAGTTCGCCGAATTCACCGCCCGCATTGGAAAGCTCAGAAGTGACATCTGCAGCACCGGCAACAGCGGCACCATAAAGGCAAACGACATAGCAAGCTTCGGGCAGAGCCTGAGTGCCGGCTATGGAATACGCATGACCCGCAAAAACGGCTGGGTATTTGAGCCGAAGGCAGAACTTACTTGGGCACACCTGAACAGTGCCAGATACCGTACCAGTGAAGGAACCGATACTTGGGCAAATGGAGCAAACTCAGTAATGGCAAGCCTTGGGATGCACATCGGAAAATTTGTCGGCGACAAGGGCTATGCCTACCTCGACACGAAGCTGGTTCATGACTTTGCAGGAAGCGTTGGCATCGATATGTACAACCGTGGCTGGGCGAGCCTTTCGGACAACATAAGCGGCACATGGCTCGATACGCAGCTTGGTTACACCTGCAAGGCAGGAGCATGGGATATCTTTGCCGAGGCAGGGCTTCGAGCCGGCGGCAGTGCAATAACGAGAAACTGGCAGTACAGGATTGGCGCAAACTTCAGCTTCTAAGCAAGTCCGCAAGCCGAAAGATGCGAAAATATAGTTCATAGCAACAAAAAGACGAAATGCCTGATGGCATTTCGTCTTTTTGTTCACAGCTTGTCCTATTGCATCTTGGAAAGGTTGCGGAATTTTGTGTATTCCTTTTGGAAGAACAGCTGTATCTCTCCCACAGGGCCATTGCGGTGCTTTGCAATCAGGATATCCGTGATATTTTGGTTTGCCGTGTCCTTGTCGTAGTAATCCTCACGGTAAAGGAACATGACGATATCTGCATCCTGCTCCAAGGAACCGGACTCTCGCAGGTCAGAAAGCATGGGCTTTTTGACTTGGCGGGATTCCACGCTTCGGGAAAGCTGGGAAAGTGCCACGACCGGCACGTTCAGTTCCCTTGCCAGTGCCTTTAGGGAGCGTGAGATTTCTGAGATCTCCTGCTGGCGGTTATCACCGTTCTTTCCTGCCCGTCCCCGCATCAGCTGCAGATAGTCAATGAGTACGAGATCCAGCCCATGCTCCGCCTTGAGCCTTCGTGCCTTGGAACGCAGGTCCATGACAGTAATGCCGGGGGTATCGTCAATATAGATGCTTGCCTTCGTCAGCCTGTCTGCAGTGGCAATCAGCTTTCCCCATTCCTCGTCCTCCAGCTGTCCCGTGCGAAGCCTCTGCGAATCAATCTGCCCCTCGGAACACAGCATTCTCTGCACAAGCTGTTCCTTGGACATTTCCAAGGAAAAAAAGGCAACAGATTTCCCATGCAGTGCCGCATGTGCGGCAATGTTCAGCGTGAAAGCGGTCTTTCCCATCGAAGGACGTGCCGCCACCAGCACAAGGTCAGATGCCTGCAATCCCGAAGTAACCGCATCCAAGTCCTTAAAGCCGGTGGACAGCCCCGTAAGCCCGCCCTTAGACTCATAGAGTGTTTCCACTCGTTCAATCGTATTGAGCAAAATTTCCCGAATGGGCGTAAACACTCCGCCCGACTGCGAAGCAGCCACAGCCAAAATTTTCTTTTCGGCATCGTCCATGATGTTTTCCACATCGTCCGAATCCTCGTATGCCTTGCCTGCGATCTGTGTTGCCGCATCGATCAAGCGGCGAAGCTCCGCCTTTTCCTTGACGATTCTTGCATGATACATGACATTGGCGGCCGTTGCCACGGAATTGGAGAGCATCGTGACAAAGGAAATGCCTCCTACCTTTTCCAGCAGATCCCGCTTGCGAAGCTCCTCTGTCACCGTCACGATATCGATCGCCTCCCCATCGCTGAAAAGGTCGTTCATCACGGCAAATACCTGCTTATGGATCTCCCGATAAAAATCCTCCGACCGCAAAAGCTCCTGTACCTCTGCCATAGCTTCCTTCTTGATGAGGATCGCTCCAAGAACCGCCTGCTCCGCTTCGATATTCTGAGGCAGTTTGCGTTCCATATCCCCTGCCATTAGTTTTCACCACATTTCTCTTCATCAACAAAGAGACAGGAAAACGCTTCCTCTGCCGTTTCCACAGCATGAATATCAAGACCGAGATGTCCCTCAGGGATATCCTTGCTGTTCTCCTTGGGAATCACCAGCGTCCGAATGCCTGCCTGCTTTGCGCCATACGCCTTTTCAAACACTCCGCCAACAGGCCGCACTCTCCCTTGCAGGGAAATCTCGCCCGTCACGGCAACGTCCTGACGGATCCGCCTGCCTGTCACGGCACTCACGATGACCGACAGGATTGCCGTCCCTGCGCTCGGCCCATCAATATTTCCGCCGCCGATCACGTTAATGTGAATGTCATAGTCAGAAATATCCTCTCCCGTCAATGCCCGCATGACAGAAGCCGCATTGAACACGGAATCCTTTGCCATACTGCCCGCAGTTTCATTGAAGCGTACCGTTCCCTTTCCTTTTTCATGAGCGGGAAAAGCCACTGCCTCGATCTCAATGACAGAGCCGAGAAACCCTGCTACTCCAAGGCCAAAGACATGTCCCTTGCGTGCTTCATCCGAAGCCTTCTTCGTTACATACTGATACAGGCGGCTGACCTGCGCCACCTCGTAGATCTCTGCTTTTCCTACCGTGATGGCAAGGGACGAAAAATCCTTGATCTTGCCGTTCTCATCTACTTCCAAGGAATCCAGCATTTCCTTCCCGATCTGTTTTTCCAAGGACATACTATAGGCATCTGCCAGAATATTGATTGCCTTGCGCCCCTCAATCGTGTACTCACTGATAAGCTCCGCAACGCCCTCTTCCAAGACAGCCCCCAGTTTTTTTGCCGAATTTCTCACAATATCCTGAATATGCTTCGGTGTCAGCGGCTCAAAATAGATCTCTGCACAGCGGGAACGAAGTGCCGGATTGATATGGGACGAATCCCTTGTCGTTGCCCCTATCAGCACAAAATCAGCAGGCGCGCCTTCCTCAAAAAGCTTGCGGATATAAGGAGGCACCTTCTCATCCGTCGGATCGTAATATGCCGACTCAAAATGTGCCATCTTGTCCTCCAAGACCTTCAGCAGCTTATTTTGCAGCATTTCATCCATTTCACCGATCTCATCAATGAAAAGGATCCCCCCGTGTGCCTCCGTCACAAGCCCCGGCTTCGGCTCCGGAACACCGATATCTGCCAGCATCTTTTGCGCTCCTTGGTAAATAGGATCATGCACGGAACCCAACAGCGGATTTGTCATGTCGCGCGGATCCCACCGCAGCGTTGTCCCGTCCGTTTCCACAAAGGGAGCTTCCTTCCCAAACGGCGAATATGCCTTTTCTCTTGCCGCTTCCAAGACGAGCCGTGCCGCTGTTGTCTTGCCAACGCCCGGAGGCCCGTAGAGAATCAAATGCTGTGGATACGGCGAGCTCAGCTTTGCCATCAAGGATTTCACAGCCCGTTCCTGCCCGACGATCTCACCGAGGGACTGCGGGCGCAAAAGCTCCATCACGGACTGCGTAAGACTGATTTTTTCCAGTGCTTCCAGTTCCTCCCGCTTCTTCGCATCATGCGGGGACTCCGCATTCGGCTTTTCCTCCTTGAGTACCTGCAGACGAATGTCTTTCACATAGTCCTCATGATCCTGTTCCAATTTTTCGTTGATCTTCTTTTCTATTTTATCCTCCACGCTCCTGCGCGCAAGGATATCTGCCACACGCTCAGACAGCTGGGAAAGGATTCCCGGTATTTCCTTATCCGTCGGCACATGCCCAAGGGCAGGATTTTCCTCCAAAATGCGGCAAAGCGCCAACACTCTTTCTCCTCGGACAGGGGAACGCATCAGCTTCAATGCGTCCATCTTGCCAGCCAAAATGACCAGCTTATCTGCGCCCATGGCATCCACCAACACCGAATAAAATGCCGCCAGCTCCCTATCCAGATCGTCCATGGGAACAGGCTCTTTCGGCATATCCTGTGCCTTCTTTTCTCCATGCAAGCGATTCCATAAATTGGTAAAAAACCACATAACCATCTTCCTCATCATCAAAACAGCAAAGCCTTCCCAGCATACGAAGGGAAGGCTCTTTCTCTTGCACCCCTTGCGGCTTACTTCGCCACTACGTTCACCTTGATCCTGCTCGTAATTTCCGGATGTACCTTAATGACAGCCTCATACATGCCGACACCTGCGACATCACCCTGTATCGAAATTTTCTTCTTGTCCACATCAATCCCCTGCTTCTTGAGAGATTCCGCAACGTCCTTGCCCGTGACGGAGCCAAAAAGCTTGCCGCCCTCGCCAATTTTCACGCCAACCGTCACTTCCACCTTTTCCAGCTGTGCCGCCATCAGCTTTGCCTCATCGGAAGCCTGCTGCTTCTTGCGTTCTCTGGAGCCCTGCTGTGCCTTCGCAACATTCAGGTTCTCGGCATTTGCCAAAACCGCTGCCTTGCGCGGAAGGAGGAAATTGCGTCCGTAACCTTCGGAAACCTCCACAATATCTCCCTTATTCCCTAACTTTTTAATGTCCTGCTGCAATATCACTTTCATCTTGATCCGTCTCCTCTATATAGTTTTTGCAAAGCGCTATCGCTTTTTCCTTGATTTCCTTTAAATTTCCATTCTTGATCTGTGCGCCAGCCACGTTCTGATGACCGCCGCCGCCAAATTTTTCCATAATGACCTGCACATTGAGCCCTCCGGAGGATCTTGCACTGATCGCCACGACATCCTCCTTCAGCTGGAACACCACGATGCTCATTCGCACGTTTTCCACCCGCAGCAAGGAATCTGCCGCCTGTGCCGCAATGATCTGCCCGTTGGGCTGAACCTTTGCACACTCCGCTACGATAAGACCACCCTCGAAATACTGCGCATTCGCCTTTGCCTGTGCAAGAGCAACCGTCGTGTCGTAATCCGTGCGGAAAAGCCTATGCACCATCACAGGATCTGCCCCGCTGCGCCTGAGATATGCCGCCGCATCAAAGGTGCGTACTCCCGTCTGCACGGCAAAATTCTTCGTATCGACCACGATTCCGGAATAAAGAGCCGTTGCCTCTACCTTGGAAAGCATCAGGCTTTCGCTGAAATACATGAGAAGCTCCGTGACCAATTCACTTGTCGAGCTGCTCGCCGTTTCAAGGTACACAAGGTGCGTGTTCTTGATAAAATCCTCGCTTCTCCTGTGATGGTCGATAACGATGACCTTGGAAATGCGATCCAAAAGCGAGGGGGCCGCCGTCAAGTGCGGGATATGTGTATCTACCACAAAAAGCAGCGGTTCCAAAGAAATGATCGTAGACATATCATCTACATGAAGGAAAATATCCTCGTACTCCTCAAACTCCTTCAAGAAATCTACCAGCTTGTCGATCCCCTCATTCATATCGCTCAACACGATATGAACGGTCTTTCCCAAATGCTGTGCCATTTTGGCAACACCCATGGCGGCACCGAAGCAATCAAAATCTTCATTATGGTGTCCCATGATATAGATATCATCGGAAGCTTCTATAGCCTCCCGTATGACATGAGCCACAACCCTGACACGGACACGGGTATGCTTTTCCACCGCCTTAGTACGTCCGCCAAAGAAGGAAGCCTTGCCCCCAATCAGCACGGTTGCCTGATCGCCGCCGCGCCCAAGTGCAAGATCAAGCCCCGCCTGTGCCTGCCTGCCAAGCTCCTCCATGGACTGCGTATCCGCAACAGCGATTCCCATAGAAAGCGTCACAGGAAGCCGGCGGTTCATGCTCTGGATCTGATGCATCTTGTCGAGAATATCAAAACGATCCGCAATCGCCTTGTCCAAAGCATGACGCTCCAGTATCGCAACATAAAGATCCTGCGTTACCTTGCGCATAAATCCACCCAAGGACTTCATCCATTCATCAAGCTCACGGCGCACCATCAGCAAAAGATTGGATTGCTCCGACTCATTCAGACCTTGCATGACCTCATCATAATTGTCCACCTGAATATAGGCAAGCACCGCACGGCTGTTCAAGTATTCATTACGCAAATGCTCGTATCCGGAGGCATCCTGAACATAAAAAGCCATCAGCTGCGGCTGATGCACCGCTATCCGAATCGGGCAATACCGAACCGAATAATACCGATCCCCATCTGCATAAACCAGATCCCCCTCCCGTCCCCAAAGAGACGGAATGGAAATATTTGGCCAAAACTCCCTAATATCTACGCCCTGCTCCGGCTTACGTCCCAAACATTCCTCCAAATGGCTGTTAAACCATTGAAGTTTTCCCTCTTCATCAAGAACAAAAATCGCCTGCGGCAGATTTTCCACTGCATAATTCATCATCTCATTGACATTGCTGACTACATTCCTGCAATACCTCTCGAACCGTTTTTCTCGATCCTTGCAGCGTTCCTTTGCGAAAAGTACCAAACAGCACCAAACCAAAAAGGAGATTGCAGCAATATAATAACTGTAATACAACAAGATCCCTATCAATGCCAACATAACGACCAACTGAATCGACAGGTCGATCCATGCAGACAAATTCCGTGGCATGAGCCTCACCCCATTTCCTAGAAACCAACGCTTTTCCTGCGCTTCCTACACAATTCAACAAAGCATTTCAAAAATCCTTCTTTAAACTTTTTTTGAAAACTTTTTTCGGTAATCAATGACCATATCAAAAAATCCAGTAAAGGCCACGATCTGCGCCAGCAAGCCATTGGTAATGAGAAAAAATATGATTACTGCCTGAAGGATCCTAGAGATCCGATGCCGCTCAGCAAAGAACACCAAAAGAGAGATTCCCTGCACAAGACCTGCCAGAAGCGCCAGCATGTTCGCATTATATGCAACCCGCAAAAGAACATCGATCTCCCTCGTTCCGCCCCAGTAGGTTCCAACGAGAGCAAAGCCCATCAAGTACACAAAACCGACCGGCAAACGCCACTCGGAAAACGGCGGGAGCTGCGGAAAAGCCATGCCAAGCCGCCTCATCACACACCCTGCCAAATAATAGTTGATCAAGGTGTCCACAACTCCCATAAGGCCAATGACCAAGGGAATCAGCATCTGTACCATGTCCAGCGACTGCGACATCTGCTCCTTTGCCTTGGAAAGCTCCCCCTCGTTCACTCCAACTGCCTCATACGCCGAGAAGGTCGTTTCAAAAGACTCCCGCAAGCCGTCCATCTGCAATTCCATGGGATTCACAGAAGTGATCGCAAACACTAAGCCAAGACTGAGAAGTTTTGCCAAAACAGATGCCAGCATGGACATCGCCAGTACCCTCGGTCCAGACCAGCCCTTGCGAAATCCATATCCCAGCATGATACCGGTAGGACCAAAGGATATGACCATACGAAGTGCAATCACCGGCTCGATCACAAGTGCCATAACGACACCGGAGACCAAGAGGGCCATAACTGCCCAACGAAGCCCGTGACGCACCGTCAGCAAAACAATAGGAATCGCCCAAAAAAGTGCTGCCAAGATTCCAATGACCGGAAGATAGGTCGCCATCACAGCCAAAAGAACCGTCATAGCAGTCAGCAGTCCGCTTTCCGTAAGCGGTGTTATTTTGTAATGTTCCAATTTCATTCCCTCACAAAACTATAAAAAAGACTCGACTGACATACTATTATAGCAGAACAATGCCACGCTGTCTTTTTTTTTGCAAAACTGCCACAAATACGACTATCGCAAGGACAACTTATCACAGAAAACCTCCCGTTTGCGTGCAAGGCACTAACGTACAGAAACTGAGTGCAAGTCCTATCCAAGTGCCGTGTCCAGTGCCATCATCAGAGTAAATCCGAGAGCAAAGGAAACCACACCGACATTAGAATGTTCCCCCTCCGACATCTCAGGGATCAGCTCCTCCACCACGACATAGAGCATAGCTCCTGCGGCAAAAGAAAGGAAATACGGCAGCCCCGGCACGACAAGCCCCGCTGCCAAAATCGCCAAACTTCCAAAAAGAGGCTCTACTGCCCCTGAAAGAATACCTGCCAAGGCCGCCCTCCATTTCCCCATAATTTCCCGAAGCGGCATGGACACGATCGCCCCTTCCGGAAAATTCTGCACGGCAATGCCGACGGAAAGCGCCAATGCGCCGCTGAAGCTGATCTGTGCCGAGCTTTCCAGCCAGCCAGCCAAAACTACGCCCATTGCCAGCCCCTCCGGAATATTATGAAGTGTAACCGCCAGCACCATCATAATAGATTTAGGAAGCATCACATGAGGGCCCTCTGCTTCCTCCGTATGCAAATGCAAATGAGGAATCACAGTATCCAAAACCAGAAGAAAAAGCGTTCCCAGCCAAAAGCCGGCAGCCGCTGGCAGGAAGGCAAGCTTTCCCATCTCCTCACTCTGCGCCATCGCTGGAATCAGCAAGCTCCAAACCGAAGCCGCAACCATGACACCTGCCGCAAACCCAGTAAGTCCCTTTTGCACCTGCGGCGAAATTTCACTTTTTAAAAAGAACACACATACCGCTCCCAATGCCGTTCCAAAAAAGGGAATCAAAAGTGCAGCCAAGATTTCCGTAATAGCCATACCAACTCCCCTCCTTTCATTGTATTCCAATAATTATAATCTGTATCGCATATCATTTTATTCGCCTTATCCTCTGCCTTTTCGTCAAACAATATGAAGCAAACAGCACACATACCCAAAAGCAGGTGACCTTATTACACAATATAATTGATGATATGAAGATTGCCGACAAGTCCTATCGTCCTTGTCGGCAATCTTACATCGAGGAAACAAGAGTCTATCTTATTTGCATTTCTTTAATTATTTATTGAACACACTCAGATCCAAGGAATCCAATCCTTCCAAGAACTGCTTTGCCTGCTTCGCCATTCGCTGCACTCCGCCGGCATTGCGGCTTTCTACATTCATCGGCATGTTTGGATCGTGAAGGGACATACGGAGAAGTACCCAGCCGTCCTCAAAAACAAGCCGAACTCCCTCATACGATGGCTTTGCAGCTTGAATTCCAGCCTTTGCAGCACGTTCCTCAAAGGTCTTTAATACATTCTGCCCGTAGCTCTTAAAATCTTCCTCGCCCCTGATCTTGATACGATATTCCTTTGCCTCGACAGGATACTCCAGCTTTGCAATCAGATCGCCAAGCGCCTTGCCCTCTTCCTTTGCCTT
>JAZLHW010000149.1:0-1640 GCA_045617105.1 Selenomonadaceae bacterium | reverse complement strand
AGAGCAAAGCGGCACAAGCATGGTTGTGAGGATTACGCAGATGCCTGTGGAGACTGTAACGGCACTGGGCAAGCAGGCAGAGGTGCTGCGGGAGGATAGGTGGCTTGATCGCTGGCGATTTTTTATGCTGTAATAGTTTTCATATACGAAATAGCCCCTTAGGTTAAGCTCAAGGCACGAGGGGCTTTTTTGTTGCGGTTTTTGGGGATGAATTGTATGATAGAATTAAGAAGGATAAGGAGGGGTGTTGTATGAGAACCGTAGCGGTTGGTGTGCAGGATTTTGCAGAGATTCGAGAGAATAACTATTTTTATGTAGACAAAACGTCATTTATCAAGGAATGGTGGGATGGCGGTGACAGTGCAACTGCTATCATGCGTCCCCGTAGGTTCGGCAAGACCTTGGCGATGGATATGGTGGCGAAGTTTTTTTCCTTGAAGTACCAAGGGCGGAGCGATCTCTTTGAGGGACTTTCGATTTGGGAGGATGAGAAGTATCGAAGTTTGCAGGGGACGTATCCTGTGATCTTCCTGAGCCTTGCCGGTGTCAAGGGGGCAGACTATGCAGGAATGTACCGCAAAATCGTGCATGTCATTTCGGAGCTGTATGCGGATGCGTGGGAGGAAATTCCGCAGGAGAGCATGACCGTAAAGGAGAGAAGGTATTTTGAAGCGGTGCTGGAGGAGTCCGATCGGATCGATTACGAAACCAGCCTAAGCATGCTGACAAAATATCTCTCGAAGTATTATGGCAAGAAAGCTATCCTTCTCCTCGATGAATATGATACGCCGATGCAGGAGGCTTATGTTCATGGGTATTGGGACGAAGCTGTGAAGTTCCTTCGTGGCTTCTTCCATGCGGCATTCAAAACGAATCCTTATATGGAGAGAGGCTTGATGACGGGCATTACCCGAATCAGCAAGGAATCCATTTTTTCGGATCTCAATCATCTCAAGGTCATTACCTTGGAATCGCATAAATATGCAGAATCCTTCGGTTTTACGGAGCAAGAGGTCTTTGCGGCAATGGATGAGTTTGGCTATGCGAACAAGGATGGCGTGAAGGCATGGTACGATGGCTTCACGATTGGAAAGAAGACGGATATCTACAATCCTTGGTCGATCATCAATTTCCTGCAGGAAGGCAAGCTCAAGGCATATTGGGCAAATACAAGTGCTAATTCTCTTGTGGGGCTGCTTGTCCAGCAGGGGACACATGAGATCAAGATTCCTTTTGAGGATCTGCTCAAAGGACAGCCAATCCATGCATGGCTGGACGATCAGATCGTCTTTCACCAGTTGGATGGAAAGACTTCTGCTGTCTGGTCGCTTCTGTATGCAAGCGGTTATTTGAAGGGGATGCCGCTCACGGGAGGAGATGGGGATATCCCCGAAAGGGAGTACGAGCTTGCCATTACGAACAGGGAGACTCGCCAGATGTTTACGGGGATGTTCCAAGGCTGGTTCCGTGACACGAAGGCAGGGGCTTATTACAACAATTTTGTGCAGGCATTGCTTTCAGATGATGCGGAAGCGATGGAGGAGTATTTGAACGAGGTCTCTCTTGCCGTCTTTAGCTATTTTGATACAGGCAGGAGTCCATCGGGGAAGGCAAGTCCTGAGCGGTTCTATCATGGATTC
>JAZLHW010000148.1:0-14705 GCA_045617105.1 Selenomonadaceae bacterium | reverse complement strand
CAAGCAGCGTGGTGTTGCCGGCGGTGTCGGTGTGGAGTTTGCGTTCTGATGAACAGGTGATTTTATGCGGGTTACCAAAAAAGTAAAAGAGCAGATGGTGTCAATTCTTGAAACAACTTATTTTGACGTCAGACCGGCTTTGATTTTTCATAATCCGTTTGAGCTTTTGATCGCGGTTATCCTGTCAGCGCAGTGTACTGACAAGCGGGTCAATGTTGTCACTGAACGGCTGTTTGCCAAAGCGCCTGACGCGTCAGCAATTGTCAAAATGGGGACAGAGGCGCTGGAAAATGAGATCCGGGATTGCGGTCTTTTTCGTAATAAAGCGAAAAACATTATGGCAACTTGTCAGATTTTGACGTCAAAATTTGACGGTCAGGTTCCCGAGGATTTTGACGAATTGCAAAAACTGCCCGGGGTAGGCCGTAAGACTGCCAATGTGGTGACGAGTATTGCTTTTGGGCGGCCGGCTGTTGCGGTTGATACGCATGTGTTCCGGGTGGCGAACCGTTTGAAGCTGGCAACGGGGGAGACACCGCTTGAGGTTGAGCAGGGATTGCAAAAGGCTATTCCCAAGGAGAAGTGGTCGCAGGCGCATCACTGGCTTATCTGGCACGGGCGGAAGATTTGCAAGGCACGCAGACCGCTGTGCAGTGAGTGTCCGCTGAATACTCTCTGCCCGTCAAAAGAATAAATTGATAGTGGACGTACCCCCGCCTCTGTAGGCGGGGGTACGTTCACAAATGGCTGATACTGCTTGATGGATCTGCTTTTATCGGCAAGCTTTTTACATTTTTTGTATTGCGGAAAATGGTGAGTTTTTGATAAAATGATAATATATTTGAAAGTTGGGGTCATTTGAGGCAATGCTGAGATCGATTGAATGAGAAAGGGGGAGGAAGTATGGAGCAGAAGAAGGCAGTGACCCTGACCAAGTCGCTTTTGAGGGAATTCTATGAGTTTGGGAGCATTTCAAACTTGTTGGATCTCTTGGACGAGGATGCGATTGCCTTTGGTATCAAGTCGAAGTTCTATTCCATTGGAAGGACGAGAGTGCAGGCACTTTTGCAGCAGGAGTATGCTGCGATCGCGCCGTGCAGAATTTCCAAGCTGGGATGCGTGGAGTCCTTGACGGAGGAAGGCTGTACCGTTCGTGTCAATGTGATTTTCCGGACAAGGGACAGGCTTTCTAACATGCATCAGGTTCTTGTGATGTTCCGAAAATCGGAGGGAGATATTTATTCCATTTGTGGATTGCACTTTATGCGGGACATGCGGCATGAATCTACGTATCGGGCTGTCAGCTCCCATATCATGAATCGAGGCTCGCATAGTTCGGAAATGTTGGCAGAGCAAGTAAAGGGAATCGTGTCTTCCTATGTGCGCAGTACCTATGTGACATATCGTTCGGATCCGGCTCGTTCGCTACTGAATTACGGGGATGAGTTTTACCACATGCTGGACTATGATTCGAGAGAAGCGTTGGATGAGGCCGCAAAGGACGGTTTGACAGGTATCATGCATGAGGAGGATCGAGCAAGGGTTCAGAAGGAGATCAAGCTTCAGTTGATGCAGAAGGATACCTATCAGTTGGAATACCGTTTGCAGCAAAGATGCGGGAAATTTATTTGGTGCATGGAGTGCGGTCGTTACATTTTGGACAAGGCGGAAGGGCAGGGAACCTTCAGCAGCATTGTGACCAATATCACTCCGCTGAAGCAGACACACGAGAATTTTATTTACACAATGCGGCATGATGCACTGACAGGTATCTATAACAAGAATGCTTTTTATCAGCGAACGGAAGAAATCTTGGCACGCAACATGGACAAGAATTTTGAGATCATGTGCATTGATGTTGCAAGATTCAAAGTGATCAATGACCTTTTTGGAGAAAAGACGGGCGACAGGCTTTTGCAGTATGTTGCGCATTTCTTGCAGCATTTGACGCTGGATAACTGTGCATATGGCAGGCTTCATTCGGACAATTTCGTGATCTGCTATGAAGCGGGGAATGCGAATCGGCAGCACTTGATCAATTCCTTGCAGATGCTTGCGGCAAGCTTTGCTCTGGATTATCGGGTGGATTTCTCTTTTGGGGTCTATCGTGTTACGGAACGCAGTCTTTCCGTGAGTGCAATGGTGGATCGTGCAACCTTGGCGCTGGCACAGGCAAGCAAGAACGGTCTTGTGACGTGCAGTGAGTACGAGGAGGAAATGCGTGACGGCATTGTGAGTGAGCAGGTGATCGTCAACAATATGAACGATTCCTTGGAGCGGGAAGAATACATCGTGTATTTTCAGCCAAAGTACGAGCTTTTGACGGAGCGTATTGTCGGAGCGGAGGCTTTGGTGCGATGGGCCCATCCCAAGCTTGGGTTTATTGCACCGGACAAGTTCATTCCCGTATTCGAGCAGAATGGGTTTATTTATCGGTTGGATAAATATGTATGGGAGAAGACCTGCCAGCTGATCCGCAAGCACATGGATGAGGGAAAACCTGTCCTTCCTATTTCCATCAATGTTTCCCGCATTGACCTGTACAGCCCTACTGTCGTGCAGGATATGGTAGCGTTGATCGAGAAGTATGACATTCCTCCTCGTTACTTGGAGTTGGAATTGACAGAGAGTGCCTATGTGGAAAACCCACAGCACATTATTGACATTACAAAACAGCTGCAATCCATGGGATTCCCTATTTTGATGGACGATTTTGGAAGTGGTTATTCTTCGCTGAACATGCTGAAGGATATGCCCGTGGATATTTTGAAGATCGACTTGAAATTCCTCAGCGATTCCAAAGAGGAGGAGCGGGGACGGGGCAGCAGTATCTTGAACTTTGTCGTTGGTATGGCAAAGGGACTCCATATTCCTGTTATTGTTGAGGGTGTTGAGACACGTCAGCAGGTAGATTTTCTTAGAAATATTGGCTGTGAATGTGTACAGGGTTATTATTTTTCGAAGCCGGTTCCTTTGGAAAAGTATGAGGAAATGCTGGAGGAAAATGCGGTTTCTGATTTTCCGGTGATTCGCAGGTAGGAAAAAGCCTCCGTTGGAACATTTCGTTCCAGCGGGGGCTTTTTAGTTTTTGTCGAAATACAGCGGCTTTCCGTCAGCCTGCGCTTTTTGAATGGCGATTTTGATTCGCTCAATGTTTTTTTTGTGGCGGTCGATGGCAAAACCAATGCGGATATGTTCTTCTTCGGTAAAGGTTCCGTTTTTGTCATTTTCAATGATGGTTTGGAGACGTTCCTCGGTATCCTTCAGCTCGTCTGTCAGGAGCTTTTGATGCTGGAGGGCAAAGCCGTAGATGGCTCGAAGCTGTTCTTTGACGTATTGCGCATATCCAGGTTCGCCGGAATCTTTTTCCAGCTGTACTGCCACATGGTAAATGATGTCAAAGGGGTTCTCAGCATTATGTATCATGTTGAGTATTTCCATTTTTACCTGCTGTTCTTTTCCGTGCGGTCTTGAGATTTCATCGGGGGCTTCTTTGGAAATATTTTTTTCGTTCATCTTCTCACGCTTTCCTGTTTATTTTCTCACAGTATAGCAAGGAGAAGTCTTTGAGGTCAAGGAATATGCTGTCAACTTTTTAAGGTAAAAAATACTCGGATATGGTAAAATAGAAGAAGCGTTGATTTATTGCTGCATACCGTTTGAAGAGAAGATTTTTAGGCAGATTTTTTCGTGAAACATGGCAGAACGTGTTTGGGGCTTTGCGGTGGCAGGATGTGTGCGTTTGGATGAGTGAGTTTTGAGGTCATCCGGCAGAGGCGGTTGTTTGCTCAAAGGGATGAAACGCTTTTGGAGGGGTGAAGATGCTGAGACGTTTTTTGGTGATAGGCTTGGCGTTCGTGATTGGATGCCTGCCCATGACAATAGCAAGTGCGGAGAGAAGGAACGAGGCAGATCCGTGGGCGATCGCTGCGGAGGCACTGGGCGTTTATGCGATGTACCAGTCAGCATTGACAGAGATCCTTCAGATCGGCAACATGGCGGAAGCGCAGATGCAATGCCGTTTGCAGGATATTGAGGAAAATGGCGTGGACAGCAACCAACTGGAGGTTCAGCTGGTGGATCGGATCATGGAACAGCTGATCCGTAAGGGCGAGTATGCATTGAAGCCGAATTCCCTTCCTTTTTTGTGGACAGTGAATGGCAGTAAGTATTTTAATGCGTGCTGTTATCCTACGAACTATATCAGTGTGAACCGTGCTTTGGTGCGGGGGCTGCGAGGTGATCCGGACGAGATTGCCTCTGTGTTGGCGCATGAGATGACACACGGGCTTAGGCAGCACAGTGCACGCAACTACGCAGAGGCGATCGCTAGGAGCATGGGCATGACCTTGCTCGGCATGGAGTCAGGGAATACCGATTGGAGGACGTTGAACGGATTAGTGAATTACTCTATCGCTAGGGATGTCGTGATGCCTACAGAGACAGAAGCGGACGAGGGCGGTTTTTATCTTATGGTGAGTGCAGGATTTAATCCGGGAGGTCCTGCGGCGGCGATGATCCGCATGCAGCGTTATTTGCGTTATGAAACGCAGGAAATATATGAATTTGATAGTCCGGAAAAGAAGCGGCCGGATGAATACAGCGATCATCCGGAAACAGGACAGCGGGCTAAGGCTTTAGCTGCCTTGATGACGGAATACAGCTGCGGGCATGTGACACTGGAAGATGGAAGGAACGTAATGATTGATGGCAGGCTGCTGGTCACGGCGATGGATTCTGATGGATACCAGATGGATGCGGAGGAAAATGCCTGTTTCATTGCGGGAGGTCTTTCCAAGGCGTTCCATGATTTTGACAGCATTGCCGGCTGGGAATTCAGAACGCTTCCCAATGGAGAGATAGCATACTTAAAGGATTCTCCTGTTTATGAAAAGCTCAAGGCTTATGTTGCAGACAGGCGCATGGCAGAACTGCTGCAGGAAATGGTTGCTGAAGCCTATGTAAAAGAAGTTGGTACGGGAGTTCGGGAGAACATGGCTGCAAGGGAGCAGGAACGCAGGGAAGCATGTGAACGGATTCAGCAGGAGGCAAGGGAGGCTTCCAAGAGCGAGGTCAAGAGATTCCGCTATAATTGTGATGCTTATGCGGATTATGGTTTTAGTGAGCTGGCACTTTTTGAGATGGAACGCTTTTTCCGTTGTGAGGTGCAGGACGATCCAGCGGAGAGCTACGTCATTCGGGGACGTGCGAAGGCTATGCGGGGAGATTTCCAAGGAGCTCTTGCAGATGCGGAGCGAGGCATTCAGATGGATGACGGAAATGTGCTGAATTACCTGAATCGTTCTGATATTTATCGTATGATGGGCGATAGGGAGCGTGCCATGGCAGATTCCGAAATGGCATTGAAGGCAGATCCTGAAAGTCCGATTGCATGGCTGGTGGCGGCTGTCCTGCGAGATGAGAACGGGCAGAAGGAGCAGGCACTGGCAGCTTATCGGGAATATCACAGACTGGCACCTAAGGCGGAGATCCCGTTGGAGTACCTAAAGGAGATCGATCCGAAGATGGCAGAGCGCATAGAGAAACAGAAAGAGGAACAGCGGGCAAGGGATGCTGAGAAAAGAGGAAAAGGGGAAGCAGGATGAAGGAAGATATTCAAAAGAAAGTTTTAGCACTGATGGAATACATTCGTCAGGTTTGTGCCCTGAAATATCGAATCGTGACAGATATTCGACAGCAGGAGTGGATGCTTTATCTTGATAAGCTGGGATTTGATCCGGAAGCGATACACCTGTTTCCGAAAAACGGAGAGACGGAGGGAAACGTTCTTTTGGAGGTAGAGCGTCCCAAATTTTCTCCGTGCCCATCGCTGCCCAGTTCCTTGATCGGCTGGATCGCAACAAAGAGATGGGACGATTTTCGTGTGGAAAAAATCGAGGTGCATGAGAAGCTGACACGCGAGCTGGAGGGCGTGGGTGAGGCTGCTGTGCGGTTCGATGCGGTTGCCAAACGGTTGGACGAGCTGGAAAGCTGGAAGGCTGAGCGCAGTCTTTGGAGGAACGGGGAGCTGGGAAAGCAGAGGACGCAGGATCTTTTTGATGATCTGTATCGAATCTATGAGCGTTTTCGCCAAAGTGCAGAGGATATAGAGTTAGTGGCGGGAAATGGCTTCTTTTTTAGCGGGCTGAATCCTGAGGTACATCATCCCCTCGTTTTGAAGCGGGTATGCGTTCAGTATGACAAGCACGGCATCATGCAGATCTTGGATACGGATACACCTGTGGAATTTTATACGGATATTTTCCGTGAGCAGGAGGGCTTGGACGGAAGCGCAATACGAGATGTGCAAAAGAAGATTGAGGGGCTGGAAATACATCCATTTTCAGATGATCTGAAGCCTGTGCTGGAGGAAATGGCACCGGCTCTTACGCCGAAGTGCCGTTATGCGGAAAGAGGCTTCCAGCTTTTGCCGACAGATTGGTATATCCTTTATGGGAGACCGGTGTTCTTCCTTAGGAAAAGGAATACCGGTATGGAAAAGCTGATAGAAGGCATCATGGAGCAGGTGGAAGCCGGTGCAGAAGTGCCTCTGCCATTGCAGGAGCTTGTAGGTGATGCTTCCAAGGGCAGGGCAAAGAATACGGAAGAGGTGGCGGAAAGCCTGTCTGACGTGCGCGGCGAGTCGGATGATATCCTCTTGACGAAGGCGGCAAATGCGGAACAGCTGGGCATTGCCAGAAAGCTGATGCATTCGGATGCTGTTGTGGTTCAGGGGCCTCCGGGAACGGGCAAGACGCATACCATAGCAAATCTTTTGGGGCATTTCTTGGCACAGGGAAATCATGTGCTGGTCACAAGTTCCACGCAGAAGGCACTTTGGGTTCTCAAGGACAAGCTGCCGCAGGGGATACGGAATCTCTGTGTTGCACTTTTGCAGGATTCCTATCAGGATATGCAGAGCTCTGTAGAGGGAATCTGCGAGATTCTGGCACGTTCCTCCACAGAGGAAATGGAAAGTTTGGCAGTACAGCTGAAGGAACGAAGGGATTCGGTCTGCAAGAAGCTTGCAGCGGCTAGGGAACGGCTGGAAAAGATGCAGGGCATGGAGTGTAAAATGGATTACTTTTCCTATGATGGGGAGGAATATTCTCTTTCCCGCATGGCACAGTTCCTGCATGGAGAGAAACAGCTGGACGGCGTGATTCCGGGAAGAGTGACGAACGGCATTACTTTGCCTCTTTCTGAGGAGGAGTTCTTTTGGCTTTATCGGAGCAATGCTGTTTTGGACAAGCAAGACGTGAAGGAAATGGGAGAAGCATTGCCCAGTTCGGAGCGGTTGATATCTCCCGAGCGGTGGGAAGCCTTTCTCGCCAGTAAGGAAGTTTTGAAGAAACGGGCGAAAGGGCTTTTGCAGGAGCTTCCTGATTGGTCTGTCGATGAGAATGAATGTCTGCTGTACAGGAATCGTTCCGTTGTGCAGGATTTTAACAAGGCGAAGTTTCAAGAGTTGGAAACGTTTTACAGCCAGTTGGATTTTTCGTGGCTTTCTGCGGTCTGGGCGAGAGAGGCGATTCTTGCGGGACGGCAGGGAAAAGGAAAACGGAAGGTCTGGGAACAGCTGGGAGAGGATATCGAAAAGGTACAGGAAATCAAGGAACGCTTTATCGTTGGGGTTCTTGGCAGGAAGGTCGAGATACCCAAGGATATTCTCTTTAATGACAAGGTACTGAAAAATCTTTCTTCGATGCGGGATGCCTTTAATGAAAATGGAAAGCTTCCTCTTTGGAAAAAGCTGCGTCACAGAAATTGGCATCTGCTGCAAAAGATCCAGATCGATGGGCAGGAGATCGCATCGTCTGAGGATTGCAGCTTGGTGGAGTGCTATATTCATTTCGAGCGGGCAAGAGATAAGGTTCGCAGGGAATGGAACCAGCTCTTGGGAAGCTGTGGAGAACCAGAGTATGATGAGCTTTCCGAGCAGGGCGATGACGTGGAGGATCTTTGCAGCGCGCGCTGGGCACAGATAACCTTTTGTTTGGAATGGTACAAGGATTATCGGAGTGTTTTTGCGGATAAGATGATGCAGGCAGGTCTGGACGTGCGGCTGGTGCTTCCTAAGGGAGAAATGTTTATGACACCGCGGCAGCGGCTGGACTTGGATCTTGCATGGCTTCAGACGACTTGGCCGGCGGCAGAAGCGCTTCTTCATTTGCTGTACATAGAGAAGCAGGAGGGCGAGGAAGGCAATCGTTCCAGTATAGACCTGTTGAAGCAGGGACGCTCCGCAATCGGAAAGCGGCTGTATGGGGCATTGCTGCGCCGTGATTTAGAAGGTTATCGGGAGGAATACCAGAGGCTGCTCCGCTACGAGGAGAACCGAAGCATGTTCGATGAAAGAGAAAGGCTCCTGAAAAAGCTCTCTGGATTCGCACCGGAATGGGCAGAACGCATCGAGCAAAGAATCGGAGATTTTGGGGCTGAGGAACCACCTAAGCAGCTGAGGAAGGCATGGCAGTACCGCCAGTTCCGCCAGCAGCTGGAAATGGCAGAAGTTGATGATGTATCGAAAACAGAGAAGGATATAGAGAGACTGACAGCCGAGCTTCATGCTGTTACGTCAGAGCTGTCAGAAAAGCTGGCATGGCATCATCTCCTAAGCGAGCTTTCCGGAAACGGCTTGCAGGCAAGCTTGATCGGGTGGAGCAAGTCGGTCAAGAAGGTGGGCAAGGGGACCGGAAAAAACGCAAACCTGCATATTCGCGAGGCAAGAAAGCAGATGCTGGAGGCACAGCAAGCCGTTCCTGCATGGATCATGCCGCTTAATAAGGTGTGGGAGAATCTGCGCCCTGACAGCAGCAAGTTCGATATCATTATTTTGGACGAGGCAAGCCAAGCAGATCTTACGGCAATACCGCTTCTTTATTTCGGGAAAAAGATCATTATCGTAGGGGATGACAAGCAGGTAAGCCCGACCGCCATTGGCATTGCGGACGAAGAGCTTTTCCGTTTGCGGGCAGGAACGATTGAGGGTGAATTGAAGTATACGAATCTTTATACGCTGGATACGTCCCTTTATGATCTGGCGCAGATCCATTTCGAGCGGCGTATGCTCAAGGAACATTTTCGTTCTGTTCCTGAGATCATCGGTTTTTCCAATCTGCTTTCGTATGAAAATGAGATACAGCCATTACGGGAATCGGACAGTGTATTGAAGCCGTTGGTTTCCTGCTTTGTGGAAGGCCAGAGGGAAGGCAGCAAGAAGGTCAATTTGCAGGAAGCAGAGATGATTACATCGCTTTTGGCAGCCTGCATGCAGCAGCCGGAATATGAAGGTAAGACCTTTGGTGCGATTACCCTCTTGGGAGATGAGCAGGCGAAGCTGATCCGTGACATGGCAATTCGCTATTTGGGAGTTTCTGCCTTGGAGGAACGGGATTTTCTTTGCGGAAATTCTGCCAACTTTCAAGGAGATGAACGGGATGTTATTTTCCTTTCCTTGGTGGACAGCGCAAAGGGAGAAGAAACTCTGCGCCTGATGAGCTTTGGTCGTGATGACAGCACCAGAAAGCGTTACAATGTGGCAGTCAGCAGGGCAAGGGATCAGATATGGGTCGTTCACTCGGTTTCTTTGCGCAACTTGAAGGAAGGCGATCTGCGGTATGGCTTGCTTTCTTATGTGGAGCATCCAGAGGAATATCTGCAAAAGGACAGGGAAATCTCAGTTCTGCCGATGAGTCCGCTCTCGCAATCCGTATCACAGTCACTTCGTCA
The DNA here is from genome assembly GCA_045617105.1 of Selenomonadaceae bacterium. Lineage (GTDB taxonomy): Bacteria > Bacillota > Negativicutes > Selenomonadales > Selenomonadaceae > CALELM01. Next base: position 4,973 of record JAZLHW010000148.1, on the reverse strand, counting down.
GTGCGGATACCATGTAGAGGAGCAATGGATGGTCGGTTCCTGCTGTATCGATATTGCCGTGATGTCGCAGGGGCGGCGTGTGGCTGTTGTCTGTGACGGAGAATCTTGGGACGGCACGGGAAGCACGGCGGCAGAGAACAGCAAGAAGCAAGCTGTGCTGGAACGTCTTGGCTGGAAATTTTTCCATGTGAAGGGCAGTGAGTATTATCTGGACCCGTCCAAAGCAATGGTTCGTCTGGCAAAGGAATTCAGCCGCAACAATATCCTGCCAGAAGGGGAAGAAACTGGAATGAGCTCCCTTTCGGAGCAAAGAGAGGAGCTTCGGGAAAGGGTTTTTGCGCTTGCGGAAAATCTCCGTGGGGAGTGGTTCTCGTAACGGCAAAAAAACTCTTGACAGAAGCTGTGTAAATGAGTACAATATTCTTTGTCAGTCAGCTGTGGGGTGCTGAATCTTGCAGTGTGGCTTACAAAATGCGGAAATAGCTCAGTTGGTAGAGCATCACCTTGCCAAGGTGGGGGTCGCGAGTTCGAGTCTCGTTTTCCGCTCCATATTGCGGAAATAGCTCAGTTGGTAGAGCATCACCTTGCCAAGGTGGGGGTCGCGAGTTCGAGTCTCGTTTTCCGCTCCATGTGTGTGCAGACCGCATTTGCGGATACCAATAGATATGGGCCTATAGTTCAGTTGCTTAGAGCAACCGGCTCATAACCGGTCGGTCCTTGGTTCGAGTCCAAGTGGGCCCACCAAAACTGCATATCGTTGTGACTCAGTAGCTCAGTTGGATTAGAGTATTTGACTACGAATCAAAGGGTCGGGGGTTCGAGTCCCTCCTGGGTCACCATTTTTGGGTAGGTGCCCGAGTGGTTAAAGGCAACACACTGTAAATCTGTCATCTTCGGATTACGATGGTTCGAATCCATCCCTGCCCACCACTTGAATGTGCAAGCGTCGCGAAAGCGGCGCTTTTTGTTGTTTCAACATATTCATACCATACTATGATGGGAATGCTGCACGAAATTCTTTTTTTATCTGCAAAATTGCTCATCAAGGTAAGGAAAATTTTGGAATTTGCCGGATAAAGGATAAATTTTGAAAAATGAAAGCTATATACATGAAGCAGCAACTAAAAAAGAGTTTATACAAGAAAGAAGCGATACCCTTCCAACCCGATCTGATGATAAAAATCACCTATAGTCGAGAGGTATCGCTCCTTGTGAAAAATCATATTAAAATTATGTTTCTGTTAAAATGTATTACTGCGGCATTTCTGCCCTGCAGGTCGGCGCTTCTCCGCGGGAGGCGGTATGCTGTCCTTCAAAGAGTGCTTGGCTTACTTTTCGCATCAGTTCATCTTCTTCCTTGGAGGCGGAGTAGATGAGCTGTTTTTCTTTTGGGAGGGTCTCGCCGTCGATTTCGGTGATGGCAAGCTGGAGACGGTTTTGCTTATCCTTGCGGAAGGAATAGCTCCTTCTGGTTTCCAGCCATTCTGTAATCATTTCGATGTTTTGAAAGGATGCCACCTTGTTGTATTCTTTATAGATTTCTATAGCGATCTGTGCGGCACGTTTTTTGTCCTCGCTTTGACCGAGGATATAGAACTCCGTGCCATGTTCCGTTGTCAGCAATTCCGTTACGATATAATTCATAGAGCTTCACTTTCCTTTTTAGTTTTTGTGCTTATTGTAGCAGAGGAAGCAGGAGCGTGACAATGTTTTTCTGGGGAAGTACTGATTCTTTGATGCTTGCAGCTCGGCAGAAAATAAGCTGGTGACCTGTGTGCATTTGGCTGAATCCGTGCTTCCTCTGTTTTTTTTTGTAAAGAAAAAAGCACTTACCTTCACAGATAAGTGCTGAAATTCCTATGGTGACCCAGGAGGGACTCGAACCCCCGACCCTTTGATTCGTAGTCAAATACTCTAATCCAACTGAGCTACTGAGTCATGGTATCGACTGCTAATGCAATCAACACAAGATATGTTACCATGTTTTGTGTTGTTCGTCAAGAGTCTTTGGCGAAAAATGGGCTTGAGAAAATTGCGGGAGCGAATGCGGGGGATTTTTCCTTTCCAAATGTACCAAGTTCCTTTATAATGTCTAATGTATGTGGCAAATGGGGAAAGATTGCGCTGGTGCAGTCGAAGAATGGCAGTTTTGCTTGGCGATCATGCCTTGACAGTCAGTTGCTTCAGGGCAGAAGGGGTGCAGTTTGATGATTAGTGTAACGAAGCTATTGTTTGCAAGAGAATATTTTGGGGATTCCCTGCGCTATACGCGGGATGCGCATCGCATGAGAAATGGTGCGGCGGAGGGACTTGGCCCTGTGGTGGTGTGGAATTCGACAAGAACCTGCAACTTGAAATGCCGGCATTGCTACATGAATTCGGATGCGAGAAAGTACAAGGAGGAGCTTTCCACGGAGGAAGCAAGGAAGTTTATTGATGACTTGGCGGAGTTCCATGTGCCGGTCCTGCTGTTTTCAGGCGGCGAGCCGCTGATTCGTCCGGATTTTTTTGAGCTTGCGGAATATGCGGCAAAAAAGGGAGTCCGTCCTACACTTTCTACGAATGGGACGCTCATTACCCGTGAGACAGCCCAAAGGATCAAGGATATCGGCGTGGGATATGTCGGCATTTCGCTGGATGGCTTGAAGGAAGTCAATGATAGGTTCCGTGGCGTAGATGGTGCTTATGAAAAGGCGATGCAGGGCATCCAGAACTGCGTTTCGGTTGGGCAGCGTGTGGGCTTGCGTTTTACGATCAACCATCACAATATTCAGGAGCTGGATAAGATTTTTGATTTCATCGAGGCAGAGAAGATCAACCGTGTCTGCTTTTATCATTTGGTGTATTCCGGTCGGGGCAATCAGATGATGGATGAGGATGTGACGGCAGAGGAATCGAGGCGGGCGATGGATACGATCATTCGCCGCACGAAGGATTTTGAGGCAAGAGGGCTGGGCAAGGAAATTTTAACGGTGGATAACCATTGCGATGGTGTTTACATGTACCTGAAAGCATTGGAAGAAGGCAATGAGAGCACAGCGGAACAGATCAGGGAGTATATCTCGATGAATGGGGGCAACCGTTCGGGAATTGCTTTTGGAGAGGTTGACCCGATGGGATATGTGCATCCGGATCAGTTTACGCAGCATATCACGTTCGGCAATGTGCGGGAGAAAAAATTTGGGGAGATATGGTCGGATACGTCTCATCCAATCATGAAAGGCCTGAAGGACAGGCAGCCGTTGCTTTCGGGACGCTGCGCAAAGTGCAGATTCCTTGCATATTGCAATGGAAATTTCCGTACTAGGGCAGAGGCGAGGACTGGCGATTTTTGGGCATCGGATCCGTCCTGTTATTTGACGGATGAGGAGATCGGTATTACGGGGGAGGTTGGAAAATGATCGTTTCATGGAATACGACCAATGCTTGCAATATGTATTGTGCGCATTGTTATCGGGATGCTGGCTGCAAGGCGGAGGAGGAGCTTTCCACGGAGGAGGCGAAGCGGCTTTTGGAGCAGATCGCCCGTGCCGGATTCAAGATCATGATTTTTTCAGGCGGCGAACCCCTGATGCGGAAAGACATTTTGGATCTCGTGAAATATGCGGCGGATCTGCATTTGATTCCAGTATTTGGTACGAATGGGACGCTGATTACGCCAGAGATGGCAAAGAAGCTCAAGCAGGCCGGTGCAAAGGGCATGGGGATCTCCTTGGATTCTTTGGATCAGAAAAAGCATGATGCGTTTCGGCGGTTTTCAGGTGCATGGGAAGGGGCAGTTGCCGGCATGAGGAATTGCCGTGAGGCAGGACTGCCGTTTCAGATCCATACGACGGTAATGGACTGGAATCGCCCAGAGCTGGAAGCTATGACTGATTTTGCTGTGGAAATTGGGGCGAAGGCACACCATTTCTTTTTTTTGGTGCCAACGGGGAGGGCGGCCTCTATTGAGGAGGAATCCCTGCGGGCTGAGGCATACGAGGATGTGCTGACACGTATCATGCAAAAACAGCAGGAGGTTCCTATTGAGCTGAAACCGACCTGTGCCCCGCAGTTCCTTCGGATCGCGGATCAGCTTGGCTATCAGTCAAGGTTTCGCAGGGGCTGTCTGGCTGGGCTTTCCTATTGCATTATCAGCCCTAAAGGGAAGGTTCAGCCGTGTGCCTATCTCAACATGGAGCTTGGCGATGTGCGAAAGACTTCGTTTGATGAGATCTGGAAAACGAGTGAGGTGCTGGAAAAGCTTCGCAGTTTGGAATATAGCGGCGGCTGCGGAAAGTGCCGTTACAAGAAGACCTGCGGCGGCTGTCGGGCAAGGGCGGCATTGTATCATGAGGGCGATTACATGGCAGAAGAACCGTGGTGCCTTTATCGGGGAAAAAGCAGGTTAGAAATAAAAGGGGAGAGGATTTCATGATAAAGCTGATTTTGTCAGATATGGATGAAACCTTGCTGGATGAAGATGGGAGGCTTCCAAAGGATTTTGATAAGGTCATGGCACAGCTGAAGGAGCGTGGCGTTTTGTTTGCACCGGCTTCCGGAAGGCAGTATTTTTCTCTTTTGCAGACCTTTGAGAAGTATGCGGATGATTTTGTTTTTCTTGCAGAAAACGGAACGATCGTCATGTATCAGGGGAGAGAGCTTTTTTCCATGCCGATGGACAAGGAAAAGGCTTTTGAGGTACTTGATGCCGCGCAAGCGGATCTTCCTGTGTTTTGCGGCAAGCGTGGGGTGTATATTCTGCGTTCTTATACAGATCTGGAATTTGTTGATGAGGTTATTAAGAAGCACTATACGGCCTATATGCTGGTAGATGATTTTCGGGAGATCTCGGACGATGTTCCCGTGAAGGTCGCCCTGTATGATAAGAATGGGCGGGCGAAGGAGAATATTTTGCCTTCGGTACAGCAGTTCGATGGCCCGCTGCAGGTGGTGCGCTCCAGTGATTGGTGGATCGATGTGATGTCGGTCGG
>JAZLHW010000147.1:0-2103 GCA_045617105.1 Selenomonadaceae bacterium | reverse complement strand
GTACTATCAGCGGATTCCCACGCTTGTCAGTCGAATTTAACAGAGGGTATACGCAAACAATCCTAGATATAACAGAAACTTTCAAGGAGTGTCAGCGTGATCTGAAATTCCACCGCAGGTCCCTCAATGCAAAACTCTCTCTTGAATTACTCGCCTGCATCCTAGAGAACAGAGCGGAGTTAAGAGATAGCTGTATGTTTGAATGTGGAAGGGAGCAAGGTTTTATCCGCTATAACGGTGCAGAGAAGAAGTTTGAATATTACCATCCAGTGAGGAATAAGAAGCAATAAAGAAATCCCCTGCCTGAGACGTTTCAGACAGGGGATGTATTTTAACCACCGTGAGAGGAAAGATAATCTTCAACGGCAACGGAGATGATGTCCATACAGTAGACTTCATGCTCTTCACAGTATTTGTTAAGTCTCTCTTTCAGAGCAGGGTCGCAACGGAATCCAATTTGAACGAGGTTGCGTTTTTTCTTTCCCCGAAGCTGTGGAGTAGGGGAGACCTGCTGTGTGATAAACTGCGTTGCCGGTGAGTCCTCCTTTGCGGCATTGAGTTTTTTTGCCCATCCAGCCATGTTAATTATCCTTTCCGATGTCGAGTGGAGGGTCAGGAACATCCATCCAAGCATAAGCCCCCGTTATGGGAACGCACATTTCGTCTGAAAACCAAGCTCCGCCTAATTGGTTAGCCATCACAATAGAATCGACATATCTTGTCTTTCCTACCGTTCCGTTGTCAATGTACAAAATGACGCTGTAACCTTCCTTTGGAAGTTTTTCGTCACAAAGAATCCATTCCATCGTATCACTCCTCGCAACTTAGAATGTAGATATGCCTTACCAGCTCGTGCTTCTCGTCGAATACATCAATCCCGTTTCCGGTATCTCCCTCCGTCACATAGATTGGGGAGATGGTGTAACCACTGACTTCATCGCAACTCGCATCACGGCAAATCTCGCTTGCCCTGAAATACGCTTGCTCAACGGCTTTGGTGTGAGATTTGTATGCTCCGAGACAGCTAATGAAGCCTTCATCCCGTTCTACAACAACGTATTTTTTCATTCATCGTCCTCCAGAAGTGAATTGAAGAAAGCAGGAAGCCACGCAAACACTCCAGTTATTTCCTCCCAGTCTTTAGCTTATTGTCTGCCTTGCAACAGTGCCATATTGCAGTAGGCTTTTTCTTGATTTTAACGAGCGTTATGTTCTTCGTGTTCTTCATTCATTCGTCACACTCCTCATCAGGTTCTTTGAACGTGGACTTTCGCTGTTCCCAGAGCGTTTCAGCATCCAATTCGCCTTTTGCGATTTTGTGTGCCTCTGCAAAATCGACATCCAATGAGTCGCATATGAAAGTGGTGAGATTCACGCACTCCTCCTGATACGCAAGACGCTGTTTGTTATTCATCTCACTGTGTTCCTGCCAGAACTTCACTTCGTTTTGGAGTTTATCAGCGAGTACTGCTCTTTCGGAAAGACCCATGTACTCTTCCATGGTCATTGTAACTGTCATTTACTTCTCCTTTGTCATTTTCACTTTGTACCCAGCTTTTTTCATGGCTGAGATTGTTTCTTTGTCCGGCATGCAAGAGGGTGAGTCAGTTGAAAACATCCTCTTTCCACTAAGGAATACTTGAAACATGGGAGGTTTAGTTGCCATCGTTCAGCTCCTTCATAATTTCTGCACAGGCAAGGACTTCTTCATAGGTCAGGTTTGGAGCATAACACACGCACATTTCATACTTCCCAAAGATAGGGGTAAAAAAAATCTGATTATCGTTGCCGACGTATGTAATATCTGGATATTGATAGTCAAGTTTTGAATAGCCAAGTTTTTCAAGAGCATCCATCTTAGCTGTTCAACTCCTTCCACTCTGCAACCTCTTCCTCCGTTGCTTCAAAACAACAAATGGTGTTAATAGAGAATCTACCGCTGTATGGGTTTGATTCTTTGTTGAGCCAGTTCATGCTTGCGACTCTCTCAACGATTTTAGCTTGCTTCTTTGTCAGCACTACAAAGCCAGTTGTAGAAGAGTCTGCGGATATGCAGACAGGATAAACATATTTCTTACTCATTCATCCTCCTTCAATGCTTCC
>JAZLHW010000146.1:0-4391 GCA_045617105.1 Selenomonadaceae bacterium | reverse complement strand
TTAAGGATGAAACTGTGAAGCTGGTCATTACCGTGCTTTGTCTTATATGGCATAGAGCATGAAGCGTCTCTTGAAAACCACTCTAACACCTTGCACTTCATATCAAGCTCGTTCTCGCAGTTTCCAACGCAGAAATACACGTTAGCCCTCTCATGTACGATAAGTTCCAACCTATGGTTGAGAAAGGAACGTGGAAAGCAGACCATAATCTTCTGCAATTCTTCAAACGTTACCATATCATTCCTTTGCCTCCATACGCTTTTCATACTCCGCAACTGCAAGGTGATATTCGCTTCCGCTGATTTCAGTCAGAGTCACATCATCCACCATCTCGCCGGTTTCTTTGTCCTTGTGCTGATTAACAGTGAAGTTTTCTACACCGTCCTTATCGACACAGCAGTAAAACACCCCGTCAAGAACAAACCTAGAATAGCGATAGCCGCCCATACCGCACTCCTTAAACCAGTCCATAGGTTTAGGAGACCAGAAGTTTAGCCACAGCTTGTCTCTCATAACAATCTCTGCCCATGCCTTGAGAAGAGGACTGTTCTGACGCAATGCCTGAACGGGGTCTTTGTACTTCTGCTTGAACTGGTTTCCGTACTTCTCTTTGACAGCTTCGGTAGGTTCGATGTAGAGAACTATATCCTTCTTGTGATATTCCTCCACAGGGGCGTTAAAGCTGCCGTCTGCACCAGTGTAATAATGCTTTCCATCAATGCCGTGTTCGGCAAAGAAAGCGATGATAGCGTCATTCAAGCGCTTCTGCTCGATTTTAATCTGCTCGACCTTGTGAAGCAGAACGGGGACGGTGGACTTAAAATACTTAATCATCTTGTTTTTCTCTCCTCTAAATTCAAATTTTCCGCAAGCCTTTTGACTTGCTTGTCTATAGTTGGAATGGTGCGCTCTATATCTCCCCATTCCCCGTCTATCGTTGTGGTTAAACTCATTTGTGGAGCAAGCGTCACAACTTCCACGCTTTACCGGAACGCCGTGGTAAGCTAGATCGTATGGGGTATAGTGAGCGCACCCACCACAACGTCCGGCGTAGTCAGTTAATGGCTTAGGCATATCAAGAAGCGGAAGCGTTGTGGAAGTCGTTCATGGTCTCGTACTCTCTGTCACACCATTCAGGGAGATTTGCTCTCACAAGTGCCGTTGCGAAAGGAGGAGGAACAGCATTTCCACATCTTGCCACCTGCTTTGACTTTCCGTATGCGTTTCCGTAATAATCCTTGTCAATGATGTAATCATCAGGGAACCCGTTTGCTTTGTACAACTCTCTCGGTGTAAGCATACGGAGTCCAATGTCGCAGATGTAGTAATTGACTCCGTTGACTTCTAGCAGTAACAGTTCATCTTCCTTGATTGAGTAGTTGCAGTATGTGTTCAGAAGGTTTCTGACTTCACACCAGCGTTGCAGGTCAACGCCGTTTTCGACATTGACACATGTTGTTTTTACAACTCCAAACTCACCGATACTTGCCGTAATAGTTCTCAGAGGTCTCCTAGCGTCTTGACCTTTATCCTGACCTTTGAACTCAGCAATGTGTGCCGCTACAAGTGCTTCTCTGTCATGGCTTGTTGCCGTGTGCATAGGTTCTCTTACATCCAGAGGTCTGCCGGTACTGAAATACTCCACAAGGCTTGCAACAGCCAATCCGTATCTGTTCGCTGCATCCACAGTCATGAGCGGTTCAGAAACGCTCTGCCCTCTGACTCGTTCTGTCTGCTCGGAATGATACTGAATGAGGCAAGGTGCTTTTTTGCGTCCGATGTTCACAAAGAACGGATTCTCGTCTTTCAGCACAAACTTTTCTATGCCTCTTGCGATTCTCCGCAATGTATTAGGTCTGAGAGGTCTGACAGCATTGACTTTGTACTGCGCCTTAATTTCTTCCTTACTGGCGAAAATGGAAGGGCAAGGGACCGACCAGTCAATCACTTCTGCCGCTGAACGCCACGGAAGTTTCATGCCAGTTTCAACTTCGATACTTCCTTTCGGAGCGTGGGTAGGTTCAGGCCAGACGATAGGCTTTCCATCACACCTTGCGATCAGGAAGAATCTCTTTCTGATTGTTGGAGCACCATAATCAGCGGCAACCAACTCACGGTGCTGAACGTCATATCCCAATTCGGTAAGCTGAGATACGAACTTCCTGAACGTCTGTCCTTCTTTAGCTTTGATAGGATGGTGTGCCCTGTTGAGCGACCCCCATGTCTGAAACTCTTCTACGTTTTCCAGTATAATAACTCTCGGTCTCACCGTACCTGCCCACCGGAGAGCAATCCATGCAAGACCACGAATCATCTTGTTCTTTGGCTTGCCGCCTTTTGCTTTTGAGAAGTGCTTGCAATCTGGAGAAAACCACGCAAGTCCAACAGGTCTACCCTCGCAAGCATCAACAGGGTCGATGTCCCATACAGACGCTTGATAATGGGTAGTGTATGGATGGTTTGCTTTGTGCATGGCAATGGCATCAGGGTCGTGGTTTACCGCAATTGCAACTGGCTTTCCTGTTGCCAGCTCGATTCCTGTTGACGCTCCACCACCACCGGCAAAGTTGTCAACGATGATCTCTTCCAACAGGCTTTCCTGCCCTTTAAATGCGCTTGCTCTCATTTTCCATACATCTCCCACAAATCTTTGAATTTACTCCACTCGTCAGGTTCTTCTCCCCAACAGTCCTTAGATTTTTCAAGAATTGAACCTATCAAGCGTTTGACTTCTTCGTCCTCTGCAAACTGAGTGGAAACGTGGAGGAAGGAACTTACAACGAAAGGAAATGCGTCAACAAGTGAGGTTTCAGATATGTACCTTAACCGTTTGACTGTCATTTCCTTATCGTTCATGTAGTCTCCCATCCTTTCTCCGTCTGGCTCTCTTCTCAAGGCAACTTCTTACCCTTGCCTGAGCGTACTCGTTTGCAATGTAGATTCCTCTTGCTTGCTCTTTAGCCTCCCGTGCCTTTTCTGCCGCTTCCAGATACGCCTTGCAGGTTGCGTGGCATTGATAGTTTCTGTTAGGGCAGTCTTTCACACACGGGTAGTTTGGCTTTGCACCGACCAACATATCAAATACCTAGCGTTGCCACTCCCCAAAGGACTTTGGAGAGTAGTCTAACCGCATTGTCTCTGCGTTCCGTAGCGGAGGAAGGAGCAACACCCATTTCCTCTGCAATATCCTTCATCAGAGGTGCAGAACCGTTGAGAGGAATGGGGTCAAGGTAATACTTCCGCATAATCTGAACATTGATTCTCATATTGTCGCCCATTCTGTAGGAATAGGCTTCCAACATATCAGCAGAAAGACGGATATTGTCAACCAGCCATTTTGTTTTGATAGCGGATTTTTTGATCCCGTCTAGTTTGACCTCTTCCTTATCCCTCTGGGAAAGGAGGTCACGGAAAATTCCGTTAATGTCATAATCCTCCTGCGCTGTCTTTGCGTCATATACAGCGGAGTCAACTGCGAGTTGGAACAAGCGGTAATTTTGCAGAGCCTTTAACGTAGCTTCATAAGCATTCTTCTCAGCCAATTCAATGCTTCTTGCTCTGTAATCCTCGTTAGCCTTGACTGCATACACAGCGGCTTTTCGTGCGGACAAGTCAGCCTTCTCCGCAAAGTCCTTTTTCAGACCCTCCGCAACGGAAGCGGAAAAAACTTCGAGAATCTGCATCTCTCTATCGTTGAGTATCTGTTGGTCGTTGGTCATTAAATCACTCCTATTCGTAGCGGTAGAAGTCTTTCCCGTACACACTGTTGAACGTATCGAAAACGTACTTCATTCCCAAACCGCCATTTCCGGGAACCCATATCTTTTTAGGATTCCAGTTTTTCCACTCTCCGTCATAAACGGGTGCTGATTCATCATAGGCTGGATTGTCTATCCACTTTCCACCACGCATACAGAAGTCATACTGCTTTGGATGTGTCTTTGCCAGACGTTGAAAACGTGTCTCTCCACGCTCTCTGTGAAAACCGTAGGCACAGTAGATACATCCAGTGCGGTTGCATCCGGTGCATTTTAGCTTTCCGCATGGTTTGAACATGCTTTCTTGAATACCTATATCAGTGAAGGATTTTTCTTCTATCACATTGCCATAGACAGAGCATATTTCCAGGTTGAAGTTGGCAATGTATTTCAGCACATCCTGCTCAGTCCAGAAAGACATAGGTTGAGATTTAGACCTCATAGGATTCTTTTCGTCAAATGCGTTGCATCCTGTTCTTATCCAGCCTTGCTTTCTTAATCTGCTTTCTTCTGGCATCGTTGCGAAAATAGGAACGACTTTGTTCTTGCTTTGGTAAGCGTGGAGCGGAGCTTTCTTCATTTTGGAGCAACACATATGGCTAATAGGTATTGGAAGCTCTACAACAGGAAACC
>JAZLHW010000145.1:0-3497 GCA_045617105.1 Selenomonadaceae bacterium | reverse complement strand
CCATTGTTCAAGAAAATGCCATAAGCATTTTCCCTCCAATTCGCGTTTCAACGAAGCGGGAGATATGCTCACCGCTTGTTAAAATTTGTCTCCCCCACTTACAGCAAGCTGTTGAAGAAGGGGACATCTTAGCTTCGTTATCTTCCACAGAGATTGCGCACATACACCACGATCGAATGCATGGGAGAGCTTGGGCCATAAGGAAGCGGTGCCTGTGCAAGTTCCCTATCTTCCAATATTTTTTTTGTGTCATACTGAATGACCTGCGAAGAAAATATTTGGTATGTCTCCTTCGTGTAGTTGAACTGGACAGCGTAAATATACATCTTGTTTACGGACGGCTTTTTTACTGCAATGCAGGCATTCAGCATTTCATTGGTTATATCCATTGGCTTTCCGCCAACCAATTCCGTCAGTTCCGCCGTTTCAAAGGAAATGCTGTCCATATCAACATAGTAACCACTCGTGCCGACAGCATCTACAAAACAAAAATCCTCTGCCATGCAGACAGGCATAGAAAACATCAGACAAAATGACAATAACAAGAAGATCTTCTTCAAATTCCTACCCTCTTTCACAAAAGTTCACCCCCAGCAATTATCAACAGATTCTTGGAACAAGATTGCCAAGCGGCATATCCACGACACGGATCCCTCCGATCGCCGTGCGCAGTCCCACCTGCCCCACAGCCTCAGCAACCGTTTCCCCAATCACGCAGGCATTCTTTCCATAGGGGAAGGAACGCATAACAGAAAGAACCTCCTCCTCCCTGCCTGCCGGCACGAAGGCAACCACCTTGCCCTCATTGGCAAGCTCCAACGGATCAAATCCCAAGAGGTCACAGATTCCCTGTACCTCGGAATGAACGGGCAGCCGTTCTTCATCTATCAAGATCCCTACCTGCGAGGCTGCGGCAATTTCATTGAGAACAGCCGCAACGCCACCCCTTGTCGGATCCCGAAGCATCGCTATCTCCGGCACAGCCTCCAGCATCGCCCGTATCATGCGGTTCAGCGGAGCGCAGTCCGTATGCAGGTACTCAGGAATTTCCAAACCATGCTGCCCTGCCAAGATCACAGCCGCATGGTCTCCCAAGTAGCCAGAAAGCAAGACCTTCATGCCGGGAGCTACCTTCCTTGGCGAAATGTCCGTCCCTGAAAGGATATCCCCCACGCCTGCCGTATTGATGAAAATACCGTCCGCCTGTCCCTTGCCGACGACCTTCGTATCTCCCGTAACGATGGAAACCCCCGCCTCCTGCGCCATTTCCCGCATCGTATGAAGAATCGCCTGCAGATCCTTGACGGGAAAGCCTTCCTCCAGCACTAAGCCGACAGAAAGGTATCTCGGCACAGCACCTGTCATGGAAAGATCGTTCACCGTTCCGCAAACTGCCAGCTTCCCGATATTTCCTCCGGGGAAAAAGAGCGGCTTTACGACATAGGAATCCGTAGTAAATGCCGTCCGTCCCTTCAATTCCACCACTGCCCCGTCATGCAGCTCATTGAGGAGGGGATTCCCGAACTCTGGCAAAATCACCTTCTCCATCAACTCTTGGCTCATCCTTCCGCCAGCGCCATGTGCCAGAGTAATCCTGTCCAAACTCATGCCAGCACTTCCTTTCCATTCCTTTTCCCACTTCCGCCAAAGGAAAAACGTCCCTGCCCGTACTTGTACCAAGCAGCACAAACGCCTTCCACCGAAACCATGCATGGGCCAACCGCATGGGTTGGCTGGCATACCTTGCCAAAGAGCGGACATTCCGCAGGCAGGACGATTCCCCGAAGCACCTCACCGCAGCGGCAAGCCGTCCTTCGCTTCTTGGGAAGCGCTTCTACAGGCCGCACCCGCTCGATATCAAACTCCTTGAACTCCTCCCGCAAACGAAGCCCCGACTCTGCTACCACGCCAATGCCCCGCCACACTGCGTCCACTGGCTCATAGACCTTGGACATCACCTGCATCGAAACAGGATTTCCCTCTGGGCGAACCACACTGCCGTACTCGTTCTCGATTCTTGCCTCCCCGCTGCTTGCCTGAACTGCCAAGCGATACAGGGCGCGCAGGATCTGGAGCGGCTCAAAGCCTGCCACCACGCCCGGCACATGATATTCCTCTGCAACAAAACGAAAGACCTCCGTACCGCTGACGACCGCCACATGCCCCGGAAGCAAAAAACCATCTACCCGAACCTTGGGATCGTCCATCAGCATACGAAGCGCAGGAGGCACCAGCTTTTGTGCAGAAAGCATGTACAGGTTTCTGAGTTTTCGCTCCCTTGCTGCAAGGACTGCCGCCGCCTCGGTGGGAGCTGTCGTCTCGAAGCCAACGGCGAGAAACACGACCTTCTTTTCCGGATTCTCCTCTGCAATCGACAAACTGTCCATCGGTGAATAAACAATGCGGATATCCGCCCCCGCCGCCTTTGCCTCACCAAGACTCGACTCTGTCCCTGGAACCTTCAGCATGTCCCCAAAAGTCGCAACAATGACATCCTCCATACCTGCGTAGGCATTCGCCTTGTCCATATAATCATCTGCCGTAACACAGACAGGACAGCCAGGGCCGGACACCAACTCCACGCTCTCTGGAAGCATCTGACGAAGCCCTGCCCGAAAGATAGATACCGTATGTGTCCCGCAGACTTCCATAAAACGCCAAGGTTGACTTCTCCCTTTGCTCAGTCTTGTTATTTCACTTATTATTTTTTGTGACAATTCCTTTTCCTGTGCATTCACAAGCGCACACCTCTTATAGCCATGATTTATTTCTTTATAACGCCATTGTTCAAGAAAATGCCATAAGCATTTTCCCTCCAATTCGCATTTCAACGAAGCGGGAGATATGCTCACCGCTTGTTAAAATTTGATTTCCCCCACTTACAGCAAGCTGTTGAAGAAGGGGACAGCTTTAGCTTCGTTATTATTTTATCCAAATCCATCGCCCATGACAAGAAATAGTCCTCAATTTGAACAAAAAGTATGTACTATTCATGATAATATCCCAATGCGGCAGGCTGCTTCCGACAAAAAATCGAGATGACTATTACCCAAAAGGAAGAATTGATCATTGAATTTGTGAAAACTATTGACAGTATCCATTTTTTATTTTTTTGCTGAATTTTTCTTGTATAATACAATTACAGGAAGAAGCGAGGTGATGTGCTTGGGGAGAAAGATTTGGCTTGGAGAACCAGACAGACATAGATCCCGACATGCCCATTCGATGCATCAGCTACGACGGTGCGGCATACCGAAACCAGCTGAACGATGAAAAAGCGGAAAAGAACGGCAGAAAGACTCGTTACCCTGCCGTAACACTGGTGCTGTATTTTGGCATGAAGCACTGGAACAAGGCAAAAAGCCTGCATGAGCTTCTTGACATTCCAGAAGCATTGAAACCATTCGTCAGCGACTACCGCATCAACGTGTTCGAGATTGCATGGCTGGAGCCGGAGCAGGTAGAGCTTTTTCAAAGTGACTTCAAAATCGTAGCGG
>JAZLHW010000144.1:0-35524 GCA_045617105.1 Selenomonadaceae bacterium | reverse complement strand
TTGTTCAAGAAAATGCCGTAAGCATTTTCCCTCCCATTTGCGTTTCAACGAAGCGGGAGATATGCTCACCGCTTGTTAAAATTTGGCTTCCCCCACTTACAGCAAGCTGTTGAAGAAGGGGACATCTTAGCTTCGTTATTTGAGGAAGCACGGACTGCTTCCTCATATACCCCTGCCAGTTCTTTTTCTGTCAGGAATACGAACTGAACTCATTTCAACCCTGCTTCCTTGTGCAGACGTTTTCTGTCACCTGTGCCCTTCTTCCATGCAGGCTGCTTCCCTTGCAGATGTCCGCCACGTTTTGGCTTCTTCCCTTCGCCTTCCTTCTTTGGCTTCCAAGGCTTTATGCGAATCCCCAATCGCTCCTCCAGCTGTTCCAGCTTCCTTGCTTCCTTGCTGTCGGCAAGTGTAATAACTGCACCGGGATGCCCCGCGCGTGCTGTCCTGCCTGCCCTGTGCAGGTAGATATCTGACGAATCAGGCAGGTCAAGATTCACTACATAATCAATTTCGGGAACATCCAGACCTCGTGCCGCCAGATCCGTAGAAAGAAGAAGCTGCACCTTCCCCTTGGCAAAGTCCTCCAATGCCTTCCTGCGTGTTATCTTGTCTGCACGTCCCAAAAGGGAAGCTGCCCGTATGCCCTCGTAGCACAGCTTTTCCAAGGTTCGCTCTGCATCAAAAGCCTTATTGACAAAAACCAGTCCCCGTTTCATGGGAATCGATCTTGCAAGCCTGCGAAGCATTTCCAGCTTCTTGCGAAACGGCACAATGACGCAGTAATCCTCCCGCTTTTCTGCCACCACAGGTGAAGCCTTGACACGCACCACCTCCGTGCATGGCAGGAAGCTTGCCCGTTCCATCGTCTTTTTAGGTGCCGTTGCTGAAAAAAGAAGATACTGCACGCCCTCCTTTGGCAGCACATTTACCAAGCCTGCAGCCATCTGAATGTTTTGATCGTCCAGCAAACGGTCAAACTCGTCCAGCACCAAGACCTGAACCCCTTGCAGCTTGAGCTTTCCCTTGCGGTAAAGCTCCATCATGCGGCCAACAGAACCTACAATCAGGTGCGGCTTCTTCTTCAAGCCTTCTGCCTGCCTTGCAATGTTCGCTCCGCCGATCAGCCCCAATACCCGCACGGGGCTTCCTGCATCATCAGCAAGCTGCCGTGCCATCCGTGCAATCTGCATGGAAAGCTCATAGGTCGGTGCAAGCACTACAGTCTGCACATGCGGCAGCTCCGTATCTATCCCCTGCAGAATCGGCAAAAGGTATGCCAACGTCTTTCCTGTCCCCGTCGGTGCTTGGGCGATCAGGCTCGTACCAGCGAGTACCTTTGGGATGGCAAGCCCTTGAATTTCCATTGGTTTTCTGAAATTTCCCTTATTCAGTGCTGCCAGCCATGGCTCCGCTATTCCCAAGGCAGCAAAAGTATTTTCCATCAAGCACAAAACTCCTAACATAAAACAATTCAAAAAATCCTATCGCAATCGCAAGTTCTCCTACCTGCATTGTACCATAGTTTCCACGCACTTGAAAACACGGCACTCTAAAAAGGGAGCCTCTCTGCAAAATACTCCTAAGGCAAGCCTGCCTTAGGAGCATTTCATTTGTCTTTATTTTTTACGCATCACACAGGATTCACGAAAACAGCGGCTTCAATGCCTCAGAAAACATATCCTTCTGTGCCTGTGCCTCAGCAAGATCCTTTCCGAGTGTCGTGAAATAGGTCTTGATCTTCGGCTCTGTGCCGGAAGGACGCACGATGATCGTTGCACCATTTTCCATCTGATAGCTCAGTACATTTGCCGCCGGCAATCCCGTTGCCGCCGTATCCTTGTAATCCAGTGCCTTGACTACCTTGACACCGCCAATCTCCTGCGGCGGCTCCTTCCTCAGCTTCTGCATGATTCCCGCCATCTTATCCATACCGGTAAGCCCTGGGAATTCAAAGCTGTCTATCTTGTTGAGATATCTGCCGTACTTATCGTAGATCTCCTCCAAATGCTGCTTAATGCTCGATCCAATGCTCCGATAGTAAGCCGCCATCTCACAAATCAGCATCGAAGCTACAACAGCATCCTTGTCACGGACATAAGTACCTGCCAAATACCCATAGCTTTCCTCAAATCCAAAGATGAAACGATTCTCCTCTCCCTTGGACTCAAGCCCCAAGATCTGATCGCCGATCCACTTGAAGCCTGTCAGCACACTGCGAAGCTCCACACCATAGCTCTTTGCCACTGCATCTGCAAGAGGCGTAGAAACCAAGGACTTCACAGCAACAGGATCCTTTGGCATCGTCCCTTTTTCCTTGCGGCCTGCACAAATATAGTCAAGGAGAAGAACTCCCATCTCATTGCCGGAGACCAGCTCATAAGAACCGTCAGGACACTTCATTGCAATACCAACACGATCCGCATCCGGATCCGTTGCCAGCATGAGGTCTGCACCGCACTCCGTTGCCAGCTTCAAGCCAGCTTCCAGTGCTGCATAGATCTCAGGATTCGGATAACTGCATGTCGTAAAGTAACCATTCGGGTACTCCTGCTCCGGAACGATCGTGATATCTGTAATGCCAATATCCTTCAGCACCTGCGTAACCGGTGTAAGGCCAGAACCATTGAGCGGACTGTAAACCAGCTTAAGACCTGCCGTCTTTGCAAGTCCCGGACGAACCTGACATGCTTCGATTGCTTCATAGAACGCCTTCTTGCAATCATCGCCGACAAAGCGGATCATGCCGTCCTCTACGCCCTGCGAGAAGGAAACGAACTTCGCCCCTGTCAATACGTCCGTTTTCTGAATCTCTTGATAAACAATATCCGCAGCATCATCTGTCATCTGACATCCATCAGGACCATATGCCTTATATCCATTGTACTTCGCAGGATTGTGCGAAGCCGTCACCATGATACCTGCATTGCACTTATAATACCTCGTTGCAAAGGACAATGCCGGCACCGGCATCGCCGCATCATAAATGCGGACCTTAATGCCATTAGCTGCCAAAACACCTGCCGCCGCCTTGGAAAAAACATCACTCTTCAAACGCGTATCATAGCTCAAAGCTACTGTCTGCGAACCGCCCTGCGTCTTTACCCAATTAGCCAGTCCCTGTGTTGCCTGACGAACCACATAGATATTCATTCGGTTCGTTCCCGCTCCAAGCACACCGCGAAGCCCTGCCGTACCAAATTTCAAAGAAACCGCAAAGCGATCCTTGATCTCCTCGTCATTTCCTTCCACTCTTGCAAGCTCAGGGTACAGATCCGGATCCTCCAAATCAAAACCAAACCAACGCTTGTACTCCTCGTTGTACATCTCATATGCCTCCCTATCACAATATAAAAATCACCACAGATTTTAGAAAATTCCCTCTACCTATGATGATTCTACGCAAAAGCATTATTTCCTATATAAACGCAAGAGATTTTTTCATTTCAATAAAATTTTGATTTTATTGAACAAAAACGTATTGCATAAGATGAAAATAAATTCATGGTTCCGTCTTTTTCAAGTAATTCAAAAAATAACGAGGCTGTGCATAAGTGATTTCTTACTCATGCAACAGCCCCGCCCCTTCTTCGTCAGCGTTTCAACGAAACGGGAGATATAATCGCCACTTGTTAAAATTTAGCTTTCCCCACTTACAGAAGGGGACATCTTTAGCTTCGTTATATTTCGTGTCCAATTTTTGTTGACAAGTGCATCTGCGCCTCCTTTGCCCCATATTTAGAATCCACCATTCTGATATGCTCTTGCTATAACATATGATGGTTCATAAAAAGCACTGCAATTATAATTATCAATGGTATCGCAGATTTCATTGTTATATATGCGAATTATTCCATCCACATAATCCTCATCTTCATCTAAAGTATCCGATATTAATCTTTGATATACAGCCCCCATATCAAGTGCATCAGGTATCTTATCTGCCAATTCTTCATCAACCTTTGTAATGTCAAAATCGCCTTTACCAAGCTTATAGTTTTCAATCCATTCTTCTTCAACTTTCTCCGGATTTTCACAGTGCAATACATTAGCACAGCTTATCAAATGGTATAATTCATCTTTTCCAATGGTATTTGCAACATATCGATTGCGCTGATGCAATTTTCTGGCAACACGTTCGATCATATAGCATATAAAATATAAGTCATCCACTGCAATTTCTTCATCTGGGAAATATTTATTCATCATAAAGTATCACTCCCTTCAAAACAAATACATTTTAAAGCCCCCTCGTTGCAAAATACAATCTGATGCGTAGGATGATTAAATTTGGCAAGTTCCCAAAACGCAGTCCTAGAAATTCTTCCAGTTGCAAACCATTCCACAAAATTCCAAATCTGATCATCCGCCATAGGACCCTCAACGATATCGTAATCGTGATCTATTCCTCTACGACAGTCTGCCACAAAATCCAGCCATTCCTCTGTCATTTCATCAAAAGAAAGAATCTTTAAATCTTTATTAGCAACATATTCATATCTGCTTACTACAGATGCCCCCTTCTTAGTAAGAGCCCATCTTTTTGCCTGTTTTTCAAGCTTTGTGCAGTAGAAGCCATAGCCGAAGTCTTTGTAAAATCCATCAACTAAAATTCTGGGAGTGGCAACCTTAACATTACTGCCATGATATACAATATTGTTTTCCATCTTGCGCCCTCCTATTCTTCGTCTTCATCCGATTCATCTGAATCATCTGCATCCTCTGAATCCAAATCCTCATCTTCATCATCAACAGTGTATTCAGGGATATTGAACCTCTCCCGCTTACAAAAGCGGGAGATTCTTGAGAAGTCTGGTACACGGACTAACGCCTAACAGTATATCCAGAAGGAGTTAGCTGTCAGGATACCCTTATTCTCAAGGGGCTGTCCAAAAGCCCCCTACACAGTTCCTCGAAATCGAAGTCCTGCTTACTTTTTCTAAGTATATTACAAGCACCATTTACATCTCGTATTCTTACTAACGGTGGATAAGAACTATCTTTCGTAAAACATGCCGAGTCAAATGCATATCCATACTGAATATCACATATATCCGTTAATTTTTTCATCTACATCATCCCTGCAAATCCAAATTCAATTCTTGGCATTATTATAACCCCATTGTTCAAGGAAATGCCATAAGCATTTTCCCTCCAATTCGCGTTTCAACGAAGCGAAAGTTTGCTCACCGCTTCGTTGAAAATTGGCTTCCCCCACTTACAGCAAGCTGGTGAAGAAGGGGACATCTTTAGCTTCGTTATATTTTTCTGCAAGCTCTATTTCCTTCTTGGGTGTCTTTTGCGTCTATATAACTCAACACATTTTCATCTACATCATCCCTGCAAATCCGAATTTATTTACTTTGTGAATTTCCCTTCCCTGTCTTTCCATGCTAAAAAGCCTCCTATGACTCGTCAATATTTTATCATAGAATACCTCATAATTCGATAGGATATCAATTACAGAGATTCATTCATAACCCCAAGCTTGAATAAACCCCAAAATATGGTAAAATACCTGCAACGGATACTTTAAGCTGCGTTTTCACCAAGGAGGCGAATATGATGCAAATTACGCATCTATCACAAATGGAAAAGGATTTCCAGACAAACGAGAAAATACTGGGCAGCACACATAGCCAACAAAGCACCCCAAAAACAATGCAGGAGCGAGGAGGACTCCCCTCCGATGTTGTCTTGCTTTCTGCCGCAGGACAGGCAGCAAAAAACAATGCCCCTGTGCAGGCTGTCACCAAAACAGCGACCGTCCAACTCCTTGGACAAGGAAAAAATCGCAGGCTGTGCTTCACCAATGCAGCCGACCTGCATGAAGCTGTGAAGAACGGCTATGTTGAACTGAACGGCCAGCAATACTTTCTCTCCGATTCCATGAAGAAGGCACTGACTGCCAAGGACAAAACCATGCAGAAGCTGCAGCAGGAAACAGCAACTGCGAACATGCTGGCAATCCAAGCAACAAATGCCCAAAGGCAGAGCGAATCCATGCAAAAAGGCGCTCAAAAGGAATCCCGCATCATGCAGACAGTGGCACGCATCATGCACGGACGCAAAGTTTCTCCTGCTGACGAGAAAGAATTGGCGGAATTCTCGCCAGACCTGTATTCCTTGGCAAAATCAGCAGGAGCTCTCGAACAGCACAAACACTCCCGCAAAGAGGAAGAGGAATACAACAAAATCAGCAAGCAAAACGATAATGACCGCCAATGGGAACAATCCCCCAGCTCCATACCCGATCCTGTCGAAACTCCGATACCAACCTACAATGTGGAAATAGACCTGCCAGAAAATGACATAGACATACAAGCATAACCAAAGGAAGCTCTATGCAGCCTTCTTTATCGCTTGAAACTGAAGAAGGCTGTTGCATGAATTCGTGCAACAGCCTCATTACTTTTTGAATTGCTAATTCAGAAGCAGGCACAAAAAGGCACTGCCTGTTTCGGCAATGCCCTCTCGTCTGTCTGTTTGATTATCCGTTCGTTGTGGTTCTGATCGGTACATTCAAACCGCTGGCAATGGCATACATCGCCATCTGATTTAAGCTCACGCCCTCCCGCTTCGCTGTCAATGCCAACGTCCTGTGCAGGCTTTTGGGAATGCGAAGATTGAACTTGCCGCTGTACTCGCTTTCATCCTGCGGCTCAGGTATTTCAATGCCATCCTCCAAAGCCGCCTCTAACCAGCAAGCCTTTGCATCTTCCAGCATATCCAGTATGCCCGCCTTGGTTTCCGATTGTGTGATGCACCCCTTCAATTCTGGGATGTAACCCACATAGCCGCCCTCCTTGGCTGCCACAATGACCTCCTGATAGGGCAGAGCCATATAATACTCTACTGTCTTTTTTTCTGCCATTCGTATGCCCCCTCTTATGTTATGCGTTCGGTGGCGGTTTCCCGCCATCTCCTGCTTAGTCCTCATCCATGATCTCAACGACCTGCTTCACATATTCCTCTTTAACGTATGGCTCATGCCTGGGAACTGTAACAGGTGTGTGACCGGCTTTCGGTAGGTACAATGGCTTGAACCGTTGCGGGGAAACTTGGCATCGTAACCTAACCGCTTCATCACCCTGTCTACTTCCTCGAAAGTGACCGTCTTGGGATTGTTCCTGATTTTCTCTAAAAGTTTTTCCCACTTGCTCAAATCCTCACCTCCTGTTATTATAGTACTACATATAATACCACAAATCAAGAATTTTATAACGCCATTGTTCAAGAAAATGCCGTAAGCATTTTCCCTCCAATTTGCGTTTCAACGAAGCGAAAGTTTGCTCACCACTTGTTAACCCTTGGTTTCCCCCACTTACAGCAAGCTGTTGAAGAAGGGGACATCCCCTGCTTCGTTATAACGCCCTATAAGCTGGACGAGGTCACTGATTTTGAGAAGCGCAGTGTCCGACTTCACCGTGCAGAAAGCGGAATACTTCATCAACAATCTGCCTCGAAAGATGTTCAGATATCGAACCCCAAGGGAACGGTTTGACGCACAATCGTCCCTTCTCGCACCAACCGCATAAAGCTTTTCTGTCCAGTGTCCGATTCGATATTGCAATTCAGGTATTTTTTCCATCAAAAAACTGCTGCACGTTACAATTGCGTGCAACAGCCCTTCCTCATTTTGCTTCTGCCTTCTCCAATCTCATAAGGCAATCTGCCGCTTCTTCCTCCTTCATGAGATACAGCTTGTCCAAGAATACCGTTTGGAAGGAAGCAGGTGCTTTTGCTTCCCGTGCCGCCATCTTTCCCGCTGCATCATACATTGCCGTTCCCGCAAGTGCCGCAGTAAAGGGATCAGAAACAGCAAGGTATACAGCGCACACGCCCCCCAAGGAACAGCCCGCCCCCGTCATACGCTCCATCAGCGGGCTGCCTCCCTCCAAATATACCACCTGTTTTCCGTCCGTAACAAGATCCACGCCCCCAGATACCGCAACTGCTCCGCCTAAAAAACGGGCAAGAGCGATGGCAGCTTCCCTCGCATCCTCTGCCTCGTCCAAAGAATCTACTCCGTGCATTCCCTGAGAAAGACCGTCAGCCAGCCCCCACAAGCTTGCAAGTGCAATCATCTCTGAGGCATTTCCTCTCACGATGCTTGGCCGGTACTGCTGAAATTCCAGCAAAAGTTCTCTGCGCAGAACCCCAAAACCGATTCCAACAGGATCCAGCACCCACGGTGTCCCCATCTCCGAGAGAACACGCACGGTACGGGGAACCGTTTCAGCATATACAGGAAGCATCGTTCCCAGATTAATGTACATAGCCTCCCCTGCCTGTGCCATCGCCTCCCCCTCATCGGGCAGGTAAAACATCGCCGCAGCACCGCCGACAGCAAGCTGGGCATTTGCCACCAAAGAAACTGTCACAGCATTGGTAAGGGACGGCACTAATGGCTTTTGCTCCCTTGCCCTATGAATTGCCTCCCTGATACGTTCCCTAAGCTGACTCTCCTGCATCGTTTTCCCTCCAAAAAAAATGCCTGCCATCTGACATGGCAGGCACTAAAAAGTAAGTTCAAAACATCAATTCCCGTCCATCAAAATATTGCAAATGGGATTCATGACTTCTTCCTCCCAAATGTAATGCCCGCTGAATGTCCCGATACTGCGGGAATCTGTGTCCTCCTCTACTGCCGTACCGTTCATGACATAAATAAAACCATTCTTCTGGGCAGGCTGGAAAAAGAGTCCGCTCATCATGCCATAAGCCTCGCCTTCATGCCCGATCAGATCCACGACCTTATCCTTGCAGACACGAGAACCCTGCCGATCGCCGTAGATCTTGTAATTGCCAAGCCCATAGGACTGAATCGTTCCATTATAGGTGCTTCCGTTTTTCTTCTCTGCATCATACACCCACTGCTGATTCAAGATCTCCTGCACGGATGCCTTGCTCAAAACCTGCCTTCCGCGATAATCTCCATCGTTCAACAGCATTTCAAGTGCATGTGCCAGCTCCTCTGCTGAGATCCGAAGCCCGCCCTGCGGCGAAAAGACCGTTGCATTCGTTCCGGGCTGGTACTTCGTCAAGTCACTCACAGTATTATAGTCCTTGGCATACGGATTTTGAATGATCACCTGCTCTGCCTTTGGCTTCTTTCCTTGATAATTGTCCGACTGCCCATACCAAGAACCATTCTCATTCCATACGCCCTTCTCGTTTACTTTTCTGTAAATCGTTCCCAGCTTCTCAAATTCCTTCTTGGAAAAATTCCCCGGAATGTACTCTGCCTGAATATCCAAAGGCTTGAAAATATTCTTCTTTTGGTACTCATCAAACCGTTCGCCCGTCACAGCCTCGATAACTGTTCCCAAAACACCGTAATTCAAGTTGCAGTATGCAAAATATTCCCCTGGCTTCTGCCCTTTTGGGGCAAAGTGTTTTCCATCCTCCCAAAACATTCCCTCCGGAGTGAAAAACTCCTTGAGGCCATACGAGGACGATATGCCATATACTTTGCCATCCCGCAGGGAGGACGTATGCAGTGCAAGCATCCGCACCGTAATAGGAATCTCTGGATAGTTTGGATTCCGAAGCTTCATGCCAAGATATCTGCTGCAATCCTCGTCCAGATCTATTTTTCCTTCCTCCACCAGCTTCATCAGTGCAAAATCCACAAACATCTTGCTCACCGAAGCAACACGGAAACGAGTATCTGCCGTAACCTCCTTGTCCTTCTCGGAGTCCTTTGCATCAATATATGCCCTGCCAGCTGCCTTTCGATAGACTTCCTTGCCGTCCCGATAGCCGATTACGCAAAGTCCCGGCACCTGCAAAGGCCCTTCGCCGACCAATGCCTCCAGTTCCCTGTCCAACTGTTCCTTCTGCTCTGCCGTAATTCCTGCCTTCTTTATTTCTTTTGCCTTTTGCGAAACGACCTTTCCTGCACGGTCTGCCTTCGTTCCTTCGCTGTTATTTGCCCTTGTCTCCTGCTGTACAACTGCGCTCTCCGCTGCCATCGCCGTTCCCTCAAGGCTCACACAGCCTGCCAGCAATGCGCAAAGAATCCCTGCCTGCAAAGCTTTTTTGTTCATCATGCTCCAATTCCCCTTTCATATTTTTGCCAAACACACGCTCGTGTCATCATGCATTTCCTGCAAGTGCCTTTTTCAATACCTTCATGTTTTCACGCATACGCTCCAAATATGCCTCCCGTGTCTTTTCCTGCGGCTCGTCCGCGTCCCCTGTAACAATAGGGTCCAACGGATAGATGACAGCACCCGTTTCCCTTGCGATAGTTTCCGCCGCATGTGGGGAATACTGCGGCTCTGTAAAGAGAACCTTGGAGGAAAGCCCCTTCACCTGCTGAATCGTTTTTTCAAGCTCCAATGGAGTCGGCTCTGTTCCCGGCTCCCGCTCTACGACACTGATGATGTTCAAATGAAACTCATCTGCAAAATATGGGAATGCCTCATGAAAGGTAACGATATCCTTCTGCGGAACATTATCCAGCTCCTTATGCATTTCCTCTGCAAGCGTGTTGAGTTTCGCTATATAAGCATCTGCATTCTTTTGGTACGCTTCCGCATGTGCCTTGTCTGCTTCCCCTAATTGCCTTGCAATATTCTTGACCTGAAGGATCTCGTTTGGAACGCTCAGCCATACATGCGGATTTTCGCCCGCCTCGTCCTTCAGCAAGGTGATCCCTTCCGAGGCATCTGCCAGCTTCATGTCCTTCTGTGCTTTAATCGCCTTGTCCAAAAAGCTCTCCATGCCAGCCCCGTTGACTACAAATACCTTCGCCTTTTCCAGCGTTTTCATATTCTCTGTCGTCAACTGGTAATCATGCAGGCAGCCCGTCTGCGGCTTAGTCATATTGACGACCTCCACCCCATCGATTCCCTGCGTGACGTTCAGTGTTGCAACATATACAGGATAAAAGGAAGTCACGATATGGAACGTGCCTTCTTCCTTGAGATCTGCCTGCCTGCTGTCCCCCTCCTTTGCGGATTGGCAGCCGCTGACCAGAAATGCCAGCAAAAGAATCCCCATGAGCAACCCTGCAAAATATTTCCTGTCTCTCACATAATCCTCCCCATTCCGTCCTTTCTTCCTTCACCTATGCAAAAATGCGCACAGCCAATACCATGCGCATCCCAAGTCCTTATGCTTCCTTCAAGACTGCTACCGCTTCTACCTCACAAAGTGCGCCAGCCGGCAGATTCTTGACTGCAACACAGCTTCTCGCTGGTTTGCTGATAAAATGCTTTGCATAGACAGCATTAAACTTTTGGAAATCTGCAATTTCCGCAAGGAAACAGGTCGTTTTCACCACAGCACTCATATCTGTGCCAGCCTCAGAAAGCACAGCTTCTATATTCTTGCAGCACTGCTCTGCCTGCCCCTCAATGTCCGTTGCGACGATTTTCCCTGCTTCCGGCAAAATGGCGATCTGCCCGGAAAGGTACAACATTCCATTTACTGCGATTGCTTGGCTGTATGGCCCGACAGCTGCCGGTGCCTTGTCTGTATATATCGTTTTCATATCAACGCTTCCTCTCTGATTCTCATACCCTCATTCTCTTTATCACGAAGGTTCCAGTCTCCACTTCCTTGCGATGGCAATGCGGACACTCATTCTCTATGATTCCCGTATAACCGCAGACAGGATCCCTGTCTACCGGATGGTTGATGGAAAAATATCCCATATCATGGTCATGCATTGCACGGACGATCGCCTCAAACGCCTGAATGTTCTTGGAGGGATCCCCGTCCATCTCGATGTAAGCAATATGGCCTGCATTCTCAAGTGCATGATAAGGAGCCTCTATGCGGATCTTGTCAATGGCACGAATCTTGTAGTAGACAGGAACATGACTGCTGTTTGTCATATAGTCACGATCCGTAACCCCCGGTATCACGCCGTAAACCTTTCGGTTGGAACGCTGGAACTGTCCCGCCGTACTCTCTGCCGGCGTGCCAAAGCAGGTCCAATTCATAGACTCCTTCTTCGTATACGCATCTACTGCCTTGCGAAGATGCCCCACGATCTCAAGTCCCAGCTTCTGCGATTCCTCGCTCTCACCGTGATGCTTTCCCGTCAGTGCTACAAGACATTCCGCCAATCCGCAAAAACCGATGGAATACGAAGCATGCTTCAAGACCTCCCGAATGGAATCATTGGGAGCCAGCTTTTCGCTGTCCATCCACACACCCTGCCCCATCAGGAACGGATAATTATAAACATGCTTTTCCTCAATCGTCTTCAATCGGAATTGCAGGTAATCATGCGAAACTGCAATGTATTTGTCAAAAAGTGCCCAAAACTTGTCCAAATTGCCTTCTGCTTCCAATGCCAGCTTCGGCAGATTGATCGTAACAAAAGAGAAATTTCCTCGGCTGCCGGATTCCTCCGGTCCATTGATGTTGCTCATGACGCGGGTACGGCATCCCATCGTTGCCACATAGCTGTTGTAGTCGCCCTCTTTGTAGTATTGCAAATTGTACGGTGCATCTAAATTGACAAAGTTAGGAAAGAGCCTCTTGGCACTGACACGGCAGGCTTTCTGGAACAGGTCGTAATTCACGTCCTCCGGATCGTAGTTCACACCCGCCTTTAGCTGAAAGACCGAAATTGGGAAGATCGGCGTTTCCCCATTGCCAAGCCCTGCCATAATAGCATTCAGCACCTCGCTCGTCACCAAGCGGCCTTCCGGTGTCGTATCCATTCCATAATTGATAGAACTGAACGGCACCTGCGCACCGGCACGGCTGTGCAGCGTATTGAAATTATGGATTAAGGCTTCCATTGCCTGATGCGTCTCCTCCACCACATCTCTGCAAGCAAGGTCATAGATCGTCTCCGCATCCTTCGCCGCATTCTCTGTCGGAAGATGATAGTTCTCTTGCAGAACATGCTCCAAGCCTCGTTGGATCTCCTCCACGGAAGACTCATAAACAGCCCCTTCCCTAGA
This sequence comes from Selenomonadaceae bacterium, assembly GCA_045617105.1. Taxonomy (GTDB): domain Bacteria; phylum Bacillota; class Negativicutes; order Selenomonadales; family Selenomonadaceae; genus CALELM01. Next base: position 22,595 of record JAZLHW010000144.1, on the reverse strand, counting down.
TTCCGCAAAGCAGCATTTTGTCAGATCTGCAGCACTCGAAAAAGCCTTCTGAAAAGCCTTTTCCCCGTCAAAAGGCTCGGTACCGAATCGATACGCCGCCGCTTTGAATGCTTCACTTGCCACAGCCTTGCGGAAGGATTTCCTTACGCCCTCTGCCATCGCATAGTCGAAGCAGTTAATGGACTGCCCGCCAAACATGTCATTCTGGTTCGACTGGATCGCAATGCAGGCAAGCGATGCATAAGCACGGATCGAATTTGGCTCCCGAAGGAAACCATGCCCCGTTGAAAAACCTCCATGAAACAGCTTCAGCAGGTCGATCTGGCAGCAGTTGAACGTAATCAAGCTGAAATCCTTGTCATGGATATGGATATAGTTATCCTTATCTGCCGAAGCATATGCCTCCGGCAAAACATAATTATCGACAAAATGCTTTGCACCCTCTGCACCAAGCTTCAGCATGATTCCCATCGATGCATCTGTGTTGATATTTGCATTGTCCCGCTTCATATCCGAATCCACGGCATCCGCAAAGAAAATATCCCGATAACAACCCATCAAATGCTTTTGTGCGGCACGGCGTTCTTCGTGACGCTGGCGATATCTAATATACTTCTTTGCAATATCATAGAAATCATGCTTCATCAGCTCCTTTTCTACGATATCCTGTATATCCTCCACCGTCACATGGTCGCGTCCCTCCAGATTCTTCTCTACCTGAAGCGTAACCGCCATCATTTCGTCCTGAGTCATCTGCTCCGTACTATCGTTGTTCGCACCAGCAATCGCATTAAAAATTTTTTGCCGATGATATTCAACCGTAATGCCGGAACGCTTGATTACAGCAAGATTCATATCCATCACAATACCATTCTTTCCTTCTTAATGAAATTAAACAAACAAACGGCTCACAGCAAAACTTGTGGCAGAATTAAATTACCACATCCAAAAAGTATCAAAGGAGATGTACCATGAGCCATAACTATTTTATTTTACCACTATTACCCCCAACCATGAAAGAGGGCAGCACTTAAAAAGAAGAAATAATTATGAGGCTGTTGCACAAGTGATTTCTCACTCATGCAACAGCCCCATCAGAAATCCCTGCAAAAAATAGCACTGGCAACTATCAAAAGCTGTCGCAGTGCTATTTATCCGCTTTGGCTGAGTTTATGCAATATTTGATTAGGTTAAAATCAAAATCTCTTATAGAACTGATTGGTAAATACCTCAACATTTTTCCCCAAGAAACTATCGTACCACGTCCGAGAGCCATAGAACTTCATCCCATAATTGATATAGAATACAGCCTCGCCCGCATACATTCCTAATCCTGATTCTGCATTGGAACCAGTGGGTTTCATATAACGCCAACTATTGGTGCCATAGTCTTGATCGATATACATCGCTACATCATTGTAGTTGTAGAACCATCTCATCGGCACAACTCTACTAATGTGTGTATTTCCTCGATTGGCATTATTGACAACGAAAAAATTAGCAGAGAGTATGTAGCACGGCGGTTCATATTTCTCGCATTTGATGGATGCCTTATCGAGAAACCACCCATCATCCATATGCCCCCACACAAGCGGATAATTCGTATTTCCTTCGAGATAATCCGGATTCTTAGGGTACGCCGCCGCCTCCGCTTGTGTTGTGAATGAGATGAGCAAAACGGAAAGCAAGTAAAGCACTGACATAATTTTTCTGATAGACATATAAAGATCAATTCCTTTCTAACTCTCGAAAATACTCTAAACATATTCGGTAATCTGAATTACTTCTGAACACAGAAATGAAACAGGCTGACATGATATGGATATGGTCAAACCTCTTGTGACATTCCATTTCACATTCCTGCATCAAATGCCCGCAATCTCAATTTTGAAGCATACTGCAGCGGATCATCGTATTGCATGATGGAATTTTCATTTCCACCCCAAGACAGATAGTCCTCACTGCCAAAAACATTGGGCGTTGACATTCCTTTGAACTGCATATCACCATCATAGAAATCCTCCCCACCAACAGCATTTGGAATGCTGGTTTCCGTAAGATGACCATCGTGGTAGACATCCGAACCGCCCATCATGTTGGATTGGGTATGCGATTCCATGTGACCATCAACCATGGTATCGATGCCACCCACCTGATTTGCAGTACGAACAACAAATTTCCCGTCCTCAAAACTTGCTCCCATCTTGTTGTGGATATGGTCGACAACGGAGCCATTGTGAAGTACATCTGTACCGCCATCACCAGAAGACATGCCTGTGTATTGGCCGGCACCAAAAGAATCGTCAAAATCAGTAAAAATGCTCATTTTTCTCTCCTCCATATCAATCGAATTTTAATAATTGGCTCTTCCAACGATTAATTTCTTCCAATCCTTGCATTAAAAGACGTATTTCCTGCTGTGTCTCGGCTTTTGCTTCTTGCTTTGAGAAAATTTCCTTCTCAGCATCTTGCCTCATTTTTAGCAAAATATGCTCATACGCATATTCCGTGTTGGAAATAATCATTTCCGTTCTCTGATCAATGTACTTGTGAACTTCCTGACGCAGCAATGCTACAGATTTAACGATCTGCGCTTTTGTCGCAGGTATCACCACCTCCTTGGCAGCAGCAAGCTTTTCCTTCAGCATTTTCTCCCTCAAAAAAGGCAGTGCCGCCAGACTTATCAGTGGCATCGCTATACCACCAACGACTGCAAGCAATCCCAAACTTCCTACAGCAGCAATTGCTCCCGCCTGCAAGTTTACATTGGATATATCTGTAGCTTCCAGAGCAAACATTGCCTTGGAGGACTTAAGGCCGCCGATTCCTTCTGCCACAAGTCTTACTTGCTGGTTGAAATAGTAGCTAAGTCCTCGTGCAAGCTCGTTTTCCAACGCAGAAAGAGCTTCGTCAAGATGAGGGCCATACAAGCCGCTCCATCCTTCAATGTTTTTTTTGACCACCCGTGGGATGTCTTGTTCCACATACGCTTTGAAATCCGTACCTCGAAATGCTTCTATGTTATCGCATACTTCCTCAGATAGCTTGTTTTGGAAAAAGGAAAGTGACTTATCCGCCATTTCATAAATGCGTTCCTTGCCATGCTCTGCATAGTTTTTGATATTATCCTTTTTTTGTCCCCTTTCGGCAAGCATTGCATCCAATTTATCGCAATACTGCTGAAGAGTATCTGCATCCGCTTGTTTCATCATTTTGCTGCTATCCAAATCACGCCCCAATTTATCCATAAGAAAATAAAGGCGTTTCCGATGTGCTGCAACTTTTGTTTGTTCCATGTGCCCTTCGGTCAAAAGTTCTTGCAACCGTTCCTTGACAGCCGGCATTCCCGATATTGCCATCAATTCGGCATCATCGTTCTGGCACGCATCCAGCGCTTGCTTTGCCGAAATAGGAAAAAGCTCGATTTGATTCAGCAATGCATTTGGTTTCCCAATGCCAAATGCATTGGACAGACGCTCCTGCAATTCATCCAGCAAGTCTTCATCTTCTTCCTCATCAACACAATCATATTTGTTGACCAAGAACATGATATCGGTTATTCCCAGAGGTACGAGCTGCTGCTCTATAAAATCCTTTTCTGTCTTTTTGAGTGGTGAATTTGCATCCAACAAGAATAGCACGGTATTGGCACGTGGCAGGAACTGGTAAGTAACATCACTTCGCTGCTGATTCATGTCTGAAACACCCGGAGTATCCACCAAAACCACTTTGTTTTTTAACATCTCAATAGGATAGCCGATTTTTATATAGCGAATGCCAGCCAAATCATCCTGAGCCGCTGACTTGGCAGAAAATCTCTGAAGATACGCCCGTGATACCTCCCCTTCCGTTTCTGTTCCATCTGAATGAACTACACCGAGACAAGGCTTATCATCATACATAATAGCACTGATGACCGCGGTCTCCGGAAGTACATCCATCGGTAAAATAGGTTCTCCAAGAATTGCGTTGACAAAGGTGGATTTGCCACGCTTGAATTCTCCCAAAACCACCACCGTATAAAAATCACGATGAATATCTGAGATGAGCGAGTTAACCTCATGCAGTGCCTGCGGTCTGTTTTTCACATAGTCACGCTCAACTACTTGGCTTGCAATATCCCGCAACTGTCTCTTTCTTGCTTTGATGTCCACTAATATTTCACCTCGTCAAAATGGTCTGCATATGGCGGCATACGTTGCCAACATATTCCTGCTGTTGCCGCAGGGCTTCAAGTTGTTGCTTGGCATCTGCTTCTTGAGAATTCTTCATTGCAATGACGGAATTCAACTGGGAACGCATGTCCTCCACCCTTCCATTTGCAGAATTCTCTATCGCATGGAGGAATGCTGTCACCTGCTTGTCATAAGCATCGACAATTTTTTTTCGAATGATATCATAATTCTTGTCGCACTGCTTACGCAATTCACGCTTGACTTTTTCGCTTGGGTTTGCCCTCTGTTTACCAAAAAATTTAGCCAGCAATCCGACAGCACCATAAAAGAGGATGCCCAAAGGAGCTGCACCAACAATAAAGCCAAGTGTGGCCAGCCCCAGTGAGATATTCCCAAAGAAACCTGCGTCGTTATCCTTAGATGGAACTTCAACATGGACATTGATGGGATTCTTTGAAAATTTAGTTGGCAAACTGAATCCGCTTTGATACTCTAACTCGATATCTTCCCATACACGAACAAGTGTGTCTCGCATTTTTTTCTGCTCGTTATCAAAACAATTTTTTTGTATGGATTGAAGCTTATCTATCAGTCTTTTTTGGTTTTGTGTCATCTCACGCCCCAAGGTCTGGTTCATCTCTTTTTCATTGATTTCACCGTTATATTCATCCACTGTCCTTGCTATAATGCTATACATATCACTTTTTGACTCACTGCAAGCTGACTCTATATCGTCATGCAATTGCTGCAGGTTTCTCCGCATTCGTTCCACAGCTTGCTCGACTTCTTTCTTTGCGTGCAAAAATTTTGGTTCCAGCTTGGCTGCTTGCTCACGAATATCATCAGCAGAATGCTTCGCCACCTCCAATCGGGTTGCGATATCCTTCTGTATCTTACTGCCCACCTGTACACCGCAGTTGATATATTTTGCGAGTTTCACGCATCCTTTTTCCTCCGACAGGAAATTGCCAAGAGCATCTTCAAATTCAGGGAATCCAGTTTCTTCCAGCGTTTCAGGCTTTTGTGCCACTGCACTAGGTTTCAATGTCTCCCCATTCTGCAAGCGGCGATACACGAGAGCCTGCTTGCTGGACAAAAGATGGATATGCAAATCGCTTCCAAGTTCCGGTGCTATCTTATATATGGCATCACTAACAAAGTCAATTACCCTTTGTTCCTCCTCCTTGCCATGAAGCTGGTCTTTGTAGCTGATAACAAAAAATATATCACGAATTTGATTCCCTAAAATCCGTTCACGCAAAAAATCAGATTCCGACTGCGACATCGCCTGCGTAGCAGAAAGAATCATGATAATAGCATCCGCCTTATTGATATAGCCATACGTGATTTCGATTCTGCCAACATTCAAGTCGTTTGTACCCGGCGTATCAACGACTTCAACATTGTCACGGCAAAAGCTCAAAGGATAACCGACTTCGGCATAGCTGATTTTGTCTATCTCATCCTGCTCTTTTTTGGAAGCAAAAGAGCGGATCTTATCCAAAAAACTTCCTTCTCGAGGTGCAGTAATCTTGAGAAAATCATCTTCTGTAAGCCCCTTTCTGCTGCCATCTTTGTAAAACAGAGTGTACGTAGGAACATCCTCATAAACGATCTTGCTTATAATCGCCGTTGTTGGCTTCTTGCTTGAAGGCAGTATGCGACGGCCTAACATCGCATTAACAAAGGTTGACTTGCCACGTGAAAACTCTCCAACGACCACCAATTCAAAATGCTCATCTTCAAGAGAAGACAGGTATTGTGTCAAATCACTCATTTGATTAGTCAAAGCTAATTCCTTAGATACAGTCCGTAATTTTTGTAAATCTAATGTTAATTGCTGCTTTTTTTGACTATATGCAGCTAAATCCATACATTTCCCCTCCTCATTTTATTTTTTAAGATAGAAATTACTTTCCTAGTACAAAAACTCACTATAAATTTTCAGTTTGCATAACGTACACTTATATATTTAACTCTATTATCATTTCTACGAACTGCAAATCTCAAAATGTAAGCATCCTTTTTGTCATAAAATTTATACTCATACAAATCTAAATTCTCATATACATAAAGCATGTAATTTTTCCCATATTTATTTATTACTGCATCAAGACGAGAACCCGCCTTCACGCCTCTTCCTGTCAAAGAATATTTTTCATCATCTGCAGCAATACCTACAACACGACCATTCTTATAAGCTACATCCATCTGCTCATATTCGCAGCGAATTTGATTTCCTTCGCTTGCAGTCTTTTTTAGTGCTTTACCTAGTGTTTGCTCAACAATTTTAATATCATCTCCTAGTTTTACCCCTCCAATCACATCATCTGAAACTTTTTGACCATCAACATTTGGTTTGTTTTCTCGATTCTTTCGATTCTTTTTTTCTGCCTCCTCTTGTGCTTTCTTTTCGTTTTCAGCTCGTTCTGCAACTATTCGTTTTTCTTCAACTGCTTTTCGTACATGTTCTGCAAGCTGATCTAATCGTTTTTCTTCAACTGCTTTCCGTACATGTTCTGCAAGCTGATTTAATCGAAAGTCATGCCCAGCAAAGTCACGCCCAATATATAATCCCACAAAATAAAATGTCAACATCACAAAAGCTACAACAGATATGCCTCGTTTTATTTTGCGGTATGTCGGAGCCACAAATGCTTTGTACGCCTCTTTGCCTCGCTCACCATCTTCCTTTTTAGCTTTGCTCAGCCAACTAAGTGCATTAAACCAACTTTGTTGCCCGCCCTTTCCAGTTGAATAAAATTCTCCAACCACAGTAAATGCAGGAGCATATCCACCTTCCGCAGCCTTTAGATACCAATAGAAAGCATCTCTTAAATCGTTGCCTTCAGTTTCAATTGCCTGAGCAATACAATATTGAAGTTCTGGTATTCCTTCTTCAAACTTCCTCTGCAGAAATCCTTCAGCCGCAACATGACCAGCTTTTTCGGCTTTCTTTATGGAAATGTATGCACCATAAAGCACTTTGTTCTTCCTTTGCCTCCAACTCTCTGCAACTTTTTCTATGAAACCATCTGAGCCACAATGCGTCTTTGGATCATGATTCTTCTCCTGATAAATGCGCCACAAACATAACCCTTTGCGGTATGCTCCATCCAATGACCCCTGAGATTCTGCACGTTTATACCAATCTATTGCTCTACTGTCTCTAAAAAATGCTTTTAATTTTCCGCTAAACACAGCATCGCCAATGAGAAGTTGTATCTCAGCTGTGCCTTGTACAAAGAGCCTGTCCAGTTCCATCTTTGCTTGTTTACGCACTTTCCCATAAAAAAAATTATCGGAAATTCTTTGTAAGCGGATAAATGCTTCCACACAATCTTGTTCTACTCCATGACCATAAAAGAAGCAAAGTGCCACATGCAACGCACTCTCTGCATCGGCATAATCAGCAGCACGAGTCAGCCAATAAAATTCTTGAACAGGATCTTTCTCTACGCCTGTGCCATTTCGATAAGCTTGAGCTACAGGCACAAATTGGCTATGCAACCCTTGTTTAGCTGCCTCTAATTGCCATTTGAACACATCTGCCGTGTCCCGCACACAACCAATACCCTGTCTGTAACATTCAGCTAGGGCTACTTGTGCATCCGGAATACCTTGAAGGGCTGCTTCATGTAAACCATGAAATTTCTTAGTAACATCACTTCCGTAATCAATATGAAGGTGAGCTTCCATAAATCCCCATTGCGCAGCCTTGCGATACCACACCTGAGCATCTCCTTTTCCATGTCCTTGCTCAATCAAACGTGCAAGACCAGCAGCAGCCTCACCATTCTCTTGCAGTGCCGCTTTCTGATATTCACTAAAAGCATCCTTGTAATACCCAACGGATTCCAATGCTGAGGCATACGCCGTTTCAGCTTCAGACTCTCCATATTTTGCAGCAACTTTAAAACATTCTAATGCTTTTTTTGTATCTGCAGGACCTAACAATCCATATTGATACAAAACGCCCTCGAAATACTGTCGCTCTGCTTCCTGTCCCTTATCATAAACATACTCTTTCCAAAGGCGTGCGAATTCTGCCAAAGCCTGTTCGAATGACTGCAGCGCCGCCTGTTCATTGGCATAGATTTCGTAATTGAAGTCACGCAGTGATTCGATTTGATCAGACCAAAATTTTAAGGTAGCCCCTCCGTGGCGGAGCAATGTTGCCGTTTCATGTACGAGAGTATGCATACGATATCCATCGCGATTGGGCAACACCTCATCCCTCAATAGGCTGAAAAATTCATCGATATTGCTGGCTTCCACGTCTGCATTGTTACCAGACAACCTTCCTTCCAATGCTTTTTTTGCCGATATACCGTGCACGGAATGTGCATGACCTTTTACTTTTTGCCACACATCATCCAGAATGTCATCAATGTCATCCTCTTCTTCGTCAATCAAATCGATTTGATTGACCAGCACAAAGGGTTTCAAGCGTGGGTCAAGTGATTCCAAACGATTAACTTCCGATGCTTTTGCAGGTTGCTGTACATTCATTAACCAAACAACTGCATCTGCATTCCCCATAAAACGCTTTGTTGTCTGTTCATGTCCTGCCGTAATTGCCCCCAAGCCAGGGCTGTCAATGATTGAAACCTCTTTCAAAATGGAAAGATTCAATCTTTTTTCTACATAATCCATTTCTTTGCGCAAACGACGAGCCTCTTTATCAGCGGTCGTTTCTGCTGTCAAACGTACAAAATTATGATGATCGTACTGCTTTTTTCTGCCGTCCTTGAAGTGGACAATTGTTTCATCACGATCGCCATAACAAATTTTGGTAATAACTGCTGTCGTAGGAGTTGCCCCCCTAACGGTCACTTCCTGTCCGAGAACAGCATTGATAAAAGTAGACTTTCCTGCTGAGAACTCTCCCATAACCATTATCAATAACGGCTCTCCTGCCATGGTTTCTAATTCTTTCAATTCTTGCAAGTGTCTTTTAAATTTGGGTTCATTAATGAGTTTGAGTTCCATCTTCTTTAGACCATCTATCGCTGCTCCAAGTGTAAGTTCTGGCATTAGTTTATTCTCCTTTTTTATTTTGGGGGCTTGCACCCACAGGTTATTAAGGCTGCAAAGGGCAGAGATTATGCATGTGTCAAAATTACTGTGCCTTCAAAATATTCATCAGTTTGTGGCACCTGCTTTGGACTTTGCCCGAGTTTCCCGATAGAACAAACGGTTATAACGCCATTGTTCAAGAAAATGCCATAAGCATTTTCCCTCCAATTTGCGTTTCAACGAAGCGGGAGATATGCTCACCGCTTGTTAAAATTTGGCTTCCCCCACTTACGGCAAGTTGTTGAAGAAGGGGACATCTTAGCTTCGTTATACCATACATGGTATTGGATATAAAACCAAATATGGCTTTACTCTTTACCAGTTTATCATAGCAGGTTTGTCCCCCCCCGCAAGACGTTTGTCCCAAACATCTTGCGAACATTTTCTCCCAAGCTATCCTTTAACTCACATGTGTAAAATGCAGATTTTTCAGATAACTTATTCCTTTTTCCAATAACTTTTTACTTATTCAATCAGAGTGTTACAGCTAATTCATATCAAAACACAGGTCACGTTTAAGGCATTCCAAAAAATTAAAACAGCCCCAGCACAAAAGGCTGAGGCAATGTTTCAAAATTGTGGGGACATTTTTGAAAATGTTTGGCACACTTAATTTTTGAATACAGCATAAGCATCAAGATTTGCAAGAAGCTTGGGCACACTAAAAACATAGTGCATATTCACTTTACGCAGCAGCAGAATAATCCATGACAATAATTTTGCTGGAGAATCTCTCCACACTTGCGAGAATTTCGTCAATTCTCTCCATAACCAATGCAGAATATACTGTTTCACCACATTGATTGCATGTTTGGCAGGGAACATTCTCAATTAGCACATAGCCATTTTTAAGATGAGCAAAATAAGTGCTGGTAGACTCGGTCATTGTTCCTGACTTGCAAATTAAACAACGCATTCTAAATCAGCTCCTTTCGAGTACGCATATCATTCTGCCATTTATCTGCATTTGGGAAATAAGCTGTAATAATCCTGCTAGATGATCCTTCATCGCTTATGACAACATGCAAATATTGCATATCTATAGAATACCCTAAAACCAAGCAACTCGGATAGGGATAATCCTCAGGATATTGTTCTATAATTTCCCCCGTAAGTACAGCATTTCTTACATCTTCTGCCAGTATGCCGCATTGCCTAAAACGTTCGGCAGCATGTGCTGTCATAAAAACACAATCTGTTTCATAATGCTGTCTTAACTTTTCTATTTGGATCAAGGTTACGCATCCCCCTTTATGACTATCTTTTTCAGATCCGCACTTCAAAATGCCCGTCCTCGCTCTTTTTCACTTCCTTGCGTGCGATTCTGGCTGGCTTAGCAGAAGCTCCTGCCCCGCCCTGATCTTCTGCTATCTGGGACGCAGGCTTTACGGAAGACTGCACGGCATATTCCTTTGCCGCCGTTGGCGGAGCAACATGCCTCACGCTCTCCTGCTTTTCCATTTCCCGAAGTACCTGTCCCGCCGTCATGCCGGGGCGAAGCTCCGTTTCGTCCTGCACGGGGACTTCCTTCCGCTCCTTTTTCACCAGAAAATGCTTGTACAGCATGACCACCATAGCCACGGCAGAGACCAAGCTGAATCCCCAATAAACAGGTCCATGTTCACCATGTGCATCGGAGACAGGCTGCTTCACCTCCGTCTGCTTCTCCTGTCCCTGTTCTTTTTTGCTTTCCTTGAGCAACGCCTCTATCTGTGCATCCCGTTCCTCTGTATCTATCTCCTTGACAGAGCTGACAGAACCAACCGATGGGGAACTGGCAGGTTTTTCCTCCTGCTTCTCTTGTCCATTCTTTTTTGCCTGCGTTCCTCCCACCGTTGTCTTGGAAAGTGCGCCATTTCCATCTGCCACGGACTCTCTTGCCTTTGCTTCATTCCGCTCTTCATCGCTCTGCGGTCCATGGCTCTGCGGAATTGAGGTTTCCTTGACCGTACCGCCCTCCTGCAAAATGACCTTTGATACCTGTGGCGGTGTCGGCGGTATTGGCGGTGTCGGTGCCGTAACTGCCATACAAAAAACTCCCTTCCGCAAACCTCTTTTACCATAAAAATATACTAAATAAAGAACGCTTTCCTCCGCCAATCTCTTGACTCTCCCATTCTGCTGTGATTTAATATTGCTATTAACAGCATGACCCACAAAAGAAAGGTTAGGTTTTTTCATGATTACACCAGAACTGATTGCCCGTATCAACGAGCTTGCCCACAAAAAACGCAAGGAAGGCCTCACGGAAGAAGAAAAAGGAGAACAGGCAGCACTTCGCCGTGCCTACCTTGACGGTATCCGCGAGCAAATGACCTCCATTCTCGACTCCATCGAATTTGTCGATGAGAAGGAGGCACAGGCATCCCAGAAAATCTTCGATTTCCAAAACGAAATGAATCGTCCGTTCATCGACAAGGAACATATTCACTAATCTATGCCAAGTAAAAGGAAAGGCCGTTTCCCCAACACCATGAGGAAACGGTCTTTTGCATTTTTCCGTCAATACCGTGGGTGTGCTTTGACATAATCCACAGGTCTTGACCAATCTACATGCACCTTCGTTTCATTCCAAAGCCTCGTGAGTGCCAGCTGAAGACTCTCCTTGCTCTCCAACGGCTGAACTACTTCTTTCGTCATGTCCATCAAGGTATTGTGCGGGACCATGATTTCATGCGAAACGCTCAGATAATCCTCAACGAGCTTCTTCCCTTCCTCGCTTGCAAGAACGACATTTACCATTCGTTCCGTTTCGCTATACTCGATATAGCCCAAATCATTCCCGTAGCTGATAGCCACGCTGTACGTAACGTCCATTTCCATGCTCCTCCACAAAAGTCGTTACATTTATTATACAAGGTCTCATGCATTTTGTCTGCATTTTTCTGCACAAATTCTGTCAAAATGTGCAGCTTCGCCAAAATGTGTTCTCCAGCAAAAACGTAATTTATTGATACGATTCCAATTTGTCAAGTCTTGCACCTGTTATTTTTTTGTGATATGATACACATAAAGAAGGACAAGCCTGGGATGTGCGTGTGCTTTCTCATATGTCTAACCTACATTTTCTTTAGGGAATCCGATTTGATTTTGGCGGATGCTGCATCGTTTCAGACGAATAGCAGAAACCGAACTTAGGGCACCCACCTGCGAGTCGCAGGTTTTAGACATAAGAAAGAAACGGCTTCTTGGACCCCTTTTTTAAAAGGGATTGCTGACGAACGCGCGGCAGTCCCTTTTCGCGTTTTAAAATGCATCCTTCCAACAATTTTTATTTTGACGAGACTTTTCTCCTATAGTAAAATAAGCGTGTTACTCAGTTGCTTGAAAGCCTATATACAAAGGAAAAGATTCCGTTTCCCCAATACTTTGAAAAGGACAGTGACCTATGAATATTTCCGCCAAAATGCAGGACACTCTCGTAAAAAGCACGACAGCATCCTTTGCTTATTTTCTCTGCCTGATCGCCTTCTACATCAACATCGGGCAGGACATGAGTGCTAAGTATTTTCTGCCTCTCCTCCTTCCGACCGTTGCGGTGCTTTCGCTCCTGCAATACAGCGTGCAGATCCCTCTTTTTTGCCGGCAGAACCTGCCAAACCTCATCACGGGGCTTGGGTGGTGCTCGGCATTCCCGCTTCTCTACACTTGGACCTACAACAATGCATGGTACATGTCAAAGATCTCCTACGATTTCATCATCGGTACAGCGATCTTTGTCTTTTTGACGGCACTGGAAAAGCTCCTGATGCAGACAAAAAAAATCAAGGCTGTCAGCATCTTCATGTCGCTGCTCAACCTGATACTCCTTTCCGTTCCCATTATCCAGTACGCCTACTACATCATGTTTTGGCATTGCCTTTCCCCTGCCTCTCTCATGGCTCTTTACCTGACAAACTGGAGAGAGAGCATCGACTTTTTGGAATCCAACGTGGGATTCTTTTGGCTGTTTGTGATTGCAGTCGTTGGGCTTCTCCTTTTCCTTCTCGCCTGCAGGCTGCATTGCTTCCTCGGTCTTCGCATGCTTCGCCGCAGGACAAAGACCTCGCATACGGCATCGCTTGCTGCCCTGCTTCTCGGCATGATCTACATAGTTCCCTTTTGGCATCTTCCGGAAGCCTCGATCGTCGGCCTATGGAATGACGTTTCTGACTACGTTGCACAGACACAAAAATACGGCAGCCGTCATGAGGAACGCTTCAGCACCTTGGATATTGATCCTGCACAGGCTCTTCCTGCCCTGACAGAAAATCCCGGAACCGTTCTCGTCATTATCGGGGAATCCGCTTCCCGTGATTACATGAAAGCCTTCTCTCCCGGATTTTCCTTTGATGACACGCCGTGGCTCAGCAAGCGTGCGGAAAACGATCCCAATTTCCTGCTGTTCCAAAACTCGTATGCCGCCTTCTCCCAAACCGTCCCCACGCTCCAGCGTGCACTGACGGAGCAAAGCCAGTACAATGACAAGGACTTCATAGATTCCTGCTCCATCATTGACGCAGCAAAAAAAGCAGGCTACCAAACATGGTGGTTCAGCAACCAAGGACGTTATGGGCAATACGACAGCGTTATCACTCTCGTTGCCAAGAATGCGGATCATTCGGAATGGACGGACGATGCCTATAACATTTCCGACAAATATGACGGAGTTCTTTTGGACTATCTGAAAAAGGTCGATCCGCAAGCCAACAACTTCATCGTGCTTCACATCATGGGAAGCCACATCTACTACAACAACCGTTATCCGAAGGAATTTGAGAAATGGAAAACAGCAGACGGCACCGGCATGGCAACTGCCGCCGATTCCTATGCCAACAGTATTCTCTATACAGATTACGTCCTGTCACAAATCTATGACTACGCAGTGGAAAACCTGAACCTTCAAGCCATGCTCTACTTTTCAGACCACGGGGAAAACCTCGTCATCTCCCACAATCCGGACGTATTCAGCTTCGATATGGTACGGATCCCGATGTTCCTGTACCTCTCTCCTGAATACCAAAGCCTTCTCCCCCAAAAAGCAGATACCCTTCGTGCACATGCCAGCCGCTATTTCAGCAACGACATGATCTACGACACCGTCTGCGGCATCCTGAACGCTCCCTCCCATCGCTACCACGAAAGCCAAGACCTTTCCTCAGAAGCCTATATCTTCAACAAAAACAGCATCCTGACTATGCTCGGAAAACACCATGCCACAGAAGATCCGAACGGTGCAGAGGAACTTCTGTCTGAATAACCGTCCCAATCTCATATTCCCACGGCTTCCATGGAATCCAGCATGGGAACGGCAACCGCAAGGACAAAAAAGATTACAACACCTCCCATGACAAGTATGAGTGCAGGCTCCAAAAGAGCCTGCATTTTTTGTGTGTGGATCTCCGCAGACAGCTGGCAATAATCTGCCGCCTTTTGAAGCATTTCCTCCAGCCTGCCGGCACGCTCCCCCGCATCAACAAGCTGAAGGAGCATCGCAGGAAACACAGGACAGCCGGATAGCACCGCCGTCAACGTACTGCCTCCCAAAACCTCCTTCCTCATGTTTTCCATAAACCTCTGCAGATAACGGTTCTCTGTCACTTCTTTTCCAAGCTCCAGTGCCATATCCATGCGGATCCCGCTCTCCAAGAGTACCGCCTGCGTTCCCAAAAGATACATCCAAGCCGTTTCTTGCTTGAGCTGTCCAAAAACAGGAATCCTCAAAAGCCACCTGTCCACCGCATAGCGTACCCCTTCCACAGAATACAGCCATGCAAAAAGAACAAGCAGGAACAAGCCTCCTCCTGCGATCCATGCACCGTCCTCCGTCAACAGCTTTCCAAGAAACAGCAGTATTCTCGTCGGCAGGGGAAGCTCCATGGACAAACCTTCAAAAAATGCCGCAAATGAAGGCAAAATAAAAAATACCATGATGATGCCAACGATCAATGCACTTGCCGCAAGGATCACAGGATATACGAGAATTGCCTGAAACCTTTGCCTCGCCGCATAATCCTTCTCCAAATGCTCAGCCAGCCGGTTCAGCACCTCAGGCAGAGTTCCGCTTGCTTCACCCGCCGCAATCAGCTGAATAGCACTTCTCGGAAAAATATCATCGTAGCCCCGAAGAGCCTCCGACAGCCCACGCCCCAGCTCCACCTCTGCATACACCTTCTGCACCATTTCCTGATATGCCTTCTCACCGCCTTGGCTTCCAATCGCTGACAAAACCTGATGCAGTGGCTGTGTATCTATCATCACGGCAAGCTGGCGGCAAAAAAGCACCGCATGTCTCCGCTGCAGGGAAAGATGCTTCCACCCCTTCCATTTCCTGCATGTTTCCCGTACCTCCTGCACTTGAAGCACACGCAGCATCTGCCCTCGGATCACCCGCGCCGCCTCCCTCGCACTCTCCGCTTGAAGCTCGCCTTCCTGCAATACCCCATCTGCATCCTGCGCCCTGTAACGAAACAACCCCATAACACACCAGCTCCTTCCGTGAAACTTATCCTGTAGTTCTTTTGAGATAAACATTTGTGCTTATATTATAACGCCATTGTTCAAGAAAATGCCATAAGCATTTTCCCTCCAATTTGCGTTTCAACGAAGCGGGAGATATGCTCACCGCTTATTAAAATTTGGCTTCCTCCGCTTACAGCAAGCTGTTGAAGAAGGGGACATCTGTGCTAAGTTACAACTGACTCTGCCAAAATCTGGCAAGCAGACCATAAACATACAGCCATGCAGGTTACCAAAAGCCTGACATGGCTGTAATTTTATGCCATTGATCCCGTGCCGCAAGATTCTTCCCATAAGAGGAACGTACTGCAAATGCAGATTGCGGAAAGAAAATAATCATAGATTGCACCTAGTATCTTGGAGGATATCCTCTTGGCTGTACCACTGTTGACAAAATACTTGCACGGATCTGTTCCTTATGCTTTAATGAAGAATAAATCCACCCACGAAAAAACCCAACAGAAACAAAATGCACAGGTCATTTCGCTCTGCTGGGTTCTATCCTCCCGAAAAGCAATGTTAGGAAGTGATTTCTTGAAACGTTTTTTTACCATTCTCGGTATTCTCTTTATCATGGCAGGAGGCTTCGGTCTTTCCTACTTATGGCACATAGATCACCGCACGGCAGACAGCCTGTCTGCCTACTGCCGCATTGATTTCCAAAGCTCCCATACAGAAAACGGCAAATTGGAAGGAGCCGTACTCTCGATTTGGGACTACCGCTACGATGATGCCAAGATGGAGCCCCGTGCCATTCTCTACACAGACGGCGAGCCGTGGGAGATGCGTGCCAATGTAAAGCAGTCCGCCGCATCAGCAGACGATGCAGAACACCGCTTTCAGCACGAAAACAAACTGTTTGTCGAGCTTCCACGTTCCAGCCTTCCTGCGATCCGCAAGGCAGACAGCGTGCGCTTCCGCTTCTACTACAGTAACGGGCAGACCATCGACCTGCCGCTCAATGAGCCGGATCTGGAATACTGGAAAAAACAGCTGGACTGAAGCTGCCTCTCAGCCTCGATAGATTCTCGGCACTCGCTCGGAGACAAGGCAGGTGACCTCATAATTGATAGTATCCAGCCAGCCTGCCGCTTCGTCCGTGGTCAGGGTTTCCGAACCAAAGAGCGTTGCAATATCGCCCACCTTTGCCTCAGGAATGTCCGTGATATCTACCATGAACTGATCCATGCAGATACGTCCTGCAATCTTTGCCCTCTTGCCGCAGATCTCCACCTCGCCCCTCTTTGCATAGGCACGGATATAGCCATCTGCATATCCAAGAGGAAGCGTTGCGATACGCGACTCACGCTCTGCAATGAATTCCCTGCCGTAGCTGATGGATTCTCCGACATGCACAGTCTTGATAAATGCGATCCTTGCCTGCAGCTTCATTGCCTGACGAAGCTCGATTGGACGCGAGACCTCACTTGACGGCCACAGCCCGTACTCGATAATGCCTGCACGCACCATGTCAAAATGTGCCTCAGGAATTTCAAGGATCGCCGCTGATTCCGCGATATGCTTGATAGGAATATGTATCCCTGCCGCTTCTATCCCGTCCGCCGCCTGCTGAAAGCGTTTCAGCTGCTGCTTCGTAAAGCTCTTGTCCTTGATATCCGCCATCGAAAAATGTGAAAACATACCCTCCAGCTCGATATTCGGAAGGCTTGCCAGCTTCTTCGCCAGCACGGGAGCATCCTCAGGACACACGCCGATACGTCCCATGCCGGTTTCCACCTTGAGATGCACCCTCGCCGTTTTTCCTTGACGGACAGCCTCCTCAGAAATAGCTTCTGCCAGATCCATACTGCAAACCGTCTGCGTAATGTCCTGCGAAACAAGTTCATGTGCAAATTCCTTTGGGACGATTCCCAAAATCAAGATAGGTGCCGTAAAGCCTGCCTGACGAAGCTCCAACGCCTCACTGGGAACTGCCGTTGCCAAGTAATCTGCTCCTGCCTCGAGTGCTTTCTGTGCTGCTGCAACCGCACCATGCCCATAGGCATTCGCCTTAACAACTGCACAAAGCTTTGCACCTTCCTTGATGCAGCTTCTGATCTCCCTAAAATTGTGTGCGATCGCCCCAAGATCGATCTCTGCCCAAACATCACGATTCGCCATTTATATGCCTCTTTTCCCAATATCCAATAACTTAAACCCTTACCATATTTTACACCACATGAGAGAAAATAAAAAGACACGAACCCTAGAGTTCCACGGAGCGTAACGATGAAAAAAAACGATGTCCTTCTGATTATTTTCCTGTTCCTGCTTTCCCTCCTTCCTGTCCCATTCCTTGCACAGGCACACACAGGCAGCCTATATGCAGAGATCAGCATTGACGGAAAGCCCTATCAAACCATCTGCCTAAGCAGTCACCAAGGAACGGAAACCATCTGCCTGCAGACCGCATACGGAAGCAATGTCATAGAGATCAAGGAGCAGTCCATCTCCGTCATAGAGGCAGACTGCCCTGACGGCACCTGCAAGCGTATGGGAACTGCCAAAAAGAGCGGTGACACGATCGCCTGTCTGCCTCACAAGCTGTTGATCGAGGTAAGGGACCATGACAAAGGATTCTTTGTCATACATGCAGAAAAAAAAGGAGGCGGCAACCAATGACGAAAACCTTCCGCCTCGTTTACCTGTCCCTCCTAATTGCACAGTCCCTTGTGCTTTTCCTGCTGGAGGGATTGCTCCCCCTGCCTTTCCTTGCGCCCGGTGCAAAGCTCGGTCTTGCCAACCTTGTCACCGTTGCTGCACTCTATACACTGCCAAGTGCCTATGATGTACTTCTTATCGTTCTTGTCCGCACCCTGCTTGCTTCCCTCTTCGGCGGCGGGCCTACTGTCTTTTGCTACAGCGTAGCCGGAGGTCTTGTCAGTCTCTCCTTCATGCTGCTCCTAAAACGCAGCTCTCTCTTTTCCGTCATTGGAATCAGTGCCGCAGGCGGATTCTTTCATAATGCAGGACAGCTTCTCGCCGCTATGCTCATCATGCAAAGCGTGGAACTGGCTGGCTATTTCCCGATTCTCGGAACCTGCGGCATAGCAACAGGAATTCTCATCGGCTTCCTTGCAAAATTCCTTCTGCACAAGCTCCCTCGCATCGTCCCTAATCCTCATACAAAATAGGTGCCCAGTACGATTCGATTCCTGCAATTTCATACTCACTGAACCTTGCGTAAACAGCGGAAGGATTTTTCCCGTGCAAAAAGCAGGAAAAGGTCAGATAGCCATTCTTCTTCCCCGAATCGGTCCGAAGGCTCACCTGCTTCGTTTCGGCAAATTCCTGATAGAGATAGGCTTCACTCTCCAGCTGAATAGGATCGTCCTCCGTGACCTCCTTTTCATAGAGGATCTCCGTGCGTTTTTCTTCCCGCAAGGAGGAACTGACAGGCTTTACGACAGAAATTCGGCTTCCTTCCCTGCCCCACACAGGCTTCTTCACATACTCAAGACTCGAAGATGCATTTGCAAGAAAATCCTTCTCATCAAAATACGAAGGCAGCATGTATTCCTCTATCACCTCATGCTCCTCTGCCGTGAAAAACTTCCTATCCTCATGCAATGCCCAAATCAGTGCCTGCAATGCCTTGCTCTGCAAAACGATAGCCTCCGGCGGATTGAACATCTGAAAGCACCCTGCACGGTATCTGTCCATGAAATACTCGCCAAGGCTGGTCTCATCTTCCGCCTTTTCCTCAATCAAAAGCTCCATCGGATGAAGACGATAGAGTGCTCCCGCATTTCTCCCGTCTGGCAAAAGCACCCCATCTTCATCTACCTGAAGGTCATAGAATGAACAGTAGCATACTGCCTGTTCCGTATCGATCAGCGGATACATTTCCTTCAATGCCATCTTCAGCTGGTTCATCAAAAACATTGTCGTTGCCTTATCCTCCACATAGTCATCAAAGCAGGAAAAGACAAACGGACGGTCATAGCTCATTTCCCCATCTGAGAGATCCATCGCCATCAGCTGAAAGCTCCGATACATCTGCAGCAAAAAACGCCTCAGGCTCTCTGCACAGCCCCTGTTCGGATCTTCCTCCCGAAAGAACTCAGCCGCTACCTGATTCCCGTAGTAAGCCTCCACAATGGCACAGGGCGTATCTGCATTCAGCTCCACCATCTTGAGTTTCCCGTCCTCACGCAGTACATAATCGAACCGACTGAGATACGTCGGCAGCTCCAAACGGTTTTTAATGTCCAAGAAAGGACGAAGCGGCAAAGCGATCCCCAAGCTGTCCAGCAGGGTTGCATCCCCTGCCTGAATCACCTGCATCGTTTTTTGAAAAATTCGATACAGCCTTCCGCTGGCTGCCCGAAGCTCCTTCACCCGGTCTCTGGACAAGCGTGCAGCTTCCTGCGTTGGATAGCGATCTTCATATCCTTCACAGGAAACAAATGTAAAGATTTCCGTATCCAAACTATCTGCAAAGCTGGAAGGACGCACCCGATTAAAAGAACGCATATCGTTTCCTCTCCTCCTGTAACCCCCAGTGAAAGTCACGAGGTTCCGCTTCTTGCTCCCGCCTTCCCAAATCCGCTCTTGGCAGACTTGCTTTTTGCGGTACTGTTCTTGCTCTTTTCCACATTGGAGGAGGATTTCTTGGCAGATGACCTGCCTGCACTTCCTGCCGAAGTTCCCCCCTGCTTATCTTCCTTCTCCTGCTTTGGTACTCTTGCAAGCGTCTGGCTTGGCACATATCTTCTTGTATTTGGATCATACGAACCAAAATTCCCTGCCGACCCTCCGCTGAAGCCATGTGCCAAATAATATCCTGCCGCCATCGCCCCCAAAAGTCCAGCTGCTCCGGAAATAACCGACAAAGAATTATCCGAATTGCGGCAGAAGGTCACCTCTCGCCCGTCCGGATAAGTCGCCGTTTCCGAACCGTCCCGATTCCTATGCAAATGATAGAACTCGCCATTATCGTCAACCAGCTGCTGATCCTCCAGCAGTTCCTCTTCCTCTGCCAAAGTCCCCGTAGTTTCTGCTGCACTCTCCGTGTCAGAAACATTCTCCTCCGCCTCATCACTGCAGCCTGCTGAAACAAAGCAGACTGCAGCCGTAAAAGCCGTCAGGATCGCTGCCGTCTTACTGCATCGGAACATCACTTATCACCTCAAAACCAGCAAAATTTTCCTCAAGAAATAGTCTCCAAGCGAATGGTATTCGTATTTCCCGACTTGCCGCTCGTTGGGCCGCCCGTAATAACCACATTATCGCCTTTTTCTAATTGCAGCAATTCCTTCGCATGTCTGACAGCATGATAAAAAATCACATCAACAGAATGAAACTCCTCACTCAGAACCGGCATAACACCCCAGCTAAGGTTCAGCTTTCTCCATGCCTTCTCCGAGATCGTCATTCCAATGATATCCGCAGGACACCGAAATCTGCTGACCATTCTTACGGTTTTACCAGACAGGGAGCTGATCACGATCGCTTTTGCCCTCGTGTCAATGACCATAGCACAGGTCGAATGAGAAACCGCATCAATATTGCTTTTGATTGCATAATCGGTCTGCTTGAACCGCTTCACATAATCGATCTTCTTTTCGGTATACTCAGCAATTTCTGCCATGTTTCTTACGGCTTCCACCGGATACTTGCCCGAAGCAGTTTCCCCCGACAGCATGATTGCCGATGAGCCGTCATACACAGCATTTGCAACATCAGAAATTTCCGCTCTCGTCGGTCTTGGGTTATAAATCATGGATTCCAGCATTTCTGTTGCCGTAATGACTCGCTTTCCCACAAGCCGGCATTCCCCTATCAGATACTTCTGGATCGCAGGAAGCTCCACGAATGGAATCTCCACCCCAAGGTCGCCTCTTGCCACCATGATCCCATCTGCAATCTCACAGATCTCATCAACATTTTCTACGCCGGGCCGATTCTCGATCTTGGCGATCGTCTCGATCTCCTCGCCGCCGTTTGCATCCAAGAAATCCCGCAGCGACTGTATATCCTGTTTGTTGGAAACAAAGGAAGCCGCAACAAAATCCACCCCATTCTTTATGCCAAACAGCAGATCTGCTTTATCGGCTTCGCTCAAGTACGGCCCTTTCATGACATGATTGGGAAAATTCATACTTTTCCTGTCAGAGATCACGCCTCCAGCAAGCACTCTGCAAATGACATCGGATTCCGTTAATTCTTCTACTTCAAACACCAAAAGGCCGTTATTGACCAGAATCCGATCTCCCTTGTGAAGCTCTGTGACCAGATCCTTGTAGTTTACGGATACCCGTTCCTCGTTGCCAACAACATCGTTCACAGTAAAAACAAAACGGTCTCCCTCATTCAATGTGACGCTGTGGTTCTCAAAAGTCTTGATCCTGTATTCCGGTCCCTTCGTATCCAGCATGATCGCAATCGGCAGATTCAATTTTTCTCTCACCTTTTTGATGAGATCGATCTTTTTCTGATGTTCCTCATGCGTGCCGTGTGAAAAGTTGAGCCGTGCTACATTCATTCCTGCAAAACACATTTGCGTAAGAATTTCTTCATTCTCACTTGCTGGACCGATCGTGCATATTATTTTCGTCTTTCGCATTGCGCCTGCCTCCATACATTTCTCAACGTACCATTATCTTATGTATTTTTCTCACGTGAACGCACCCCCGCCTATAGAGGCGGGATCTTCCTGCTTCAGCGAGAACAGCACCACTAACTCCGAAGAGTTGCGACGACTTACACTCTCTCCACAGGCGTAGATTCCCGTGCGACCCACGGTACTTTATGAGTTACGCTAGGCAGATATTCGCCTAGCTTCTTCTCTAATATTTATTGCGGCGTTCTTGTCACGGTTATGGTGACTGCCACACTTAG
>JAZLHW010000143.1:0-18456 GCA_045617105.1 Selenomonadaceae bacterium | reverse complement strand
TTGTTCAAGAAAATGCCATAAGCATTTTCCCTCCAATTTGCGTTTCAACGAAGCGAGAGATATGCTCACCGCTTGTTAAAATTTGGCTTCCCCCACTTACAGCAAGCTGTTGAAGAAGGGGACATCTTAGCTTCGTTATATTCTACGGGGGGGATAGTCCTGCTTCATTTGAAAATTTTTTTATTTTTTTACTGGAGAGCATCTGTATCATGCAGCTGCAGGAAGCAAGAAATCGTCTGACGGGAAGTCCCGTCAGACGGTTTCTTTACGCTTTCTTTTTTAGAAAGTGCCTTTTTCATGCGTTCCAATCCCTCACTGCTGCAAGGTCGTCTGGACACCGTAAAGCATTTCATCATTCTTTGTCTGAATATACAGCTCCGTACCCACGGGCAGATCAATATTCTGCCCTTTGACAAAGGCTCCTGCAACAATACCGATAGGGCCGAGAAGAACCATTCCTGCAATGCTGGCTCCTGCCGCCATTGCCATGCTCTTTGTCTCTTCCTTCGCCTTGTCACCGACAAAGGTATCAATATCCGTCCCATCAATGGATTTGGTTTTCTCAAATTCGATATTCACCTCAGCATTGCGGCCGAAGTTCTGTGCCTGCTGCACCTTTGTAACGGTTCCTTCCCCCGGCTCGCCCTTGGCAAAAAGGAGAACACCATCTATCACCACATCATCTGCCACCTGATAACGAATTTTGTCACCCACCTTAAGGTTTTTTGCATTAACAGGATCTGCCAATGCCACCTTCACCAGTGTATTGGCAGGAACAGAGACTTCCGTCATGGGAAACGTATTCGTACCGAAAGCATCTTCCGAAAGAGCAGCGATCCTTTCGGAAAGCGTCCCCTCACCGGTCTTGCCGCGAAGACTCATTTCCAGATCAGAAATACGCTCCTGAAGCGGCGTCATACTCACAGAATGCTGGACCGTCCACTCAATCGCATTGAGCTTTGCCATTTCCGAAGGGCCGCCTGCATTCGTATGAAGCTGATCGTACAGAGCTTCTGCTCTCGCCATCATGCTTCCCGTATTATTCTGCCCGTTGAATTCCTTTTCGAGCTTGTTGATACGCTCCATAACTGCACCCGTCTGCTCTGCTCCATACGTATCACGCTCCACAGAGGCAAGCTTTGCCTGCACCGTGTCCGGCACAGCCGCTGCTGCCACCCCCATCGTTGAAACAAGGAGCGTTATGCTCAAAAGCACGCTCAAAACTCTGCGTAAAACCATGTTGTTTCCTCCTCATCAAAATAAAGCTTTCTCTGCTTATTTTAGCACAAAAAAAACATCTCGTCCTGCATCTTCGCATTTCTCAGAAAAGCTTAATCTGCCGTTTCCTAAACAAAAAAGCTCCTCGCTTCCGAGGAGCTGTCTTTCTCATGGCAGGGGTAGCTGGACTCGAACCAACGCATGCGGGATTCAGAATCCCGTGCCTTACCAACTTGGCGATACCCCTACGTCTCTCGTGCTATGCACCGTCAACACATGATATGATACAGCAAGGAAACAGCATTGTCAACCACTTTTTAAAAAATTTATTTTCTAAAAAGGATTTTCGGCATAGAAGAACGTAACTAGAAGTAACGAGATGTAGTCCTGCGGAATTTCTATTGATTTTCTTGCAGGATTGCGTTGCATGGCTGTCACAAAAAATTAAGAAAGGATTTGAGAATCTATGGAAGTTAAGTACGATGTCACAATCAGTGCCATTGGCAATCTCGCCCGCACCTTCTTGGAAAATAACAGCAGCGTTATTATCCTTGACGAAGGCGTGCGCCCGAATCTTTCCGATATGGTCATTGAGCATACCGCAGGGGAACTGAAACAGGATATTGTCGTTGGCGACAAGCTCGTTTTTGGAAAAAGTGAGTACACCATTGTCAGCGTTGGCGATGTTGTAAATGATACCATCCGTGAGGAAGGGCATTGCACGTTGGTATTCAATGCGGAAGGCTCGATGCCGGGGCAAGTCATACTCAAGGGGCCTTCTGCACCAATTCTTTCTAACGGTGCGCATATCACATTTAAGTCCAAGTAACCGTCAATCCAAAGAATTCCGTTGCACCCTGCAATGGAGTTCTTTTTTTATGCCCAAGTCTTCGGAAGCTGCCATTCGATCGGCGTTTGCCCCTGCGAGACCAAAAACTGGTTCACCTTGGAAAACGGCCGGCTCCCAAAAAAACCCCGATGTGCCGACAGTGGGCTTGGATGCGGGGATTCCACGATGAAATGCCTTGGGTTGGTAATCATTTCCTTCTTCCTTCGTGCAGGTGTCCCCCAAAGGATAAATGCCATCGGTTTTTCTCTCTCATTCAGCAGGGAAATGATCTTGTCCGTGAACTGTTCCCAGCCATGATTCCGATGAGAATTTGCCTCATGCGCGCGCACGGTAAGAACTGCATTCAAGAGCAACACCCCCTGCTCTGCCCATGCCTGCAGGCATCCATGTGCAGGCACCTCACATCCCAGATCGGTTTGCAGTTCCTTAAAAATATTGAGCAGGGACGGCGGCGGGGCTACACCGGGAAGCACGGAAAAGCTCAGCCCATGCGCCTGCCCTTCCCCATGGTAGGGATCCTGTCCCAAAATTACAACCTTCGTGTCCTCGTAACTCGTGTAATGGAGCGCATTGAAGATCGAATACATATCCGGATAGACTGCTCTCGTGCGATACTCGCCAATCAGGAATTGGCGAAGCTGCCGATAATATGGCTGCTGCAGCTCGTCCTTCAAATAATTTGCCCAATCATTTTTAAAGATTTCCATTTTCGTCCCTCCCCTGTGCCTCACGCACATAACGGCAAAACCTAAGCCCCGCAGTCTCCCCTGCATGTTCCTCCTGCAGGAAAAAGTCCTCCTTCACGCTCGGAAAGAAGCAGTCTGCCTCCCCGTCCTCCTCCACATGCGTCAGCAGGACTTCCGTGCAGTAAGGCAAAAACAGACGGTAGATCTCACTGCCGCCAATCACAAAAACCTCTCCGTCAAAACCAAACAGCTTCTGCCACAGCTCCTCTGGTGCAGCACAGATCTCAAAGCCGTCCCTTTCCCGCACACTTTGGGAAAGAACCATGTTCCTCCTGCCGGAAAGCGGATGCTCCAGCGTTTCCATAGTCCGCCGCCCCATAATAACAGCTGCTCCCATAGTCCGCTCCCTGAAAAAAGCCATATCCTCAGAAATGTGAAAAAGCAGCCTGCCCTCTTTTCCAATACCTCCGCAGCGATCCACACAGGCGATCGCCTTCATGCGAAAATCCACTGGACTTCCCTTGGCATGGCGTACACTGAGCCGGTCCCCGCAGTTTTTCAAATGCTCCTGCACGCACCTTCCGGCCACTATCCGATCGCCGACGATCTCAGCCAAGGGAACCAGCACAAAGGCACGCTCCAGCATATAGGGATGCGGCAGGAAAAGCTCCTCCGTATCAAATGAAATACCCTCCATGTGCAGAAGGTCAATGTCGATCGTCCGTGCGCCCCAATGCTCATGGCGTACTCTCCCCAGCTCCCTCTCGATCCGCTGGCAGATCCGCAAAAGCTGCAAGGGTGATATTTGCGTGCGGATCACTGCCGCCGCATTGATAAAGTCAGGCTGGTCTGTCTTTCCCCAAGGTGCTGTTTTGTAAAAGGACGATACCCTGCACAAGGAAATACCCTTTTCCTGCTGCAGCTTTCCCAATGCTTCCCGCAAGGTTTTCTCCCTGTTTCCCAAATTCGCTCCCAAGCTGAGCCAACATTCCCGTTCCATCATGCGCGCGCCCTCTCGATCCGCACAGTCATTTCCCTGAACTTCCCCGAAATTGGTGCAAACGGCTTATGCACTGCCACATGAATCTTTTCTATCTTCGCATATTTACTCAAAACCGTTTCCGCAATCCGTTCTGCCAACGCCTCAATCAAATTCACTGGCTCACCCTCAACAATACGCCGAACCTCCTCAAACACCTCTGCATAATTTATCGTATCCTCCAGTGCATCCGTCCTGCCTGCCCTGCGAAGCTCCATTTCCAAAATCACGTCAACAAAAAATGGCTGGCCTTGCTCCCGTTCCTCAGGCAGGCAGCCATGATATCCATAAAATTCCATGCCATTCAGCTCTATCCTGTCCACCTTCACGCCCCCAATACCGCATCTGCCATGCGAGCCATACGTGTAATCTGCTTCACATCATGTACACGAAGCATCGAGCAGCCTGCCTGAATTCCCATGACACATACCGCACCTGTCGCCTCCATGCGTTCCTCCACGGGCAATCCCAATACCGCACCCATGAAGCTTTTGCGGCTCGCCCCCAAAAGCATGGGGTACAGCTTCCCGTCTATTTCTGCCAATTCGGAAAGCCTGCGCAGAACCTGCAAATTCATCTCTGCTGTTTTCCCAAAACCGATTCCCGAATCCAGAATAATATTCTCCCGCTTCAAGCCTGCCAGATCCGCAAGGTGCAGGGATTCCCTAAAAAAAAGCCGCATGGCTTCCACGATATCTCCTTGATATTCTGCCGTATACTGATTGTGCATCACGATCACAGGCAGGTCATACTTCGCCGCAACCCCTGCCATTTCTCCCCGGCCTTCTGCATACTGGAATCCCCAGATATCATTCAGAATATGCACGCCCATGCTTGCCGCCAGCTCTGCCGTTTTCGGCTTGAACGTATCCACGGAGACTGGAACAGGGCACTCCCTCAACAGGCTCTCCAAAAACGGCGCAATGCGTTCCGCCTCCTCCTCGGCAGTCATCGGCACAGATCCCGGTCTCGTAGATTCTGCCCCTATGTCTATCACATCTGCCCCGTCTCTTACCATTTCCTGCATGTGAAAAAGTGCTCGGTCAACGTCATTCCACTTGCCCCCGTCCGAAAAGGAATCCGGTGTTACGTTCAGGATCCCCATGATCCGTGTACGCCCTCCAAGCTCCAGTGTCCTTCCATCTGCAAAGCTATAATGCCGTACCGCCCTCTGCACCTCTCACACTTCCTTCCTGCCTAAAAGCTCCCACGCTTGCTGCCTGAGCCTCTCATCCTCACGGAACTTTCCTGCAGCGCAGCTCGTCACGGTTCGGGTGCCATGTCCCAGATCGCCCCGCATCATCATGCAAAGTTGCTGAGCCTCCACCACTACCAATACACCATCTGCCTGCAAGCCTCTTTCTATTTCTTCTGCGATCTGCCCTGTCAGGCGTTCCTGAAGCTGCGGACGGTGCGAAAGGATCTCCACCAATCTCGTAAATTTGCCAAACCCTGCAATCCCAAAGGCTGACGGCAAATAAACAAGATTCACCTCTCCAAAAAACGGCACCAAATGATGTTCGCACATCGAGTAAAACGGTATATGCCGAACGGCAACCATGCCGCCCTCTTCCATTCCCGAATCAAAGACATCCTCCCATAGCTCCTTTGTTTCCACAGCACAGCCATCGAACAGCATTTCATACATCTGCGCTACCCGCTCCGGTGTCTTTTCCATGCCGGCACGGCTCAGGTCAAGCCCCAATGCCTCCAGAAACCGGCGCATCGCCGCAACTGCCTTCTCATTCATCCACGTCCCCCCCTATTCTCTCCATTATAACGCCATTGTTCGAGAAAATGCCATAAGCATTTTCCCTCCAATTTGCGTTTCAACGAAGCGGGAGATATGCTCACCGCTTGTTAAAATTTGGCTTCCCCCACTTACAGCAAGCTGTTGAAAAATGGGATATCTTAGCTTCGTTATACCTCATGCTCCCGAAAAACAAGAAGCCATCTTATCTCAAAAATCCGCCAAGTGCGTAGGCTGGTATGCCCTGCCTCCCTTCAGGGTGCGGTTCTCCGTCCCCTGACGCAGAATACTCCGTTCCTCACGATACTCCATTGTTTCAATTCCCATCAGATCAAGCAGGGTATGAATGATGGAATCCGTCACATAAGGGTTCCGCACCGCTCCTTGGATCCGTCCCGTCAGCTCAGGATAATCTTGCCGAAAGCCCCGTGAGGTCCAGATCAGCATAGGAATTTCTCTCTGCCTTGCACTCGTTTCATCTCCATGCGAAGACACATCTCGCCCCATGTCATAGACCTCCTCCGCATGGTCAGAGATATAAACAACGACAGCGTTCTTATCCTCAAAACGGCGAATGATCTCATTAATGATATAGTCATTGTACAAAAGAGCATTATCATATTCTGCCCGAATCTTCTTCTGCTTCTCTGAAAGATCCCCCATCTCATTTTCTGCCGTAAAACAGGAAAATTCCAATGGATACCTTCGCTTGTAATCCTCATGCGCCCCCATCAAATGCACCACAAAGAAATTTTTTGCCCCCGCTCCGGAAAGCGCACTGTCCAAAAGCGGAAGTACCTGCTCATCATACCGTTCCGTAAGGTCGATCGTATGCGAAGAAGGTGTCGTGAATCTCCCATCATCGCACCGTCCCGCGAACGCCCGTCCCACCGTTCCATAAAAACCGGCAGATTCCTGATTGGAAAGCCACGCCGTATGGCATCCTGCCTTTTTCAGGATATCAAAAAGATTCCCGTACTCATACCACATACCGCCCGCTTCCTCACAGCTCACATCATAAAAGCTGAACAATGTCTTCACTACCGCCATTGTCCCGGCATGAGGACTGATAACGTCCCGAAAAACCGCAAGCTCCCCTGCCTCGTTCCTTGCCGAAAGGTGCGGCGTCGTCGGCAGTTCATAGCCATAGACACCCATGTGATGACGGCTCGTAGATTCCCCTAAGATAAAGACCACATAAGGGATCGTGCTGTCATTTCTCGTAAGAGCCACCTCCATACTGTCATAGCGACTGGAAACATACTCCGCAGAACAAACCTCATGGTAAGCACTCGGCACGATATCCGCCAAGCGGCAAACAGAAAAATACATAGGATAATCCTTTGTTATCTCCTGTTCCTCATCGGTATAAGCATCTACCGTTGCCGCCGTAAAAAGCAGCAGCCCTGCAAAAATTCCTGCCGCCAAGAATCTTGTGTGGCAGGAAAGCACAGCAACCAGCCTCGGCAGCAAAAAGCGTCCAAAAAGCGCGCCTGCACCGAGCCCGCCAAGCAAAACCATCAGGACATGGGCTGCCTGCATCGTAAAATACTCCGCCGTCTCCTTTGGATTTGTCTCGAAAATAACCTGAAACATTCCCGAATCCAATACGGAGCTGTAATGGAACAGCGTAAAGGCATCTACCAAGAATAACACGAAAAAGACTCCAAGGAACAGTCTCTTTGCCCATTGCGGAAGCCAACAGCACAAGACCGTCACAAAAAATGACATCGCACCCAAGCGGACAAATCCCTCACCCAGCATACAGAGGCATGCCGCCAGCTTCATCGACCTTCCATGGAACAGATACAGATGAATCAAGTACGGCAGGTTCAGTACCACCAAACAAGCAAAAAAACTCCCATGCCTCGCAAAAAACCGGCACAGCCGTTCCATTCAAAATCCTTCTTTCCCAAAACTTCACTTTTCCCAAATAACTTCACTCAAAATTAAAGCACAAGCGCACCTTCCTTGCAAGCCCTTCTTCCTGACAGCAGCACACAAAAAAAACGTCCCGAAAATATTCGGGACGCCCTTGCTGTTTTATTTCTTTTCCGAACTCAAAGCCTTGTAAAGATATTCCTTAACTTCTTCTCCGGATTCCAGCTTCATGACATCATCAAGAATTTCCTTTGCCTTAGTGAAGCTGACGGAACGAACCATCTCTTTTACGCGAGGAATGGAAGGAGCACTCATCGAAAGCTCCGTAATTCCCATTGCCGTCAAGAGAACTGCTGCATACGGATCACTTGCCATCTCGCCGCACATGCCAACCCAAATGCCGTTTTCACGAGCAGCCGTAATCGTCCTGTGAACCAAGACCAAAACTGCTGGATTGAAATGATTGTAAAGATAGGAAATATTGGAATTTCCACGGTCGACCGCAAGCGTGTACTGCACCAAATCATTGGTACCGATACTAAAGAAGTCAACATACTTCGCCAATACCGGAGTCATAACTGCCGCTGCCGGAGTCTCTACCATGATACCAACCTGAACGCTGTTGGAATACGGCTTGCCCTCATGCGTCAGCTCAACCTTCGCTTCCTCGATAAGCTCCTTTACCTTCAGGAACTCAGAAACGCTGATGACCATCGGAATCATGATAGCTGCCTTGCCAAAAACGCCTGCACGCAGGATCGCCTTGAGCTGAGGCATAAAGAGATCCTTGCGCTGGAGACTGATGCGGATAGCACGATAGCCGAGGAACGGGTTCTCCTCCACTGGGATATTGAGATATGGCAATGGCTTGTCACCGCCAATATCCATCGTGCGGATAACGCACATCTTGCCCTCGCACTTTTCAATGGCTTCCTTGTATGCCTTGAACTGATCTTCCTCGTTCGGGATATCCTGCCGTCCCATAAATACAAATTCCGAACGGAACAGTCCAACACCCTCGCAGCCATATGCCTTAGCATTGTCGATATCCATGTGGGAACCGATATTTGCCATAAGTTCGACACGAACTCCGTCCGTTGTCGTTGCCGGCAGATCCTTCAAGGACGCATAATGTGCCTTGAGCTGCTGCTGCTGCTCAATTCTTTCCGTATAGCCTGCACGATCCTCATCGGTCGGACGAATCAGGATATCGCCCTTTTCGCCATCAATGATAACATCATCGCCGTCCCCGATCTGGGAGATCTTTTCCTCGCCAAGACCGACGACCGTAGGAATTGCACGAGCCTTTGCAATGATAACTGCGTGGCAGGTCGTACTGCCTGCACCGAGGATCACGCCAGCCACCTTGTCTGACGGAAGTCCTGCGATAACCGAAGGCTCGATCTCCTGTCCGCAAAGAATCACGGCACCCTCGCCAAGCTTTGGCTCAGGGACACCCAGAATGTACTTTGCTATGCGCTTGCCGACATCACGAAGGTCAACGGCACGAGCAGCAAAGTAATCGTCCTCCATCTGCTCAAATACCTGTGCCTGTGCTTCTGCCGCCTTGAGAACTGCCAAAGGTGCATTTTCCAGTTCCTCCACCTTTGCAAAAACGCTTTCGCTCATCGCAGGATCCTGAACCATCATACGATGTGCGTCCATGATAGCTGCCTGCTCCAGCATTTCCTTAGCACGAAGACTTTCTATGCTCTTCTGCAAAATTTCTGCTACTGCACTGAGGGCATCCTCGGCCTTCTTTTTCTCTGCCTCCTTGCCCTCCGGCTTGTAGCTTGCAAGATATCCATCCAGATTCTGTCCTGCCAGCATGATCTTGCCCATCGCAATTCCGGAAATGACACCCTTGCCGCGTAATTTTTCTGCCATACTACCTTCCCTCCATTACTCAAAGTTCATCGCATGTCATCACAGCGATTCCTGCCGCCTTAAGGAAAACCTGTCATCGAGGTTCCCGTTAAGACAACATCTCCCGAGAGCTCTTGCCCCCGGGAGTTCTTGACATCAGGCGATAATACTCAGTCCTCACCAAACTTGGAAGCAACGAGATCGTAGAGAGTCTTAACTGCATCAGCCTCATCTGGGCCATCAGCGCAGATCGTGATTTCCGTTCCCTTCACAAGTCCCATGCTCATAATCATGAGAATGCTCTTAGCGTCTACAGACTTTCCCTTTGCCTTGATCTGAACCTTGGACTTGAACTTCGTAGCCGTCTGCACGAAGATAGAAGCCGGACGAGCGTGAATACCAGTTTTGTTTTCAATCGTGATTGTCTTTTCCGTCATTTTGTATACCTCTCCATTCTTATAATACTTTAATTTTTACGTCTGCACCCCAATTTGCGGCATGCATAACGCTTTCCCTTATTCTGCTTCGACACATAATAGCAAAAATCCTGCCTTCCTGATAAAAAAACAATTAAATTCTATTTATTTTTTACAAAACAGGAGAATTTTCGCCATATTTCATAAAAACACTTGGAAAGGCACTCGTATTCCCTGCACTTGTTTATTTCATCTGGCGAAAAAATCCTTGGGCAATCTGAATACATCGAATTTTTAGAGGTTGCCTATGGCAAAAAATCCATTTCCGTTGTAAAATGATATTTGGAAATAGACTGTCCGCATGAAAATATGGGACGTAATCCTTGCAGCCGGCAAGAAAGAGGAGGTCCTTCATGGCATTTATACTGGTTACACTCAGCGTCATGGCTGCCAGCATATTTCTGATCCACAAAACAACGAACCGTTTCGGCTTTCACTTGAAATACAGTTCCCTTGTTTTTTGTGCCGTATTGGCATTCCTGATCAACGTCACTGCCATGCAGATGGCCCCTTTTTTGACTGCCGGGCATTATATCAGCTTGTTTGGCTTAATTCTTGCAGCGGCGGCACTCGTAACCTTCTACAATGAACGCTTCCGAAAGGGATCGTCTCCTGCAGAAGATACCAGCCGTCCGTCTGTTCCCCAGAACCCCTCTCGCGCCCTCAAGGCACGAAACCGATTTCAAGCACTCAAGGAACAAGTCCTTGCCGACAGGGAATATGCCGCCTCTCAAAAGGAAGCGAAAAAACAGCGTTGCTTATGGGAGGTACAACCAACGGATACCGTTGCACAGTGCAGCATATCGAGAGGGAACACTGCACCTGCACCGCTTCCTACGAAACAGGAAACAGTTGCTCCTGCACCGTCTCCTACGAAACAGGAAACAGTTGCTCCTGCACCGCTTCCTACGAAACAGGAAACAGTTGCTCCTGCACCGCTTCCTACGAAACAGGAAACAGTTGCTCCTGCACCGTCTCCTGCCAAACAGGAAACAGTTGCTCCAGTGCCGCCTCCTGCAAAACAGGAAACAACGGCTCCGCTCCCTGCTGCAAAAGAAAAGCCCGCAGAACTGCCTGTCGCAGAAAAAATCAATGTTGAGACAGCTTCTCTTGACGAGCTTCTTGATTATGCCTATGAGCAAAATGCTTCGCACCATGCAGAACAGGCACTGCTTGCTTACCGCAGTGCACTGCGGCGCTTCCCTGATGACAGCTACATTCCATTTGTCATTATCGACATGGCAAACATCTACAAAGGAAAAGCAGCATATTCCGATGCGATTCGCACCTATAAGGACGCGCTTGCTCTTCCTGTCATTGCAGGCAATCCTGCAACCTATGAGAAATTCGTCATCAATCTCTCATATTTGCGTACCGTCCAATACATATTATCCAAACATAATTCGCTTCAAATACCGTTTCAGGAAATCCCCTCTGAATACTTAGAGGAAATCGAAACTGAGATCCATGCTCGGTGGAAATAGATATAACGAAGCAAAGATGTCCCCTTCTTCAACAGCTTGCTGTAAGTGGGGGAAATCAAATTTCAACGAAGCGGTGAGCATATCTCCCGCTTCGTTGAAACGCAAATTGGAGGGAAAATGCTTATGGCATTTTCTTGAACAATGGCGTTATAACAAATACAAGAACAAAAATGGAGGAATCTTTTATGAAAAAAAGCGTAGAAATCCTTGGACTGCCTGTCATCAGTATCACGGAAGGCCGTGAACTCGGCAAGAGCAAGACACTGCTCATTGATGCACCAAATGGCAAAATCGCCGCTATCACAATCGAGGACGAAGATTGGTATCGCGGTGTAAAGCTCATTCCTTACGAATCCGTCATTTCCATAGGTGATGATGCCGTTACCGTTACAAACAGCGAAAACATCTTGACGCTTGACGAAGCCGGCGAATACGAGACTCTTCTTGACGAGAATATCCGCATCATTGAAACAAAAGCCATTACGAGAAGCGGAACCATTCAGGGCAAGGTAAGCGAGATCTTTATTGGAGAAGACGGAAAGATTGAAAAATGCGAGGTCACAGCTCCTGACGGTTCTTCCGACGAGATTTCCTGCGACCAGATCTCCATCTTCGGCAAGCAGGTAACCGTTATCGATCCAGAATGTGAAAAAAAAAATAACTTCATAATCGGCAAACAGGAAGCTCCTGCCAGCACGCCGGTCAGCGAACCGGCACCCGCACAGGAACCAGCGCCTGAGCCGGCTCCTGCTCCGGCTCCTGCTGCACCTAAGGTCGAGATTCCAAAGCCGGAGCCGCCAAAGCCTGCAGAACCAGCTCCTGTTGAAAAAAAGGAAGAGCCTAAGAAGGCAGAGGATTCCGCAAAGCAGGCTGCCGACAAAGCCACAGAGGAGCGTCATCGCCGTTTCTTGCTCGGCAAGAAAGCAGCTCGCACTATCAAGATGGACAACGGCATCGTAATCGTTGAAGCTGGTGCAGAGATTACAGAGGAAGTCCTCCAGAAAGCAAAGCTTGCAAACAAATTCATTGAGCTTTCTATGAACGTCTAAAAACATTTCCTTAGTTTTTCATAAGAAACAGGCATGCCTGACCGCAAGCGGTGTCAGGCATGCCTGTTTTTTTGCAGCAAAAAAGCAGGAAGGAACTTGCTCACAAGACCTCCCTGCTCTTCTCTTACGCAGCACTATAAAATTCATCATTCAGCCTCTCATCCAACGTTGGAAATCTCATCCCAGTTCAGCCTGTCATAAGCACGCTTGAAAAACCTCGCATTGATATCCCGTGGGTGCAAGTCCCAGTACTCAATATTCCTCTGTGCGGACATCATCTCATGCTTCAAATACGACAAAACATCTTCTTGGGACACTTCATTTCTTCCCAATCGAACCTGCGTCTCACCGCAGAAACAATCATACATCTCCTTCGTACATTCCGTCTTTGCCAATGCATCAAGGATCCGCACACCCTGAGAGATCGTCATACCCTCCTTGCGCTGCGACAACCATAAAGCAAGCTTTCTTTTCACTTCCCTCACCCTCTATCCATCGCTACAAGTCTTGGTCACATCAGCACCACATCTTAGGAACAAAGTCCTTGTCAATAATGCTAAACTACTAATTATATTATCGTATAATTGACAGAAAAATTCAAGTATTTTTTCCTATTGCTTGCCAAAAGAGAAAAACATTCTCCCCTCTATTCCTCCAAACGAAGCAAACCAGGCTCTGCAATTGTCCATGAATCCTGTTGGAGAGTGAAAATCGCCGGCAAAACTACGGCAATCTTCCGATACGTACGCGGATTCTTTTCTTGAAAATTGGAAGCAAACGTCTCCTTCATGCCGCCCTCAGCATGGAGGCGGACATCGTAAGGAACTTTAGGGTTGGGAACTACTGCAAACTTGGTTTCGTCCTTTGGAAGTTTCCATGCCCAATATCTGCTGGCCTTTACATCTTCCACAACGGAAAATGCCGGCAACTGATTCCCTTGCACTCGGCACTGCAAGAGCATCAGCTGCTGCAGCTCTGCAAAATTACCG
This sequence comes from Selenomonadaceae bacterium, assembly GCA_045617105.1. GTDB lineage: Bacteria > Bacillota > Negativicutes > Selenomonadales > Selenomonadaceae > CALELM01. The sequence goes on along the minus strand of JAZLHW010000143.1, from coordinate 5,168 downwards.
CAGGCGATATCTGCCTGTGCGTCCTCCATGCTTTGCGCCAACGCATTGTAATCCTGAACGAAGTCACTCCAAGGTTGCGTTTTTTTTTCCTGCGATGGTTCCTTCAGATTCATTTCCATCGGCACTCCGTCACCAGATACAGGAACCACGGAAGCCCTCAGGGAGCGAAGCTCCTGCGTCACTGCCTTCATGTCATTTTCTAAATGTACCAGCCGTTCCTCCGAAACGTCTGTCCCTCCTTGACGGCTTCCCTTCTTTCCAAAGCCAAGGTATGCCCACAGGACGGCTACAGCCACAAGCAAAATCAATGCCAACACCATTTGCAGGACGACCATGACATCCCGAACCATCGGCGGCAAAAAGCTTCCATCCGTTACAACAGCCTCGGAAGCCTCCGCCGCCATTGCACAAGACGGCATCATGCACCATATTCCCAAAACGCCAAGAACAGGCACTATTTCTTTCCACTTTTTCATGACATTCACCCCTTTCGCAAATCTCATGCCATGTATATTCTTATTTTATCTCACACCAACACGCATGACAAGGAAAACAGCCAAACATAAGAAAAATACCGCTTGCAGAAGTACAGCCTGCCATAACCAAGCAGCCTATAACAAAATTACCTAAAAATATTACGACACCTTTGCAAAGCAAGGGACCGAAGTATTGATGATGTGGATGGGAATCGCTGTAATTTTGCTGATTTCCATCTTTGCCATTGCCTTTTCAAAAGGAAAACGATGACAAACAGCCCTAATGTCAGATAAATGAAAAATACTCGGGAAAACGATCTTCCCGAGCATTTTTTCATAGTTTGCCAAGCCACATCCCAAAATTACACTTCCGTGCGGTCAAACGGCACTTGATTCAAGAGCAAAGTCTCATTATTGTCCGTAATCCAGCCAAGCGCCCATTCGTTGCTGACAAGCAGCACAGGATTTTGATTGCGGTCATAAACAAACATACCTCGATCGGCACCGCGCAGGCTGGCAGGCGTGACTTCCCGCCCATCCTCGTACTTCATCCAACGAGCCACCTCGTAAGGCTGCATCTGCATCACGATGTCCACGTTATATTCATTCTTCAACCGATATTCCAAAACCTCAAACTGCAAGGTTCCAACCGTTCCGACAATATACGAATCCGTACCGGCACCCGCCTGCTGGAATAACTGAATCGCCCCTTCCTGCGTCAGCTGTTCCATTCCCTTCACGAACTGCTTGCGCTTCATAGTGTCCTTTGCCTGCACACGCGCAAATTTTTCCGGTGGGAAAACAGGAAAATCCTCAAACTTAAACTTCTTGTCCACATCGCAGATCGTATCTCCAATGCCGAAGATCCCCGGATCAAAAAGACCAACAATATCGCCCGGCCAAGCCTCTTCAATAATTTGTCGATCCTGCGCCAAAAACTGCTGGGGCTGTGACAGCTTTATCATCTTATCGCTCTGCTGATGATATACATTCATATTTCTCTCAAATTTTCCAGAACAAATGCGTATAAAAGCCAACCTGTCACGATGTGCAGGATTCATGTTTGCCTGAATCTTGAACACAAAGGCTGAAAAATTCGTATCATTCGGCGCAATCACTCCCTCAGATGAATTCCGTGCTGCCGGGGGAGGTGCCAGGCGAATATATTCCTCCAAAAAGTTTTGCACACCAAAATTCGTCATGGCAGAACCGAAGAACATCGGCGTAAGCTCACCTGTCGCAACCTTTTCCAAATCGAAGTCCTCGCCTGCCTCATCCAAAAGAGAAATATCGTCCATCAGAGACTCATACGCTGCCTCCCCTACACGGGACCTTCCAACGGGATCCTCAAGCGCAAAAATCTCAGAACCACGTTCCTCCTGCCCATGCGAGCTGTCATCGGCAAACAATTCCATCTGATTGCTTTGGCGATGGTAAACACCCATATATTTCCCATCCGTACCTATCGGCCAATTCATAGGATAGGAACGAATCCCCAACACCTGTTCAATTTCGTCCATCAGATCCAGCGGTGCTTTTCCAAAACGATCCAACTTATTGACAAAGGTAAAAATAGGAATACCCCTCTGCTTGCAGACCTTAAACAATTTCTTTGTCTGCGCCTCTACGCCCTTTGCAACGTCAATAATCATGACAGCACTGTCCACTGCCATCAAGGTACGGTAAGTATCCTCACTGAAATCCTGATGCCCCGGCGTATCCAAAATATTGATACGGCAGCCATCGTAATCAAATTGGAGGACAGACGAAGTGACAGAAATACCACGCTGCTTTTCAATCTCCATCCAGTCCGATACAGCATGGCGCTGTGTCTTGCGCGACTTGATAGAACCAGCCAAATGAATCGCCCCTCCGTAAAGAAGAAGCTTTTCCGTAAGCGTTGTCTTACCGGCATCCGGATGCGAAATAATGGCAAACGTTCGTCTTTTCTTTATCTCTCGTTCGAGTTCTCCTGTTGTTGCTGACAAAATATTTTCCTCCTATCGATGCTTTACCAACAAAAACTGCCTCAGCGACACCGCTGAGGCAGTCCAAAAATCCTAATCAAAAAGACATATCAAAGAAGCTGCCCACTGCTGTATACTTATTCATGGCTAGAAGGCTGCTGCCAGTATAGGCTTGCGCCGTTTTCAATTCGGAGCCAAAAAGCGAAGCAACAGACGGGAAAAGCTTATCCTTCTGGGCGTTCGCAGACTGAACATGTGCATCTGCCTTGCCTGCCAAGCCATTCTTGCCAAGAATACTTGCCACCTTATTGGGACTCTCCGTGATTGCTGTCGCAAGCTGTTCCTCATCTACAGACAACGTACCGCCCTTGCCGACACGGATACCGATACTCTCGTAACTGCCGGCACGATAGGTTGCATCAGAAAACTCATTGCTGATGTAGGACATACGCTTCGAAAGAGAAGCATTGTCCGAAAAAAGCTTTACTGCCGCATTATACTTGTCAACAAAATCCTCTACGTTTTTAACCGCTGTCTTCAAACCATCACTCATATCGAGCTTCGTAGTCGTAACCTCTTTGCCGCTCGCATCCTTTGTAACTGCCGTACTCTTCGAAAGTGCCTCAGGTCCTCCCACGTCAAAATTAGTCGCCTTCAATTTGGAAGACGCACTTGACAGATCCGACATAGATGAACTGAACTCAGCCGAAAACTCCTTCTTCGCCGCATCATACGAAGAAAGAACTCCCGATACATTCTGCTGTACGCTGTAAATATTCGTCGCATTCAACCCAGAGGAAGAAGCGGATTCCGCATAACGATTCCACATCTGCGAAATACCATCTGACTTGGAACTTGAGCCGCTGCTGCCAAACAGGGAAGCACCATTCTTTGAAGCAAAATTAAACAACGAATAGTTCGCATTCGCCATTGATGAAATTGTCATTGCCATAAAGTATCATCCTTCCATAGAAAAACCGCACATCCATGCAATACTCGACAAAAGACACACTTATCCTTGTAAAATGAGTGTAACATTTCCATGAATTATTGTCAATCAAAACTATCCTCTTCCGGTTCTTTGTCAATCCTTGTGGAGAAATTTTTTCAGTTTTTTATAACGCCATTGTTCAAGAAAATGCCGTAAGCATTTTCCCTCCCATTTGCGTTTCAACGAAGCGGGAGATATGCTCACCGCTTGTTGAAATTTGGCTTCCCCCACTTACAGCAAGCTGTTGAAGAAGGGGACATCTTAGCTTCGTTATTTTTTTGCATCAAAAAAGCTGTTGCACATTACAGTTACGTGCAACAGCCCCACGTTCACTTTCAAGGTATATATCGTTGTTTAGAATATTGCCCCGACCATAAACCACAACCGGCCTTTGTCCTTGGCATCCTTATCAGTCGTATAATAGCTGAGCCCGCCGATGCGCCTTGCATAATCAAGCCGGACAAAATAGCAATTCGGCTTAGTATGAGTAACTCCTATGCCCCAGCCCTTTGCCGTTTCTCCGCCGTATGAAGCGCTGTTGCTGTCATGGGTTGCCTTGACATGACCAACATCAAGATATGTCGAGAATGTCAGCCCCGGAACATTGGTATGATAGCGGAATTCCATGTTTGCCACATACCCTTCATCTCCAGATCCTGCTCCTGTCGGATATGCCCTTACACCATTTATACCGCCCAGTACCAGTTCCTCTGAACCGTCAAGGTTCTTGCCGGCCAGCTGCCCGCTGTACTTTACCAGCAGGTCAAAATGACTGTCAAATGTCTGCAGATAGCTGGCATTGAAGTTTATCTTGTTAAAGGTTCCTTCGGTATTGGCACCCCCATATACCCAGCGGGCATGGTCATTGTCAAACCCCAGTGTTCCGAGAGTGTCGGTAACATCATAAGCAAAAGTCGCCTTGCCCCGTCTTACAATACCGTTTACTCCGACATAGGCACTGTGACTGTGCTTTTTCATGTTGAGGGCGAAGCTGTTCTGCTCGTCCTTCAGATTGCGATAATTATAGCCATAGGACAGGTTGAGGCTGTTCTTATAGGTGTAAAACAGCGGCGTTGTCGCATTGAGGTTTACGGTAAACGCATCGCCCTGTATCCCCAGTCCGCTGTAAATTCCGCCCAGCTCATAATCACTGCGGCTGATATTTATACCGAGCTTCGTGGCACTGCGGCCGACATTCTGGCTGTAGCCGAGATTGTAGTTGTGCTGGCCGCCGTTACTGATAACGAGGGCATAGTTGAAGGTTCCGGCCAGGGAGGGCAGCTGCAAATCGCCCTGCAGGCCGTAGCGGTAGCGGCCGGCACTGATTGTTCCGTAGTTTTCGGCATAAAGTATTTCGGTTGCGGCTTTGCCTTTTTTGATGCTGACTGTCAAATCTGTCGTGCCGGGCTCTTTTCCGGCGGAGAGTATTCCCGCCACCTTGATGCCGCCGACGGTTGTCAGCTTGTGCATAGCCGTTTCCAGTTCGGTACTTCTGATGATCTCGCCTTTTTTCAATCCGGCCAGATATCCTTCGGCTGTTTTGTTATTCAGATTGCTTTGGTTGTCAATGGTTATTTCCCCGTAGCGTCCCGATTCAACCGCCAGTGTCAGATCACCGCCCTGAGTGATATTCTGCGGCGGGATGTAAATGGCAGCCGCCGGATAGCCGCTGTTGCGCAAATCCTGTGTCAGCTTTCTGCTCAGCTCGTTGAGCCCGGCAAAGCTGATCTGACG
>JAZLHW010000142.1:0-8047 GCA_045617105.1 Selenomonadaceae bacterium | reverse complement strand
AAGCTTCCGCGTGCAAAGGCACAGGAAATTGCTGAGAGCAAGATGAAGGATCTGAATGCTGCTGATGTTGAGGCTGCTACTCGGATGATCGAGGGTACGGCTCGCAGCATGGGTATTGAGATCGTTGACTAAGTTTTTGCCCCGTGGGAGGCAGATCCCGTTATTACCACGAGAGGAGAATTTTTAATGGCTAAAGCTGGTAAGAAATATCAGGAAGCTTGCAAGCTTGTGGAAGAAGGCAAGCTTTATGCAGTTGCTGAAGCAATGGAACTCGTCAAGAAGACGGCTACGGCTAAGTTTGACGAGACTGTGGAGCTTCATGTGCGTCTTGGTGTTGATCCTAAGTATGCGGATCAGCAGGTTCGCGGCGCTGTTGTGCTTCCGAATGGTACAGGTAAATCTAAGCGCGTCCTCGTTTTTGCAAAGGGCGAGAAGGTGAAGGAAGCAGAGGCTGCTGGTGCAGATTTCGTTGGTTCTGATGAAATCGTGCAGAAGATTCAGGGCGGTTGGCTTGATTTTGATGTAGCAGTGGCAACGCCTGACATGATGGGTACCGTTGGTCGTCTCGGTAAGGTGCTTGGACCTAGAGGTCTTATGCCGAATCCGAAGCTTGGAACGGTTACTATGGATCTTACGAAGGCAATTTCTGAGATCAAGGCAGGTAAGGTTGAGTATCGCACGGACAAGGCTGGAAACATTCATTGCCCAATCGGCAAGGCTTCCTTTGATTCTGAGAAACTCGTGCAGAACTATCAGACACTGATCGATACATTGAACCGTGTACGTCCTGCTGCTGCTAAGGGGCAGTATATCCGTTCTGTCACGGTTGCTTCTACCATGGGACCTGGTGTACCAGTCGCTCTTGGTTAAGCATTTTGGATTTTTGTCCATATTACAGAGTAAAGAATCTCATATAGGCTGTAGACAGCGGGTTTGAGTTATCATCTAACGGCGTATGCCGCCTGCCGAGGCCGGAGTTGCGAAAGATAGATTTTTGCCTCCGGTGCGATCGCAGCCCGGAGGTTTTTACTATTATAAAGACAGATGGAAGGAGGTGTTATGAATGGCTGTAACTGCAAAGAAGCAGGCTGCTGTTGCAGGAATCAAGGAAAGCCTTGCAGGTGCAAAGGGAGTAGTTCTTACAAGCTACAGCGGATTGACTGTTGCTCAGGATACGGAGCTGCGCCGTGAGCTTCGTGAGGCTGGTGTTTCCTATCATGTAGTAAAGAACACGATGCTTCGCATCGCTGCAAATGAGGTAGGTTTGGAAGGACTCTCAGAGCATCTTGAAGGCACGACAGCAATGGCTTATTCTGAGGATGCTGTTGCACCGGCAAAGATCATCTGCGGCTTTATCAAGAAGAACAAGCTGGAGGATACCGGTATTCTTACGGTTAAGGTTGGCATTGTGGAAGGCAAGGTTATTTCCGCAGACGAGGTCAAGGCACTTGCTGCACTGCCATCTCGCGAGGAACTCATTGCAAAGGTGCTTGGCAGCATGAATGCTCCAATCACCAATACGGTCAACGTCCTTCAGGGTGTTATCCGCAATGCTGTTTATGTGCTTGATGCGATCCGTGCGCAGAAGGAATCTGCGTAATTTGACGTGAAAATGAAAAGAATTAATTTGGAGGTATTTTACAATGACTAAAGAAGAAATTATGAGTGCTATTGAGAGCATGACGGTTCTCGAACTTTCTGAGCTTGTTAAGGCTATGGAGGAGAAGTTTGGCGTTAGCGCTGCTGCTCCTGTTGCTGTTGCTGCTGCTGCTGCTCCTGCTGCTGCTGCTGAAGAAAAGACGGAATTCGATGTTATTCTGGCTTCCGCTGGCGACAAGAAGATCAATGTTATCAAGGCAGTCCGTGAGGCTACTGGTCTTGGCTTGAAGGAAGCTAAGGCTCTCGTTGATGGCGCTCCTGCACCTGTTAAGGAAAAGGCTTCCAAGGCTGATGCAGATGCACTCAAGGCTAAGCTCGAAGAAGCTGGTGCAACGGTTGAGTTGAAGTAATCTGATTTTTCCTTTTTAGGCGTCCCGCAAGGGACGCTTTTTTATTGCAGACATAGAATTATTTCCCTTGACAGGCAGAATTTTATATGATAGAGTAAATTACTACAGAGAAAATCATAGGGTGAACTATGCTAAAAACGGAAAGGAATAGCTCCTTCCGTTTTTCGTGTTGTTTGTCGCATTAGTAAACCCAGTAAAATCAGGCTAAGGGGTGAAGGATTTAATGTTTAATCCTGTGCCGGTAGGCAAAAGAACCAGGTATAGCTATGCACGAATCAAGGAAGTCATGGAGATGCCGCATTTGCTGGATATCCAGCGGAATTCTTACCAGTGGTTCTTGGATGAAGGACTGGAAGAAGTTTTCCATGATATTTCGCCGATTTCCGATTTCACGGGAAACCTTGTTTTGTACTTTGAGGGCTTTTCGCTTGGAGAGCCAAAGTACAGCCTTGACGAGTGCAAGGAACGTGATGTGACCTTGGCGGCTCCGCTCAGAGTTAAGGTGAGCCTCTTGAATCGCGAAACTGGTGAAAAGACAGATCAGGAAGTGTTCATGGGGGATTTCCCTCTTATGACAGATACAGGAACGTTCATTATCAATGGTGCAGAACGAGTTATTGTAAGCCAGTTGGTGCGTTCTCCTGGTGCTTATTATGGTGAGAATATCGATCCTACGGGCAAGAAACTCTACAATGCTACGGTAATTCCAAATCGCGGTGCATGGATCGAATTGGAGACGGACACGAGCGATATCGTTTCTGTTCGCATTGATCGCACAAGAAAGATGCCTGTGACGTATTTTATACGTGCGCTTGGCATTAGTTCCAATGCTGAGATTATGGAGCTTTTCGGCGATGATGAACGTATTCGCCTGACGATGGAGCATGATAATGATGTCGCTACGAAGGAAGCGGCATTGCTTGAGATCTACCGGCGCTTGCGCCCTGGCGAACCTCCAACGGTGGATAATGCGCAGCAGCTCTTGGATTCCTTGTTTTTTGATCCAAAGCGGTATGATTTGGCAACCGTTGGACGTTACAAGCTGACCAAGAAGCTTGGTTGGAAACGCCGCATTTTGGGCAAGGTTTTGGCAGATCCCGTGGTTAATATGGAAACGGGTGAAATCGTGATACCTGCGAATGAGGTCGTCACGGAAGATATGTTAAGCGGCATTGATGCCGAGATGGAAAAGGAAATTTTTGGTGAAGGCAAGCTGATCGTGCTGTATCTTCTGAAGAAGGATGGGGACCGCATGAAGCTGCTTTGCACCCCAACGCTGGACATTCATGATCGAACCATTACTAAGAATGATGTAATTGCGTCTATAAACTATCTTCTTAACCTGATGGACGGTGTAGGCAATAAGGATGATATTGACCACTTGGGCAATCGTCGTGTGCGTGCTGTCGGAGAACTCCTTCAGAACCAGTTCCGTATCGGGCTTTCACGCATGGAGCGTGTCGTGCGTGAACGTATGACGATTCAAGATGTGAAGCGTGTGAATCCGCAGGATGAGAAGAAGGTTTCTGTCACACCGCAGAGCCTTATCAATATTCGCCCTGTTGTTGCAGCCATCAAGGAGTTCTTTGGATCCTCGCAGCTGTCCCAGTTCATGGATCAGCATAATCCGCTTTCTGAGCTGACGCATAAGCGTCGTCTTTCTGCGCTTGGCCCTGGTGGCTTATCCCGTGAGCGTGCAGGGTTTGAGGTGCGAGATGTCCATAACTCCCATTATGGCCGCATGTGTCCAGTAGAGTCGCCGGAAGGTCCTAATATCGGCTTGATCGGTTCGCTGGCAAACTATGCGAGAGTGAATCAGTTCGGATTTATGGAGACTCCTTATCGCCGTGTTGACAAGGAAAATAAGTACGTTACCGATGAGTGCCGTTATTTGACGGCGGATGAAGAGAGCGAGCTTGTTATTGCGCAGGCAAATGAGCCGCTGGATGAGAATCAATGGTTTGTTAATAAGCGTGTTACGGCAAGGCGCAATGAGGATACTATGCTGGTGAAACGTGAGGAAGTTGACTACATGGACGTTTCGCCGAGACAGGTGTTCTCTATTGCAACGGCAATGATTCCATTCTTGGAGAATGATGATGCGAACCGTGCTCTCATGGGAGCAAACATGCAGCGTCAGGCAGTTCCGCTTCTTCGCACGCAGGCTCCGCTGGTTGGTACCGGAATGGAATACAAGGCGGCTTGCGACTCTGGTGTCATGATTCTTGCAAAGCGTGCTGGTACGGTGGAGTCAGTGACTGCAGACCAGATCAATGTACGCACGGAAAAGGGAGACTTGGACGTATATAGGCTTCAGAAGTATGTTCGTTCCAATCAGGGAACCTGCATTAATCAGGTACCTATCGTATACAAGGGCGAGTTTGTTTCCGAAAAGCAGCCGATTGCAGATGGTCCTGCAACGGATCATGGGGAATTGGCACTCGGTTATAATATTCTTGTAGCATATATGCCGTGGGAAGGCTACAACTATGAGGATGCTATTTTGCTCTCCGAGAATCTTATCAAGCGTGACCTTTATACTTCTATCCATATTGAGGAGTATGAGTGTGAGTCGCGGGATACGAAGCTTGGGCCTGAGGAGATAACGAGAGACATTCCTAATGTTGCAGAGGAAGCTTTGAAGGATCTGGATGAGGACGGCATTATCCGTATTGGTGCAGATGTTCGTCCCGGTGATATTCTTGTTGGCAAGGTGACTCCTAAGGGGGAAACTGAGCTTACGGCAGAGGAACGCTTGCTTCGTGCTATTTTCGGTGAGAAGGCACGGGAGGTTCGAGATACTTCGCTGCGAGTGCCTCATGGAGAAGCTGGAAAAATCGTTGATGTAAAGATTTTCAGCAGGGAAAATAACGATGAACTTTCACCTGGCGTGAATCATTTGGTTCGTGTCTATATTGCACAGAAACGCAAGATTTCTGTTGGAGACAAGATGTCCGGCCGTCATGGCAACAAGGGTGTCGTTTCCCGTATTATGAGGCAGGAGGATATGCCGTTCCTGCCAGATGGAACTCCTGTGGACATTGTTTTGAATCCGTTGGGCGTGCCATCCCGCATGAACATTGGACAGGTTTTGGAAACTCATTTAGGCATGGCAGTCCGTACGCTTGGACAGCAGATCAAGGATGGGGATCCTACGGTGGAGCAGCGCCTGCGGGATGTAGGCTACGATTTTGACAAGAATGGTATGCCGAAGCCGGATGTTGCAGGAATTCATATCGCAACGCCAGTCTTTGATGGTGCAGGTGATTCCGGAGTATTTGGCACGATTAAGGCGGCAGGGCTTTCTGCTGATGGAAAAACAGTTCTTTATGACGGGCGCACGGGTGAACCGTTTGAGAATCGTGTTACGGTTGGATGCGTTTACATGTTGAAGCTGCATCACTTGGTAGATGACAAGATCCATGCGCGTTCTACAGGACCGTACTCACTTGTTACGCAGCAGCCGCTCGGCGGTAAGGCACAGTTTGGCGGACAGCGTTTTGGTGAGATGGAGGTTTGGGCACTGGAAGCATACGGTGCGGCATATACCTTGCAAGAGATCCTGACCGTGAAGTCTGACGATGTTGTTGGCCGTGTCAAGGCGTATGAGGCCATTGTCAAGGGCGAGAATATCCCAGAGCCTGGTGTGCCGGAATCCTTTAAGGTTCTCATTAAGGAGCTTCAGTCTATTGGACTGGATATCAAGGTGCTTTCCGAGGATGCTAGGGAAATTCTTATCCAGGATGACGATGATGATGATGATATCAATGAAAAAGCAAAGAAGCTTGACCTCGATGTTGCAGGCGTAGATCCAAACAAAGAGGGAGCAGCTCCAAAATCCACGACGGAGGCATCCTATGATGCTGATGTAGCTGATACCGTAAATGAAGATCCTGCAGATTCGATCATTACGGATCTTGGAAATAATATGTCAACGGTTACTGTGGAGGATATGAACGCTGAAGACGGGAATAACGAAGAATAGAAGGGAGTGTCATCTCTTTGCTGGATGTAAATAACTTTGATTCAATGCGCATAGGTCTGGCATCGCCGGATAAGATTCGTGAGTGGTCTTACGGCGAGGTAAAAAAGCCAGAGACAATTAACTATCGGACGCTGAAGCCGGAGCGTGACGGTCTCTTCTGCGAGCGTATTTTTGGACCTACACGCGATTGGGAATGTCATTGCGGCAAATACAAGCGTATTCGTTATAAAGGTGTTGTCTGCGATCGCTGCGGCGTTGAGGTCACTCGGGCGAAGGTTCGCCGTGAGCGTATGGGGCATATTGAGCTCGCTGCACCTGTTTCGCATATTTGGTATTTCAAAGGAATTCCAAGCCGTATGGGGCTGATTCTGGATCTTACACCGCGTTCCTTGGAAAAGGTGTTGTATTTCATTTCTTATATCGTCACGGATCCAGCGGATTCGGATCTCAAAAAGAAGGAGCTGCTGTCAGAGAATGAGTATCGGGCTGCCCGTGAGAAATATGGCAACGGCTTTAAGGCCGCCATGGGAGCAGAGGCTATCAAGCAGCTGTTGGAAGAGTTGGATCTTGAGGCATTGAGTGAGGAACTTCGTAAGGAGCTTCATTCCTTGTCAACGCAGAAGAAGATTCGTGCGATTCGCCGTTTGGAGGTCGTTGAGGCTTTCCGCAAGCCCGCCAACAAGCCGTCATGGATGGTCATGGACGTAGTGCCAGTGATTCCACCGGAGCTTCGTCCGATGGTGCAGCTTGATGGCGGCCGTTTTGCGACATCTGACCTGAATGATCTCTATCGTCGGGTCATCAACAGAAACAATCGTCTCAAGCGTTTGTTGGATCTTGGCGCTCCTGATATTATTGTTCGCAATGAGAAGCGTATGCTGCAGGAAGCGGTGGATGCCCTCATTGATAACGGTCGTCGTGGGCGGCCTGTGACGGGACCAGGAAACCGTCCGCTGAAATCGCTTTCTGATATGTTGAAGGGCAAGCAGGGTCGTTTCCGTCAGAACCTGCTTGGAAAACGTGTAGATTACTCTGGTCGTTCTGTTATTGTCGTAGGACCTGAGCTGAAGCTTCATCAGTGCGGTCTGCCTAAGGAGATGGCATTGGAGCTTTTCAAGCCTTTTGTCATGAAGAAGCTGGTTAGTTCTGAGGCTGCTCACAACATAAAGCAGGCAAAGCGAATGGTAGAGCGTGCTCGTCCGGAGGTTTGGGACGTTATTGAAGATGTTATCAAGGAGCATCCGGTTCTTCTGAACCGTGCACCTACGCTGCATCGTCTTGGTATTCAGGCATTTGAGCCAGTCTTGACAGAGGGTCGTGCGTTGAAGCTGCATCCTTTGGCATGTACGGCATACAATGCAGACTTTGATGGTGACCAGATGGCAATACATCTGCCGCTTTCCGCTGAGGCGCAGACAGAGGCCCGTATTCTCATGCTGGCAGCAAATCATATTCTTGCGCCTAAGGATGGAAAACCTATTATTGTTCCAACGCAGGATATGGTGCTGGGGTCTTATTACCTTACGATTATTCGCCCGAATGCATTGGGAGAAGGAAAGTGCCTTACGAGCATTAGCGAAGCACTTTTGGCATACCAGCATCATTCTCTTGCCTTGCAGGCTGAGATCAGGGTGCGTATCGAAGGCTACGGCATGGTAAAGACTTCACTGGGACGCATGATTTTCAATGAGATCCTTCCGGAGGAGCTTCGATATTTCCGAAAGAACGAGGAAACAGGTGAGTGGCATCTCGGCATTTTGATGAACAAGAAGGAAATTGGAAAGCTGGTTGCTAACTGCTATAATCATTTCGGTGCTACCAAGACGGCTGAAGTTATTGATACGGTCAAGAACCTTGGGTATCATTATGCTTGCGTTGCCGGTATGACGGTTGCTGTTTCAGATGTCATTGTTCCTCCTGCAAAGAAGGAAATTATTGACGGAACGCAGGAGATCGTCAACAAGGTACAGCATCAATTTGAGCGTGGTCTTATTACTGAGGGTGAGCGCTACAAGAAGGTTATCGACCTTTGGACCAAGGCTACAGATGATGT
>JAZLHW010000141.1:0-7122 GCA_045617105.1 Selenomonadaceae bacterium | reverse complement strand
CCATTGTTCAAGAAAATGCCATAAGCATTTTCCCTCCAATTCGCGTTTCAACGAAGCGGGAGATATGCTCACCGCTTGTTAAAATTTGTCTCCCCCACTTACAGCAAGCTGTTGAAGAAGGGGACATCTTAGCTTCGTTATAGAAAATCGTATGTACAGAGGTTTTCCTCGTCCTCGTGGCAAGTTATTATTTTCGCTGACGAAGCTTTTTTCTTCTTCCTGAAAAAAAACGTTTCATAATGTCAGCACATTCTTCTTGCAGTACCCCTGCTGTTACCTGCAAGCGATGATTCAGTGTGCTGTGATCGACGATGTTAAAGATAGATTCCGCTGCACCGGCTTTTGCGTCTGTACTTCCATAAACCAATCGATCCACTCGGCTCATTACTAAGGCACCGGCACACATGGGGCATGGTTCGATGGTTACATAAAGCGTTAAGCCGGAAAGTCTCCACTTTCCGAGGCTTTCACATGCACTGCGAATGGCAATTATCTCTGCATGTGCTGTTGCATCCTTCCAAGTCTCTCGCATATTATGACCGCGAGATACAATGGAGCCGTCGCTATTATCTACCAGCACTGCTCCAATCGGCACTTCTTCCAAATGATAAGCAGCCCATGCTTCCTCCAAGGCAAGACGCATATATTCTTCATCGCTTAAAAGCACAATGAGACACCTCCGCTCCATAGAAATCAAAAAGAGTGCAGACACGCTGCACTCTCGCTTGCAAAATGGCTCCTCGAGCAGGATTCGAACCTGCGACAGCCTGATTAACAGTCAGGTGCTCTACCGACTGAGCTATCGAGGAATAATAGTACTGTAAATTTCCAACGGAATGAATTGTATCATTGTTTTAAATTTCTGTCAAGATATTATTGCAATTCGTGGGACTGGACTCTAACGGAAATAAATTTGCAATAAAGAGCGTTCAATGTTAGAATAATAGATAACGAGTAAGCGGAACGGACTTCTATATCAAAAATTTTGGTTATTTGAACGGAAAATCAGGAAACAAGAAGGGATTTATACAAAAAAAATATTTTCGGAGGTGTGTTTTTTGGCGAAAGTACAACAGAAGCTTCAGATTATCCCATTAGGCGGTTTGGGGGAAATCGGAAAGAACATGACGGTAATTCGAGTGGATGATGAGATCCTCTTGATTGATTCTGGCTTGATGTTTCCGGAGGAGGATATGCTGGGAGTAGACCTTGTTATTCCAGATATTACCTACTTGCTGGAAAATCAAGATATGGTAAAGGCGATTGTTTTGACACATGGGCATGAGGATCATATTGGTGCACTTCCTTATGTCTTGAAGAAGATGAATGTTCCGGTTTATGGTACTCGTTTGACACTTGGTATCTTGGAAGGTCGATTGAAAGAAAATGGTGTGGATTCCAGCAACCTGCATTCTGTGATGCAGGGGGATATTATCAATGTCGGCTGTTTCAGTGTTGGATTTATCCGTGTGAACCACAGTATTCCTGATGCGGTTGGTTTATCCATTAAGACACCGGTTGGCATGATTGTCCATACAGGTGACTTTAAGTTGGATTATACGCCGGTCGATGGGAAAATGACGGATTTCCGCCGTTTTTCGGAGCTTGGCAGCAAGGGCGTTCTTGTCATGATGGCGGACAGTACGAATGCGGAACGTGAAGGCCATACGCCAAGCGAAAGCACGATAGGGGTAGCCTTTGATAAAGCGTTCAGCAACGCTCGGCAGCGTATCATTATTGCGACATTCTCGTCTAATGTACATCGTATCCAACAAGTCATTGATACGGCTGTCCGTTACAAGCGAAGGGTGGCTGTTTTGGGACGCAGTATGGTCAATGTCGTGAATATTTCGCTGGAGCTGGGGTATATCAATGCACCAGAGGGGACGATTATTGATATTGACGAGATAAATAATTTCCCGATGAATAAGGTGGTCATTATTACAACAGGCAGCCAAGGTGAGCCGATGTCTGCACTTACGCGCATGGCTATGTCGGATCATCGCAAGGTCGGCATTGTTCCAGGGGATACGGTCATTATTTCCGCAACACCGATTCCGGGGAATGAGAAGCTGGTAGCCAAGACAGTAGACAATCTGCTAAAGCTTGGTGCGAATGTGATTTATGGACGTAATGAGGGAATCCATGTATCAGGTCATGCAAGCCGTGAGGAGCTGAAGCTCATTCACAATCTTGTGCGTCCGAAGTTCTTTATTCCAGTGCATGGCGAGTATCACCATTTGGTGAAACATGCACAGCTGGCTCGTGAGCTTGGTATGCCGAAGGAAAATGTCTTTATTGGTGAAAATGGGCAGATCCTTGAATTTACAAAAGACAGGGGCTGTGTTGCAGGCAAGGTTACGGCTGGCATGGTCATGGTTGACGGTCTGGGGGTTGGCGATGTTGGAAACATTGTGCTTCGTGACAGGCGGCAGCTTTCCCAAGATGGTATTTTGATCGTGGTAGTCACTATGGATCGGGCAGGCGGACGTGTGGTTGCGGGTCCGGATATCGTTTCCAGAGGCTTTGTGTATGTGAGGGAGTCTGAAGCCCTGATGGACGAGGCGAAGGCTCGTGTGGTGCAGGCATTGGAGCGTTGCGAGGATGAAAACGTGACGGAATGGTCTGTTATCAAGTCAAATGTTCGTGATGCATTGGGAAGGTATCTTTTTGAGAAGACACGCCGCCGTCCAATGATTTTGCCGATTATTATGGAAGTCTGATAGAGGCATGCCGGAACTTGCAGGAGTTCCGGCTTTTTTATGATGGGAGAATCGCTGATCGATTACGGGGAAAGGATTGGAGATTGCCGTGAAAAAATCACATATAATCATCGTTGCAATTGGAATCTATCTCTCTATTATGATTGCAGGCGGCACGGCATACTATGTTGTATCGCAGCAGCAAGCAATTCTTGCTCAGAAGAAAGCAGAAGCGGGAGATGATGCTCCACAGGCAAAAAAGGCACAAAAAGAAAAAGAAAAGGAATCGAAGAAGAAACGGGATATAGAGCGAGAAAAGAAAAAAGCTTTGGAACAGGAAAGGCGAAACCGTATGAAACAGCTAAAGGATAAAATGACCTCTGTATCTAGGGGCGGTATCGTTTATTATATTTTTCCTGCACCGGAAAAACAGGATTCAGGAGTCTTTTTGCGTCCCTTTATACAGGAGGGGGCAGAGAGCAGTGTCTTGAAAAATGATGTCTTTTATTATTCTTCTGTGGAGGACGATGATTACGGCTGGGTACATGGAGATCATTTGACGATTCGGGCAGATGGCTGGGAAACAACGCTTGGATTTGATCCGAGTGTTCGCAGGGACAAGCTGGGAAGCGGTGCGGAAAGTGTGACGGAGCATTTTGTTGTAGATGCAGGGCCGGAAGCTTTGGAGGCATTGAAGATGGTTGGCAGTGCGGGAGCGGCGTCTGTTTATTTTTACCAAGCAGGAGCAGCAGGCGTGTTTCACGAACTGGGACGTGAGGAGATACGGCATATTCATGATATGGTGGAGCTTTATGAGCTGATGAGACAGGAAGAAAAGGGCGAGTGAAATGGAAGCAGTATCGGAGGACAGGGAAAACAAGGCGGATCGGATGCGTGATTTTGTGCATCTTCATGTGCATACGGAATACAGCCTTTTGGATGGTGCCAGCCGCATCAAGGATCTGATCACCGTTGCAAAACAGATGGGAATGCCTGCCATTGCTATTACGGATCATGGCAATATGTTTGGCGTTATTGATTTTTATAAAGAGGCAAAGAAGCAGGGAATCAAGCCTATCATTGGCTGTGAGGTGTATTTGGCGCCGGGCGACCGCAGGGAGCGTACAGAGAGCAATGGTGTCAGGTATTATCATTTAATACTTTTGGCGGAAAATCAGACAGGCTACCGTAATTTGGTAAAGCTGGTGTCCCTTGCTAATATTGAGGGATTGTACTATAAACCGCGTGTGGACAAGGAGCTTCTGCGGAAGTATCATGAAGGGATCATATGCCTGAGTGCTTGCGTTGCAGGAGAAATACCGCAGGCAATTATTCGGGGAGATCTGGAGCGGGCAGAAGCATTAGTTTTGGAATATCAGGAGATTTTTGGAGAAAATAATTTTTTCCTTGAGATACAAAATCATGGCTTGGAGGAGGAAAAAACAGCAAATGCCGCTTTGCTGGATTTTGCAAAAAAGCATGGAATAGGTCTTGTCGCGACCAATGACTTGCATTATGTGCGTAGGGAGGACAGCAGCTTCCATGAAATCCTGCTTTGCATACAAACAGGAAAGACCATAGATGATGATGAGCGCATGAAATTCAATAGTGATGATTATTACCTGAAATCCAGAGAAGAAATGAGCAGGCTGTTTCCTGGATTTCCAGAGGAGGCTTTTTCCAATACGGTTCGTATTGCAGAACGCTGTAATGTAGATTTTGAATTTGGAAATTTGCAGCTGCCGTATTATCCAATTCCTGAACCGTATGCAGATGACAAGGCATATCTTCGCGCGCTTTGTGAGAAATCGATAGGAAGACGGTACCCGACTGTCACGGAAGAGATACGCAGTCGATTGGATTACGAATTGGAAATTATTCATCGCATGGGATATGACAGTTATTTTTTGATAGTATGGGATTTTATCAACTATTCGAGAGAGCATGGAATTGCTGTAGGACCGGGACGAGGCTCGGCAGCAGGCAGTATCGTTGCGTATGTGCTTGGCATTACGGATATCGATCCCTTGAAGTATGCACTTCTGTTTGAACGTTTTTTGAATCCGGAGCGTGTCAGTATGCCGGATATTGATATAGATTTTTGCTATCTTCGTCGGGAAGAAGTCATAGATTATGTTAAGGAACGCTATGGATATGACCATGTGGCACAGATCGTGACCTTTGGTACGCTGGCTGCCAAGGGAGCGATCCGTGATGTTGGGCGTGCTTTGAATCTGCCGTATGCAGAGGTTGACCGTGTAGCAAAGTTAGTGCCGAATGACCTGAAAATTACTTTGGACAAGGCACTGGAAAACTCCAAGGATTTCCGTGAGGCTTATCAGGAAAGCGATGACGTGCGGCGATTGATTGATATGGCCCGCAAAATAGAAGGTCTGCCAAGACATTCCTCTACGCATGCCGCAGGTGTAGTGATTGCTCGAAAGCCATTGACGGAGTACCTGCCAGTCACCGTGTCAGAAGGAACGCTGGTAACGGAATATGACAAGGATCATGTGGAGGAGCTTGGGCTTCTGAAGATGGACTTTTTGGGGCTCAGGACATTGACCGTTATCAGCGATACTTTGCAAAATATACAGGCTGCCAGAGGTGAAGAAATAGATATTGCAAAAATCCCATTAACCGATGAGCTGACCTCCAAGATGCTTTGCGAAGGAAGGACGGGAGCTGTTTTCCAGATGGAATCCAGTGGAATGACGAATCTTGTCAAGGATTTGCAGCCAGAGGGGTTTACAGACCTTATTCCCACGGTTGCACTTTACCGCCCTGGTCCTTTGGGGAGCGGCATGGTGGAGGATTTTATAGCAGGCCGTCATGGGCGAAAGCAAGTGGTGTATATGCACCCCCTGCTGGAGCCGATCTTGAAGGAAACCTTTGGGGTGGTACTTTATCAGGAACAGGTGATGCAGATCGTTCAGGTGCTGGCTGGCTTTACACTCGGGCAGGCAGACCTTTTGCGGCGTGCTATGGGAAAGAAAAAGCATGAGATATTGATGGCGCAGAAGGAAAATTTTATGAAGGGCTGCGAAAAGAATAACATTGACGGCAATTTGGCGCAGACTATATTTGATTTGCTGACGCATTTTGCGGATTATGGATTCAATAAATCGCACAGTGCTGCCTATGCGTATGTTGCGTGGCAGACAGCCTGGCTAAAGGCTCATTATCCGCAGGAATTTATGGCGGCAATGCTGTCGAGCGTTATAGATACGCAGAAGGTGCCTGTTTATATCGACCTTTGCAAGCGTATGGGAATTAAAATTCTGCCTCCGGATATCAATACGAGCAGGTCAGCATTCAGTGTAGATGGAACCTGTGTTCGTTTTGGATTAGCGGCGGTTCGCAATGTGGGGGAAAATGCTATTGAAGCAGTGGTTTCCCTTCGCAAAAAAGAAGGCTTGTTTCATTCCTTGCAGGATTTTTGCAATCGTGTGGATACGCGTATGCTCAATCGGCGTGCAGTGGAAAGCTTGGTGAAATGTGGTGCATTTGATTTCACTGGTGCAAAGCGAAGTCAAATGCTTGCTGTATTGGAGCAGGTCATGGGTGAGGCTGCCAGAAGACAGCGGGACAGGGAAAGCGGTCAGATGGGACTTTTTTCCGAGGAGCTGATAGGAGAAGCCACCGAGATTCCCATGCCGGATCTTCCGGAGGCGGATATCAAGGAAATGCTGGAATGGGAAAAAGAAACTACGGGTTTTTATATTACTGGACATCCGCTGGATCAATACCGTGACAAGCTGCTCGGCTTTTGCGGAATAGACATGCTCCTGAACGGGGGAGTAAAGGATAAACAGCTAGTGAGGGTTGCCGGTATTATTACTTCTGCGAAAAGGATCTCTACCCGCAAGGGAGAGACTATGTGCTTTTTGGAGCTGGAAGATTTTACGGAAACTATGGAAGTTACTGTGTTTCCCAGACTTTTTTATCAGCATGTAAATCTTCTGGTACCCGATACGCCGGTTGTGGTGCAGGGACGATTGGACTGCAAGGAAGACGGCGTGAAGCTTTTGGCAGATGTCTTTTGGTCAATGGAGGAGTATCTTCCTGAGTATTATCTGACCATTCCGCAGGAGAAGGATAAAAAAGAAATTTATGATAAGCTGAAAAGGATTTTCGATAAATACAGAGGAAACCATAATGTATACCTTTGCATGAATGGAAAATGGCGCAATATCAGCTCGCAATACAGGGTGGATGGCTCAGAGGAATGCAGGAAACAGTTAGAACAGGTCATTGGGAAGGAATGCTTGCGCGTCAGATGATGCAGGCGGAGAGGCGTTTCTTTTGTTGAAATGCGTGGTTCTGAATGATAGAATGAAAAAGTCTGGTAATGGCACTTCTAAAAGCATGGGGGCTTTCCAAGCATTTTTGTAAATATGATGGGAAAAAATAAGCTGGA
>JAZLHW010000140.1:0-19000 GCA_045617105.1 Selenomonadaceae bacterium | reverse complement strand
TCTTCAACAGCTTGCTGTAAGTGGGGGAAGCCAAATTTTAACAAGCGGTGAGCATATCTCCCGCTTCGTTGAAACGCAAATGGGAGGGAAAATGCTTACGGCATTTTCTTGAACAATGGCGTTATAATCTCACGAGGGAAGGTTTCTGCAATCTTTTGAACATACCTTACAGAACCGTTCAAGATTGGGAGCTTGGCAATCGAAAAGCTCCTGATTATGTAATTAAGCTGATTGAATATTATCTTGAAAACACAGGGAAATAAACTTTTTTGTTACCCATTCGCCCTTATTCCCAATCAATATCATTATGAGAGATGGTTTGACCTGCTCTGTATTCTAGCATAGCTTGCTTGCAGGCGGCTAAATCATCAGGTGTTGCCATATCATCAATATCGGTAGGAATGAAACGCCTTACCACTTCAAGCAGGATTGGCATTTCTTTATCAGGTATCATTTTAATTAAGTCTATGACTTGCGCTCTTGCTGTCATGTTAAAAGCCTCCTTTGTATGCTCCGCCTCTTGGGGCTATCTTGTCTATCATCAAGGTATCACTATCTGGGTAGTTGAATATTATTCGCCATCCACCTACACGCAAGCGATAATATCCTGCATATCCCGTGAGTGGCTTTATATCGCCAATAGGGATATTTTCGATAGCTTGTTTTATTCGTTGTTTGTTTTTTCGTTCCATTGAGGCTATCGTTTTTACTGCTGCCTTTGAATATTGGATATTCAAACGGTTGCCCCCTCTCTTGGTGTCCTAATTTTGAGCAGAGGCACAGGGTTTCACGAACCCTGTGTCTTTTTTAGTGTATTATGCCTCTTTTTCGAAGTCGGAAAAGGAAGATACTGCGGCATCCTTCTGTTCAACTGCCAAGGCTTCATCCAATTGGCGGTGATATTCTGCAGCTTTGACATCTGCCTGTCTGCCACGCTCCATGGCAGCGGAGATGTTCTGCAGATAGCCAAGGATATTGGCACGCTCACTTTCGGAAAGACTCAGCAGATACTTTGCCACTTCCTGCTCTTGACGGGACAGCTTGTACTCTTTGGCAAATTCAGCAAAAATCCCTGAATCGCCGGAAATAAACATTTTGCCTTCGCCATCTACAAGCCACTCGCGACGAACACGGAATTTCTGACAGATAAGAGTAATATTCTGCTCAGTGACAGTGTTTCCGTCTTTTTCCATGTTGCTTACAGCAACCTGTTTTAATCCAATTATTTTTCCGAATTCAGATTGTTTATAGCATTTTGATGTGCGAAGTTGCTTTATTCGAGCATTGATAGAAATTTTTTCCTCCAAAATTTTCACCTCCTTGCAATTATTGTATATCATTTAATGATAAAAGACAAGGAAAATATATTGACATATGTTAGTTAGTGACATAGAATAAAGAAAATGTATTACTTGCTAATACAACAGATTACCAAATGTTGTGTAGGCAAGTATACCACTGTTCGCACAAGGAGGTGATAAGAGTACATAAGAGTGTCAGAAGCAAAAAAGTCCCCACAATGGTGGTGAATACCGTCACATAGCTATTATAGCAGCAGGGAGGAATAGTGGCGAAGCCGGAAAGGCGGAAGAGGCATGTATCAATCGACCAACGAAGCACTGGAAGAGATCATGAAGAATGAGAAGGCACGCAATCAAACAAGCGGTGAGCATATCTTCCGCTTCGTTGAAACGCAAATGGGAGGGAAAATGCTTATGGCATTTTCTTGAATAATGGCGTTATAATATTTTATATATGAAACAAAAAAATCCCGACACGAGCCATTTTGCTGTGTCGGGATTTTTGTTATGATTCCTTCTGTTTCTTCGTGAATTCTTCAAGAAGGATCCTTTTTGCAATTTTTCCTGTGGTGGTTCGAGGGAGTGCGGGGAGGTTGTGGAATTCTCTAGGCACCTTGTAAAGAGCAAGATTATTTTGCAGGAACTTTTTCAGTTCATGGACATCACATGCAGCATTTTCCTGCAGTGCATAAAAGCAAGCGCCGGCTTGTCCCCGAAGTTTGTCCGGTATGCCAATGACAGCGGCTTCCTTGATGCCGGGAAATTGGTAGATAAGCTCCTCGACTTCACGGGGATAGATGTTTTCTCCCATGCTGATAATCATGTCCTTGATGCGGTCAACAATGTAGACGTAGCCTTCTTCATCGGCTTTTGCTACATCGCCTGTATGCAGCCAACCGTCTCGGAGTGTATTGCTGGTGGCTTCTGGTTGGTTCCAGTAGCCCAGCATGACGTTCGGCCCTTTGACGATAAATTCGCCCGCTTCGCCAAGCGGTACATCGTTGCCTTCCGTGTCAACGAGTCTCCATTCGATGTTTTTGAGAGATTTGCCGATAGATCCATTTTTGTTCTTGCCAATGGGATTGAAGCAGACGACAGGGCTTGCCTCAGAGAGTCCATAGCCTTCGGAGATGGAAAGCCCGAATTTTTTTGCAAAATCTTCCTCAATTTTCAGAGGGAGTGTTGTTCCTCCGCTGATTACTAAGCGAATAGATGACAGATCCTCCGGAGATGCCGTACGGGTGAGCAGGCTGCAAATGGACGGGACAACATAGAGATCTGTGATTTTTTCCGAGCGAATGGTTTCGATGGTCTCCTTTGGAACAAATGCGTCAAGGATAACGATACGTGCACCGCGGAGGAGAGGGTAGAGAACGGAACAGGTCCAGCCAAAGCAATGATACATTGGAAGGACGCAGAGAATGCGATGCGTTCTTTCGCCGTTCAAGACATCCAGCATCTGGTCGGCATTGCATATAAGGTTCTTGTGGGAAAGCATAGCACCCTTGGGAGAGCCTGTTGTTCCCGACGTGTAGATGATGACGGCAGGCTTGTTCTCGTCAAAGTCTTCTGGCAGTGACGGTGCAGGCTCTGCTGTCGATGATACGATGCCTGTGATATCATGTTGCGTGATTTCTGCGTCCCAGCCGAGGGAAGCCAAGGCTTTGCCAAGGTCAAGCGTCTTGTGGGTAATCAGATGGCGGATTCCTGCATCCTTTAGGATAAAGGCGGTTTCCCTGTTGCTCAACTGGAAGTTAATAGGGACGGCAATCGCACCGAGGGACACGATCGCCATGTAGGCGAAAATATATTCGGCATTGTTTTTTGAAAAAATACCGACACGGTCACCAAGTCGGACGCCCGACTCATAAAGATAATTACGGCAAGAAGCTATGCTGTCTGTCAGTTCCTGATAGGTAAATTGTCTGCCGTGATCCCTGATTGCAATATCGGAAGGAATTCCATTGTGGCTGAGTTCATGTACAAGCATCATAGATTCTCCGTTCTCTTGTTTTTTGCAGAAGCTTTTTGTTCGAGGAAATTCTTCAATATGACGCGTTTTGCAATTTTGCCGGTTGCAGTACGCGGGAATTCCTTGAGCTCATGGAACTCGCGCGGAATCTTGTATAGAGCAAGATTTTTTTGCAGGAATTTCTTGAGCTTTGGCAAATCAAGAGACGCCCCCTCCTGTAAGGTGTAGAAGCAGGCACCTGCCTGTCCTCGAAGCTTGTCATCTACGCCGATGACAGCAGCCTCATTGATTCCCGGGAACTGGTAAATAAGCTCCTCGACCTCTCGTGGGTAAATGTTTTCTCCCATGCTGATGATCATGTCCTTGATACGGTCTACAATATAAAGGTAGTGATCCTTGTCAGCTCTTGCAACATCTCCCGTGTGAAGCCAACCGTTTTTAAGAGCTTCCATGGTAGCTTCCGGCAGGTTCCAATAGCCGAGCATGACGTTAGGCCCCTTGATGATGAACTCTCCAGTTTCTCCCGGCTTTACGTCATTGCCTTCGGCATCAATGAGACGCCATTGGATACCGGGAACGACAGGCCCGATCGAACCGATTTTTTCCTTGCCGGCAGGGTTCATGGTGACGACAGGGCTTGCCTCTGAAAGCCCATAGCCCTCA
This sequence comes from Selenomonadaceae bacterium, assembly GCA_045617105.1. Classification (GTDB taxonomy): domain Bacteria; phylum Bacillota; class Negativicutes; order Selenomonadales; family Selenomonadaceae; genus CALELM01. The sequence continues at coordinate 15,064 of JAZLHW010000140.1, read as the reverse complement.
CAGATGGAGACACCGAATTTTTTGATAAAGTCTTCTTCGATCTTCAGCGGGAGAGTAGTTCCTCCGCTGACGACCAAGCGCAGCGTTGCCATGTCCTCTGGGGCAGCAAGCTTGGTGAGGAGACTGCAAATAGACGGAACAACGTAAAGGTCGGTTACCTTTTCGTCCCGAATCGTTTCAATCGTTTCTTTTGGTGCAAAGGAGTCCAAAATGACGACAGATGCACCGCAGAAGAATGGATAGAGAACGGAACAGGTCCAGCCGAAGCAGTGGTACATTGGAAGGACACAAAGAACGACATGCTCCTTTTTGCACTCCATGAAGGACATCTGCTCGGCGTTGCTGACGAGATTGCGGTGCGAAAGCACGGCACCCTTGGGGGAGCCTGTAGTTCCTGATGTGTAGATGATGACGGCAGGATTCGCTTCGTCAAAGGAAACGGGGAGGGACGGCGCAACCTGCAGGGAAGCATCCTTTTGGGATGTCAGGGCAATGTCATGCTGCGTGATCTTCTTGTCATAGCCGAGAGCGGAAAGCGCATCCTTGAGCTGCAGCTTTTTGTAGGTCAAGATCTGCTCAATGCCTGCGTCCTTGAGGATGTAGGCGATCTCTCGATTGCTGAGCTGGAAGTTGATCGGGACAGCAATAGCACCAAGGGAAACAACGCCCATATAGGCAAAGATGTATTCAGCACTGTTGCGTGAAAAAATGCCAATGCGGTCGCCAACACGAACTCCTGCATTGTAAAGGCGGTTGCGGCAGGCGTTGATACATGCAGAAAATTCAGCATAGGTAAATTGTCGGCCGTGATCGCGAATGGCAACATCATTCGGACGGCCTTTTCGGGTAAGTTCATGTACAAACATCACAACACTCTTTTCTTCAGTTTAGATAGGACGGCACAGCGCCGTGAACGATACGGGAATTTGCCAGCAAATGAAGAAAGGGCAATCTCCCCTTTATACACTTAATTTTATATCATGTCAGTGAAATTATCAATCCTAAGTGAAAAGGATTCCCTCTGCAATGCCTATGTTTTGCAGGAAACCACGGAAAAAGATGTATGCTGATGGATAGATGGTCTGGCAGAAGGCAAGGAATATGATTGCTTGTGATTGCAATAATTTTACGGGAATGGTAGACTCTTATTTGTTCACTCTATGCAGCCGCAATATTTGCAGCGGAGAAATTTTATAAAACAGAGGTGTTAATGTGAAGATTGCTATTTTAATACTTTATTTTGCGGTTTTAATCGGTATCGGTCTGTACTGCCGCAAGTATTCTACGGATGTGAATGGTTTTGTGCTTGGCGGACGTTCTGTTGGCCCGTGGCTGACAGCCTTTGCTTATGGTACGTCTTATTTTTCGGCTGTTGTTTTCGTTGGCTATGCAGGGCAGTTCGGCTGGCGCTATGGTATTTCTGCTACATGGGCGGGCATAGGAAATGCACTGATCGGCTCGCTTTTGGCATGGGCTGTTTTGGGGCGGCGGACAAGGATCATTACGCAGCATCTTAATTCTGCGACTATGCCGCAGTTTTTTGGCAAGCGTTTTGACAGCATGCCGCTGGTTATCGCTTCCTCTGCTATTATTTTTGTCTTTCTCATACCCTATACCGCATCCTTGTACAATGGGCTTTCCAGACTCTTTGGCATGGCATTCAGCATTGATTATTCGGCCTGCATTGTGCTGATGGCGATTTTGACGGCGATCTATGTTATCGCCGGCGGATATATGGCAACTGCAATCAATGATTTCATTCAAGGAATCATCATGCTTTTTGGTATTGTGGCTGTAGTAGCTGCTGTACTGGAAAGCAAGGGCGGTTTGATGGAAGCTATGGCAGGATTGGCACGGGTGACGGACGAAACCGTGACGGCAACTCCTGGTATCTTCAATTCATTTTTAGGGCCAGATCCACTGAATCTGTTTTTTGTCGTTATCCTGACCTCGCTCGGTACATGGGGACTGCCGCAAATGGTACAGAAATTTTATGCGATCAAGGATGAGGATTCTGTTCAAAAGGGAACGGTCATTTCTACCCTGTTTGCTTTTGTGGTAGCAGGAGGCTGTTATTTTCTCGGTGGCTTTGGAAGATTGTTTTCTGATGAGATCGATATTGCTGCCAATGGTTTTGACTCCATCATTCCAACAATGCTGCAGAACCTGTCGCCGGCAATGATCGCTTTCGTGGTCATTTTGGTGCTTTCTGCTTCGATGTCCACGCTTTCCTCACTGGTTATTGCCTCCAGTTCTACGCTGACGATTGATTTTATCAAGAACACCTTCAGGAAGGATATGTCAGACAAGGCACAGGTACGGATGATTCGAGCCTTCATTGTTGTGTTTATCGCTATTTCGGCAATCATTGCCATGATTCAGTACAAAAGTTCCGTTACCTTTATTGCACAGCTCATGGGTGTTTCGTGGGGTGCATTGGCAGGTTCTTTCTTGGCACCCTTCCTTTATTCACTTTATTGGAAAAAGACAACGAAGCTTGCTTGCTGGGCTTGCTTTATCTGGGGAACAGGAATTACGCTGCTTGACCTCTTTGATAAATCCCTCCTGCCGGCAATGATCCAAAGCCCTATTAACTGCGGCGTGGTTGCCATGCTCGTGGGATTGGTTATCGTTCCTGTAGTGAGTCTCGTTACGCCTAAGCCTGATGAAAAATTGGTCGATGAATGTTTTGCTTGCTATGAAAAGAAGACCTATGTATCGCAAAAGGACGCTCTTGGAGATTGAAAGAATCTGCCTTTTCGAAAATGGGCGAACGGCAATGCCTGCAATGTACGGAGATAATGAAATGAAGAAAAGATATGCTTATATAGATTATGCTAAGGGAATAACCATCATTATGGTTGTCCTGTCCCATGTCGGCTATCAAAAAGTTGATTCCCTGAGCAATATCTGCATGATTTTGTTGTTTATTGCCTCAGGTTTCACCTTTTCTGACAAAGGAAAATCAGTGAGGGAGCTGACCGTGTCCAGATTCAAGCGGATAATCTTGCCCTACTGGAAGGCAGTTTTTGTTTATGCCGTTTTTGAAATATGGCGGGCAGGCTATTTCGGCTATGCGGATTACAAAATATTTTTCGGAGGAATAGGCTCCCTGTTTTATGGCATAACCTGCAAGGCACCCGTTGTTCCTGGAGTTACGGATTTCCTTTTTGAGATTTTTTCCTATAAGACTCATCCGCAAGGATTTCTGGATATTATTCTGCCGACCAACGGGCATCTGTGGTTTTTGCCGGCGATGTTTACCGGCTCAGTTATTTTTTTTATTTACACACATTATGCAAAAAAACGCGGTCTGCTGGATGTGCTGATGATGGCTGTCCTTTTGGCTCTGGCTTATCCCGAAAGTATTCCTGATGTTCCGCAGCTGCCGTTTTCCATTGGCGCGGGATTTTTTTGCTGTGCGTGCCTGATTGCCGGGCTGAATTTGAGGTGTCTTGATATTTTTGCCCTCAGCCGCAAAAATTATCTGCTTTATGTTTTAACGGCAGCAGTGACGCTTGTCCTGAGCTGTTATCTTGATGTCAGTCCGGGAAGCTTTGTCAACAGTGACTATCCGCTCGGCAATATTTGGGGTGTTTATCTGTTCTTCCTGCTCGGAGTGGCAGCATCCGTTTTTCTGTTGTTTACCTTGAAGCTTATCAGCGAAAAAATCCATTTGCAATTACTTCTGGACATCGGAAAAAATACTATGACGATATATCTTTGGCACATGATTTTTCTCACCGTTTTCGGTATTATCGTCCTGAAAATTTTTGTTGTCCCGGCTGAGCTTGATATTTATGCTATGGCATTTATTCCTGCGGACAGAACGGATTTGCGATTGCTGGTATCAGCACTTTCGATAATAGCGTGCCTGTTGCTTGCCCGAATTGTGCCTGACATTAAAAAAGAAGGGAAGCGGGATAAATTTAAATAGATTGTCAGTAAAAAGGGTTCACTGGTTTCATCGTCTAGCAAGCAGATGACAATACTGCCACTTTCACTCAGTGTGGCATAAAAAATGCTTGACGAGTTCTTATGTGATGTAGTACAATAAGTACCGTTGATTCGGGGTTATAGCTCAGTTGGTTAGAGCGTCACGTTGACATCGTGGAGGTCACAGGTTCGAATCCTGTTAACCCCACCATTGGAATTGAAGCCCTTGCGGTTGGCAAGGGCTTTTTTGTTTCTTTTGCCGGTTCAATGGCTTGTCTTTAGAAAAATGTGGAATTTTTCTGGGGATGGGTGTATAATAATGGACAGGTTAGTGAAGTCCTGCGGTGTTTTGCGGGCGGTTTCAAAGGCTCACTTAGCTCAGTTGGTAGAGCATCTCCGTCACATGGAGGGGGTCGGGGGTTCGAGTCCCTCAGTGAGCACCAGTCAGTTCAGCAGTACGCATTGCGTGCTGCTTTTTTCATTATGTTATTTTTTCATTGGGAATAGGGGTATTTTTATGACACAAAAAAGCTATACGCTTGCGTCTGTCCTGATATCTTCCTTTATTTGCCCGTTTATGGCAAGTGCAATGACCGTTGCTGTTCCTGCGATTGCAATGGAGTTTGGCGTTCCAGCGGTGCAGATGAGTTGGTTGCTGACGGCGTTTTTGCTTGGTTCTGCCTGTGTTCTGCTTCCGTTTGGACGGTTGGCGGATCTTCAGGGAAGGAAACGGGTATTTCTTTGGGGACTTTTCGGCGTTTTCGTGACAAGTCTGCTTTGCGGTGTTTCTGTTTCGGCAGAAATGCTGATCTGTATTCGTTTTTTGCAGGGAATTGTTATCTCGATGATCTTTAGCACGGGAATTGCAATGCTTGTTTCCTCGCACAGGCCGGAGGAACGGGGGAAGGTTCTTGGTATTTCCGTTTCTTTTACTTATGCAGGGATATCCATGGGGCCTTTTTTGGGAGGAGCGATTGCAGAGTTTTTTGGCTGGCGTATGATTTTTTTCGTGACGGCAGTCGTTGTTTTTGCCAGTTGGTATTTGGGCAGCAAGGTCGTTGACGAGTGGTACGGGGAAAAAGGCGGGCAGATGGATCTGCGAGGCTCGTTTTTTTACGCAGTTTCTATGCTTTGTGTCCTGTACGGCATTTCTGTTTTTGAGACGCAGCCTCTGGCAGTTTGGATCGTTGCGGTGGGAGCAATATTCGGTGCGGTGTTCCTTTGGGAACAGAGCGTATCAGAAAATCCTCTGGTTCAGCTGTCACTTTTTCGTAATGTTACGTTTTCTATGTCGAACCTTGCGGCACTTTTGCATTACAGTGCGACATTTGCTATCAGTTTCCTGCTTTCTCTCTATTTGGAGCTGCTGCATGGATTTACGGAATCGCAGGCAGGAGCGGTGCTTCTCCTGCAGCCGGTCATGATGGCGGCGCTTTCCACTTGGGCAGGCAGCCTTTCGGATAAGGTGCAGCCCAGAATCGTTGCGAGCTTTGGCATGGGATTGACAACGGCAGGGCTTGCTTTTCTTTCTGGGATCGACATGGCGACACCTATTTGGCATGTCGGCATGATTTTGGTGCTGGTCGGCATAGGCTTTGCTTTTTTCTCTTCTCCGAACAGCAATGCAATCATGGGGGCGGTGCATCCTTCCCAGATGGGCGTTGCAACATCGATTTTTTCTGTTATGCGGGTTTTGGGACAGGGAATGAGCATGGCAATGGTGACGCTTCTTTTGAACCGTTATGTCCTTTCTGCAGCGGAGGCAGGATATCTCGCTTCACTGGAAACGGGGATACAGCAGATCTTCTTCCTTTTCACCTTTATTTGTCTGGCGGGGACAGCGATCTCTGCCATGCGGGGAAAAGGGGAATGAAGATACGCACGCTGTATTGCTTTTGGGATAGGTGATGATTTATAGTATTGGCAGAAAGGGAAGATGACGATGAATTGGGAGCAGGAAAGGAGATCAGGAATGGACGGCAAGCTGACGGAGCTGCAGGAGCGTTTAATCGCTTTTTATCATGGGCATCCGTTTATGGAATATATTCACATTGAGTCAGAACCAATGGAGGACGGCTCGGTGCGGCTGACTCTGCGCGTGGAGGAGGAACATACGAACCTTTATGGAATCGTGCATGGAGGTGTATTGCTCACTCTGGCAGATACGGCAGCGGGGGCGGCATGCCTAGCGATGAACAAGAAGGTCGTTACCGTCAATTTGAGCATGGAGTTTATGCATTCCGTTCCCATGATGAAAAAAATCATCGCTGTGGGACGAGTGCTGCATGACGGAAGGCACATGATGTCCTGCGAGAGTGAGATCCTTGACGAGGAGGGCAAGCTCTATGCAAAGTCGCAGGGGACATTCTATGTTCTTGGAAAGCTAATAGAAGATGAGGAATGATGGGCATAAATACTGGATTATCCACAAAGCACACAGGTTGTTCACAGGAATACTGTGGATAACATGCATTGTTCGTGGATAAATACGGTGTTTTTAGATATTAGAAAGGAATGGTGAGGGTTTATGGCATGCAAGGAAATTAAGGCAGAGGAACTGGATCGCAATGTATTTCGGACGATAGGGAAGGATTGGCTTCTCATCGGTGCAGAGGCTGGAGGAAAGCTGAACGCAATGACGGCATCGTGGGGCGGTATGGGCGTTCTGTGGGGGAAGAACGTAGCATACTTGTTTCTCCGTCCCAGCCGTTATACGAAGGAGCTTTTGGATCAGTCAGATGGTGTGACGATTTCCGTATTTGGTGAGGAACGCCGCCAGATGATGAATTATTTTGGCACAGTATCGGGGCGTGACGAGGATAAGATAGCAAAATCTGGTCTTACGGTGCTTCGGGACGGGGAGCAGGCTTATTTTGAGGAGGCAGAATTGACATTTTTCTGCCGCAAGCTTTATGCACAGCCGCTGGGCGAGGAATTTTTCCTTGACAGCTCGCAGAAGAAATGGTATTCGGAAGATCCGAATAATGGCTACCATGTGATGTATGTTGTTGAGATAGGAAAGATTCTTGTAAAAGAATAAGGAATCTGGGATACAGAAAAACGCCGTTGGAGTGGGAAGCTCTAACGGCGTTTTTCCTAGGAAATATGTTGTTAAAATAGGATTAGAACTATCGATTTTTACCGATAGAGATTTCGCTTGTCCTGTACGTGGACTGCCTTGCCCTTTGATACCGGAATCGTTTGCGGAGGAACGATCGTTACCCCTGCCACAATGCCGAGCATGGATTTCAGTCCGGCAGAGATTTCTTTTTGGCAGCGTTCGATATTCAAATCGCTGTTCTCAGCCATCTCTGAGGTAAGCTCTACATGTACGTCGATCGTGTCCTTTGTGCCGATACGGTCTACATAGATCATGTAGTTTGACAAGTAGCCAAGCTTATGAAGCACGGTTTCTATCTGGAATGGGAATACATTTACGCCCTTGACGATCAGCATGTCGTCACTGCGTCCTGTCGGCTTGTGCATACGGACGAAGGTGCGGCCGCAGGAGCATTTCTCATGCGTCAGGTAGCACAGGTCACGAGTCCGATAGCGGAGCAGCGGAAAGGCTTTTTTCGTGATGCTTGAGAAAACAAGCTCTCCTGTCTCTCCGTCAGGCAGGACTTCGCCTGTTTCCGGATCAATGATCTCTGGAATGAAATGATCCTCGGAGATATGCATGCCGGCTTGTGCTTCACATTCAAAGGCAACGCCTGGGCCGGAGATCTCCGTCAAGCCGTAAATGTCATAAGCCTTTATGCCGAGCAGGTCTTCGATGTTATGGCGCATTTCCTCGGTCCATGGCTCACCGCCGAATATGCCTGCCTTGAGCTTGAGCTTATCCTTCAAGCCTCTTGCCGAGACTTCCTCACCGAGGAAGTGGGCATAGGAAGGCGTACAGCAAAGAACGGTAGAACCAAGGTCTGTCATAAATTGCAGCTGGCGTTCCGTGTTGCCTGTTGACATGGGCAGTGTCAGGCTGCCAAGCTGGTGCGAGCCGCCGTGGATCCCCATGCCTCCCGTGAAGAGTCCGTATCCATAGCAGATATGCACGATGTCGTTCTTCGAGCCGCCGGCAGCGACGATTGCTCTGGCACAGCAGGAATCCCATAGATCCAAGTCCTCCTGCGTGTAAAAAACGACGATACGCTTTCCTGTCGTTCCGCTGCTGGAATGAATGCGTACACACTTGGAAAGCGGTACGGCACGCATGCCGTCAGGGTATTGCTCTCTCAGGTCGTCCTTGGTGACAAAGGGAAGCTTATGCAGATCCTCAATGCCGTGAATATCTTCCGGCTTGATATTGGCTTCCTGCATTCGCCTGCGATACATTTCTACGTTATCGTACACATGCCTTACCTGTGCAACGAGCCGTTCGCTTTGCAGCTTCTCGATCTGCTCGCGAGGCATCGTTTCAAATTCTTTTTGATAATAGTTGCTCATCGTACTGTAGTGTCCTTTCGTGCGTTGGTATATTTATGCAGATTTGCCGAAGGAGGAAATCTGCCGGCAAAGACGGTCAGGCTTCTTCCCTGCCCAGTGCAAATGCCTTGAGGTTAAGCTCTACGAATTTCGGCGGCACAAGCTCCTTGATGGCTTGTTCCCATTTTTCCTTTGGCAGCGGAAAATACTTGGAAAGCCTGCCCATCAAAACGATATTGACTGCCTTTGCTGAACCAGCCTTTTCGGCAAGTGACAAGCAGTCCATAGCGTCCACCTTTGCCCCCTTTTCCTTCATTTTGTCGATCAGGTTTTCAGGATATTGGGCGGCACCGACGATTACGGGCATAGGATCTATTTTTTGTATGTTGGTTACGATGCGTCCGTCTGGCTTGAGGAACTCCAGATATCTTGCGGCTTCGAGCTGCTCGAAGGAGATAATGAAGTCTGCCTCGCCCTTGTCGATGATGGGCGAGTAGACCTTTTCGCCGAAACGTACATAGGTTACGACGCTTCCTCCTCTTTGGCTCATGCCGTGTACCTCGGAAACCTTGACATCATAGCCCTCCTGAAGACAAAGATGCCCCAAAAGCTTGCTGGCGAGAAGGGCACCCTGTCCTCCTACGCCGACGATCATAATATTCGTAGTCATTGTCAGTCCTCCTCCGCAACAAGAGCTTTGAGCTTGCAAAGCTGTCCGCAGACACCGCAGCCCACGCAAAGGGTGGTATCAATGCTTGCCTTGCCGTCTTTCATGCTGATGGCAGGGCAGCCGATCTTCATGCAGGACTTGCAGCCAACGCACTTGCTCGTGTCTACCTTCAGCGGTTTCTTGTGCTTTACGTATTTCAAAAGTGCGCAGGGACGGCGGCTGATGATGACAGATGGCTCATTTGCTGCCAGTTCCTCCTTGATGACCTTGTCACATGCCGCAAGGTCATAAGGATCTACGATGCTTACGCGGGAAAAGCCCATAGCACGGCAAAGTGCCTCAAGGTCGATTTTTCCGGCAGGGTCTCCCTTGATATTGTATCCTGTTGTCGGGTTCTGCTGATGTCCCGTCATGCCTGTGATGGAATTGTCCAAGATGATGACGGTCGAATTGCTTTGGTTGTAAGCGATGTTTGCAAGCCCTGTCATGCCGGAATGCATGAACGTGGAGTCACCGATCACGGCAACGGTCTTGCCTTCGCTTTCCTCAGCACATGCTTTGTTGAAACCGTGAATTGCACTGATGGAGGCGCCCATGCAAAGCGTCAGCTCCATGGCGCACAGCGGAGCAACAGCGCCCAGAGTGTAACAGCCGATATCGCCAAGTACGGTTGCTTTGTTTTTCGCCAAGGTATAGAAAAGTCCTCTGTGCGGACAGCCTGCGCACATGACAGGCGGACGCTTCGGCAGAACCTCGTCCAGCTTTTTCCCTTCGGGTACCGGCATAGCAAGCTTTTCTGCAATCAGATTTTGCGAGAACTCTCCGCAGATAGGGAAAAGCTCCTTGCCCTGCACGGCAAGCCCTAACTGTTTGCAGTGATTCTCGATAATGGGGTCAAGCTCCTCAATGACGACCAGCTTCTCTACTTGGGAAGCAAAGTCCTGTATCAGCTTTGTCGGCAGCGGATTTACCATGCCGATCTTTAAAATGCTTGCCTTGTCGCCAAAGACTTCTTTGGCATACATGTAGCAGGTAGAGTCGGTAATGATACCGAGCTCTTTGCCGCCCATTTCGATGCGGTTGAATGGGCATTGATTGGAATATTCCGTAAGGCGAGCCGTGCGTTCCTCTACTACGGGGTGACGGGCAATGGCATTTCCCGGCATCATGACATATTTGGCAATATTCTTATTGTAGGTTTTTGCAGGCGGCATGATGCGTTCGCCCGTTTCGACTACGGATTGGGAATGTGCTACTCTTGTGCACATCTTGATGATGACAGGCGTATCGTATTCCTCGGACAGCTCAAAAGCAGCCTTTGCAAAAGCGAGAGCCTCCTTGGAATCCGCAGGCTCAAGCATGGGAACCTTTGCCGCAATGGCATGATGTCTGGAATCCTGCTCGTTTTGCGATGAATGCATACCGGCATCGTCTGCCACGCAGATGACCATACCGCCATTTACTCCTGTGTAGGAACAGGTATACAAGGGGTCTGCCGCTACGTTCAGGCCAACGTGCTTCATTCCGCAAAAGCTTCTCTTTCCTGCCAGTGATGCACCAAAAGCGACTTCCATTGCCACCTTTTCATTTGGTGCCCATTCACAGTAAAGCTCGTCATATTTTGCTGCTTCCTCTGTGATCTCGGTACTTGGAGTACCGGGATAACTTGAAACCACGCTGCATCCGGCTTCATACAAGCCACGAGCCAAGGCTTGATTGCCGAGCATTAACTTTTTCATAGAATCTCCTCGCATTTTGTTTTTTTCAGACGCTTTCTTAAAAATACTAGCTTCTTTTTCCGATAGGCAAAAAATGATCCTGTACTCGTTTATACTGCCAATCCACACAGCCTGCGTAAAGCAATGTAAAATCCTTCAAGATTTTGCGAGCACAACTATGCTAATTATATCACATTTTGAGGAGATTGCGTTGCATTTTCTTGAATAACTGCGTTATAATCCAAGAGAATATATTTTGCTGTGCGGAGGAGTGGAAAAATGCATGAAATGTCGATAGCGGAGGGGATTCTTGGGATCGCGCTCGACTATGCAGAAAGGAATCAGGCACGGAAGGTGCAGGAGATAGGTCTTTTGCTGGGAGAAATGTCAGGGGTCGAGATGGAATCCTTGGAATTTTCCTTTCGCATGATCTCCGCAGGAACGATAGCGGAGGGGGCAAGGCTCTCTGTCCGCAAGATCCCTCTTATGGGGAAATGCAGTAAATGCGGCAAGGAGTTTCATGTGGAGCATTATAATTTTTGGTGTCCGGAGTGCAGGGAGGGCGTGCTGGCCGTGCAGTCGGGACGGGAGATGCAGGTAGAGTATTTGGAGGTGGAATGACATGGAGATTCAGGTCATGAAAAATATCTTGGGAGAAAATGAACGCATTGCGGCAGAAAACAAGGCATTGTTCGCAGAAAAGCAGGTCTATGTCATAAATCTGATGGGTTCGCCCGGAGCCGGAAAGACATCTGTTTTGGAAAAAACTATGGAACGGCTGAAGGACAAGCTGAAAATGGCTGTCATCGAGGGCGACCTCTTTACAAGCAAGGATGCTGACCGCATTGCAAAGCATGATGTCCCCGTCATTCAGATCAATACGAGCGGCGGATGCCATCTCGATGCGGCGATGGTGCAGAGAGTGGCGCAGAAAATGGATCTGGACGATATCGACCTTTTGATCGTGGAGAATGTGGGAAATCTTGTCTGCCCTGCGGAATTCGATGTGGGGGAAGATGACAAGGGCGTAGTGCTTTCGATTACGGAAGGCGATGACAAGCCGATGAAGTATCCGCTGATATTCAAGGAGTCCTCGATCGCCCTTTTGAACAAGGTGGATATCCTGCCGTACTGCAATTTTGACATGACGGCGGCAAAGGAGGATATCCTGACGCTTCACCCCAATATGACGGTCGAGGAGGTTTCCTGCGTGACTGGGGACGGGCTGGAGGCATGGTGCGGCTGGCTCTTGCGGAAGGTTGCAGAGAAGAAGGGACAGGTATGACCATGTGCAGAGATGTTCTTTACTCAGCAGAAATCACGGTTCTTGGCATTGGGAATGTCATTTTGCAGGACGAGGGATTTGGCGTTCGTGCCGTGGAATACTTGGACAGGCACTATGATTTTCCGGAAAACGTGCAGCTTGTGGACGGCGGTACATTGGGAATCGAGCTGACGCAGTATGTGACAGGCACACAGAGGCTGCTCGTTATAGATTCCATCAATGGGGGAGCTGAAGCAGGAGCGTTGTTCCGTTTTGAAGATGAAGCCGTCATGGAACACTTCCAAGACAAGCTGTCAGCGCATGAGGTTGGGATTCAGGACGTGTTGGCTCTTTTGAGCGTGACGGGACGGAGGATACCGAAGGTCGTCGTGATCGGGGCACAGCCTTATGAACTGGGGGCTGGCGTAGGACTCAGCCAGCAGATGGAAAAGCTGCTGCCCTTGATGGCAGAACGCGCACTCAAGGAGCTTGCCGCATGGGGCATTGTACCAAAGGAAAAAACCATATGCGAGCGTATGGACTGCACGATCGTTGCTGAGGAGATTGCAAATAACATAAAATAATAAATGTAATACAATATATAACGAAGCTGAGATGTCCCCTTCTTCAACAGCTTGCTGTAAGTGGGGGAGACAAATTTTAACAAGCGGTGAGCATATCTCCCGCTTCGTTGAAACGCAAATTGGAGGGAAAATGCTTACGGCATTTTCTTGAACAATGGCGTTATAATAAAATAAAAGCAGGAAGAAAAGTGTCATCTAAGGATAAAAATGCAACAATAAATAATAATTGATACGATGGAGGGACTGAAAATGTGTCTTGCAGTACCAGCAAGGGTAATTGGAATCCAAGATACGCTGGGGAAGGTTGAGATTTCTGGTGTGGAACGTGACGTGAGTTTGATGTTGCTGCCAGAAACGAAAATCGGTGACTATGTGCTGGTCCATGCGGGCTTTGCGATGCAGGTGGTAGATGCCAAGGAGGCAGAGGAGACCAATGCATTGCTGGCAGAAATGCATGGAGCGCCGCGTGCGGTTGAATGATCTTCCGTAAGTATGTATTCCTCCTCAGCAAAAAATTTTCAAACGAAAGAGGACTGTCTCCCGCTCCCGTAGAATATAGTGAAATAGAATGTGTTTTGAATGGAGGTTTGGATTCTATGAAATATTGGAATAAAAAGAAACTTACGGCAATCGTTTGTGCAGGTCTGATGGCAGGGACACTGTTTCCTTGTGCGTGGGCAGAGGCTGGAGTAACGCCGGTGGGGGAATTTAAAGACGACACTGTTGATAAGATTGCTTCAAATCCAGACTACACCCTTAATGGAGAATATTTGCGGTGGGTAGATGGGGCTACAAAATCGAAGATTGCCTTAGATGATAGTAGTGGAGCCAAGAAGTTGATAATTGATTTTACGAAGAATACTGAAAAAAATTATTTTTTTTATGGAGGATATAACAATAATGCAGTCTATGAAGTGACTTTGAAGAGTGGATCGATAGCGGGGCTTTACGGCGGTTATTCTTCCAGCACAGCCGATGATGTTACGGGAAATACCGTCACAATAGAGGGCGGTAAAGTAATAAATGACAATACAACGGACAGTGGTGTTTACGGCGGTCGGTCGAGTGGCAAAGCAACGAACAACACCGTCACGATAAGTGGTGGCACTATGCAACCTAATGTTTACGGCGGTTATTCTAGTGGGGATGCCATAGAAAACAAGGTCACGGTAAGTGGTGGTACGATAGAAGGGAATATTGACGGAGCTTATTCGTCTGCTGGAAAGGCTCAGAAAAATAGCGTTACGATAAGTGACGGTACTGTGAAAGGTATTGTTTATGGAGGTTATAGTGGTGGTAGTGGTAGCGTCATAGCCACGGAAAATACTGTCACGATAAGTGGCGGTACGATAGAAAAAACGGTTTACGGCGGTTATGCTAAGATGGCAGCAGGGTCAGCTGTGGGAAATGAGGTCACGGTAAGCGGCGGTACGATAGGATATGTTTACGGGGGGGGCAATGATACTGAGTACTCTGATGCGGGCGTTGTCACGGGCAATAAGGTTACGATAAGTGACGGTACCGTGAATCATGATGTGGGTGGTGGTTTTGCAATCTTAAAAGATGCCACGGAAAATACCGTTACGATAAGTGGCGGTACCGTAAAGGGGAACGTTTACGGCAGTAAGTCCAAGAACGGCAGTGCCACGGGAAATGCGGTCAATCTCGTAGGTCTTGGCGGCACGCTGGAGGGCGTAGTGACGGATAATCCAAAAACACCAAGTATTGCAGGCACGGTCTATGGCGGTTACAGCGAGGCTGCTGAAGCTGTTTCAGGGAACACGCTGAACGTCTACGGCACGGGAACGCAGGTAGGGAATATAACGAACTTTGAGGTCATCAATTTCTATGTTCCTGCTTCGGCAGTGGACGGGTCTGTGATGCTCAACTGTACGGATACCGTGAATAAAACCTCCCTTGAAGGAACAACCGTCAATACAGGTGTAGAATCCACTTTCCAGCTGGAGGAAGGTGAGATCGTCCTTTTGCAAAACAATACGGGTATCACAACGGATTCTGCCACCAAGTTAGATGGCAAGCTATCGGTTGCAGGTTGGATGGAATATGATGGTACGGTAGCAGTCAAAGATGGTAAAAAACTTGTGCTGACACTGGGGAAAGAAGATCCAATACCACCAGATCCTCCGAAGCCTGACCGTCTGACGGAGAACTCCAAGACGTTTGCAGAGACTCGTGCGGCAGGAGTTTCCTTCCTCAACAATGCGGCAGATATGGCGGCAGGACAAGGCTTGCTGAATGCACAAAGTGCTGCGGAGGCAGAGGAACAAGCGGAAACAGAGGGACAAACGGGAGCCGGTACGAGCGAGTCGGTTCATGCACAGGCAGGCTTCGCCCCATTTGCGGCACTTGGTGCGGCAAGTATGCGCTATGAGACAGGCTCCTATGTGGACAGCAAGGGCTGGGGCATCAACGTGGGAATGTCCCGTATCCTCCATCAGGAGGACGGCAA
>JAZLHW010000139.1:0-3587 GCA_045617105.1 Selenomonadaceae bacterium | reverse complement strand
AACAACAACAACGATGTGAAGCTGTCAAAGGCTAAAGCGGAGGCAGAAGCAAAGCTGATTGAAGCAGAAGCAGAAGCAAAGGCCAATAAAATCATTTCCGATTCTCTGACTCCAGAACTGCTTGAACAGCAAAAGACAGAGAAGTGGGATGGCTCCTATGCAACGATCATCAGCGGTGGAAGCACCATCGTAGACGCAACGACTAAGTAACGCTCACAGATTCCTTGGTACGAATTAAAACTGCCTACACATCCGGCTGTGGCTCAGTTTGGTAGAGCACCTGATTTGGGATCAGGTGGTCGCTGGTTCAAATCCAGTCAGCCGGACCAAGAGGGCTAGGTTCGATTCTCCCAAAAGGGAGATGGTTCGGTGAAATCCCGAAGGGCGAGAAATCGCCTAACGCTCATTCCTCGCAGATGCGAACATGGAATATGTTGCACCGAGGGGTTAAAACCTGTGTCTTTCTTTGCGGCACTGGAAGAGGCACGAAGAAGTAGAGGATGTCCGCTCACCTCTCAATCAAAACGCCGACCATACTGGCATCGCACTGTTTTCAGGGTTTTGGGTGCGAGATATGTAGAATATAGGGTAACAACCTGTTTTCTGCACCACCACCGTTAGGTGGGTCATATAAGTCCTTTCTTTCTGGCAGTCGGGAAAGACCGAAAGTGTTGCCTTACCAGCGATGCGACTCCCTACACATCGCCACCTTGGTGTAGGGAGATATTTGCAGAGATGTCCGAGTGGTTTATGGAGCCGGTCCTGAAAACCGGTGATTCCGCAAGGAACCGTGGGTTCGAATCCCACTCTCTGCGCCAACACACCTATCCAAGAGTAGGTTGTGCTGAGCCCCATGGCAAGAGGGACGCACACAATATCTTGCCACCTCGTTTCTGTGTAAATTCAAAACCTAACGGAACAGCCGGGGAGGACCGGAAGTGTCACTGGACTGGGGACCAGACTGTTCAGTGGGGCTGTTGCGTCTGGCATGAGGTTCAATTATGTCAGACGCAGACTCAAATGACTAAATTAAAAAGGGAAATGACAAACTTGCAGGATTGGTGTAACAGGTAGCCACGACAGTTTTAGGTGCTGTTGCCTATGGCGTGAGGGTTCGAGTCCCTTATCCTGCACCACCGTTTTCCCTTTCACCTGTGTCTTTCTTGTTTTTCTCACAGGTGACTCCTGTAAGCCAGCAATGCGACAGTGTTCTCCTTTCTCACGAAAGCTGGCTGGGCAACGTAGCGTTGTCGTGCGCCCTGCAATGGGTGTCGCAAGACTCCACCGATGCCGAGGGTGAAAGCCTGACGTGGGTGGAGTCTGATATATGCGGATATAGTTCAATGGTAGAATCTCAGACTTCCAATCTGATTGTGCGGGTTCGATTCCCGTTATCCGCTCCACGAGAGTTCGCTTTTCTCTGTTCCAGCTACTCTCGACAAAAACGATGGTAACAGACATTAGGCGATACCAAGGGTAACTAGTGCGCCATAGCGGAGTGACCGAGACCCAATTCTCCGCACACAAAAAAAGGATTGCTGGTTCACCGCCGTCCTTGCCGAAAGGCTAAATGTAGGTGTGAGAAGGCATAACAAACCAAGTCTATATGGTGAGGGGTAATGCTTACGCAATCACACAAGTGAATATATAATGCGTGAAAGCAACTAAATGTTGCGAAAGTGCGTGTTTTGTACACCTTGCACCTCACGCAAGCGTGTGAATTGAAATTGTGTTGTTGCAATAGCAAACGCAAGCGGACTGGCAGAGGCAACGGACGGAAAGTCTGCATGGTCATTCGCTGGCTTCCTCACCGCTTTCATCATCATCAAGGTAGCTGAGATGCTGGTTTACAAGCAGAGCGTAAAGCAGGTTTTGAAGGAAACCTTTGGCTACAACGAGGATAAATAATCATTTCGGTGATTCCAACGATATGATATAATACACACAGAGAGACGTACTGACAAAGTGCGCCTCTCTTTTTGTTTAGATAGGAGATGATAAAAATGCTTGTTATCAAGCGTGACGGCAACAAGGAAACATTCGCTCGTCAGAAAATAGTAGACGCTATATCTAAGGCAAATGAATCTGTATCATCAGACAAGCGAATTGCAGATGACAAAATTGATCACATTGCAATGATCGTAGAAGATTCTTGCCACAAAATGGATGAGGTTCGGACAGGACACGGAATCCACATTGAAGAAATACAAGATGCTGTTGAGTTGCAACTTCTAAGAAGTGGGAAGTATGAACTCGCAAAAGCATATATGCTATATCGTTACAAGCGAAAACTTGTAAGGGAAAAGAATACAACAGATGATGACATCATCAAGCTGTTGTATGGAATGCACAAAGAGATGGCTGAGGAGAACTCCAACAAAGACACAAGTGTTGCATCCACCCAGCGTGACTATATCGCCGGCATCGTCAGCCGTGACCTGACCCGCCGTCTGCTGCTGCCTGACGAGGTGAGCAAGGCCCACGACGATGGTATGCTCCACTTCCATGACGCAGACTACTTCGTCCAGCCCATTTTCAACTGCTGCCTGATCAACATCGGCGACATGCTGGACAACGGCACCATGATGAACGGCAAGCTCATCGAAAGCCCCAAGAGCTTTCAGGTGGCCTGTACCGTCACCACCCAGATCATTGCCTGCGTGGCCTCCAACCAGTACGGCGGCCAGAGCGTGGATGTGAGCCATCTGGGTAAGTATCTCCGCCGCAGCCGTGACAAATTCCGCAAGAAGATTGAGGAAGCTGTGGGCGGTATGCTGGACGCTGAGCTGATCGACAAGCTGGTGGACGAGCGTCTGCGCACCGAGCTGTCCAACGGCGTTCAGACCATTCAGTATCAGATCAACACCCTCATGACCACCAACGGTCAGAGTCCTTTTGTCACCCTCTTCCTGTACGTCCGTGACGACGATCCCTATGTGGAAGAGAACGCCATGATCGTGGAGGAGATCCTCCGTCAGCGTCTGGTGGGCATCAAGAATGAGAGCGGCGTGTACGTCACTCCCGCTTTCCCCAAGCTGGTCTATGTTCTGGATAAAAACAACAACCTCACCGGCGGTGAGTACGACTACCTGACCAAGCTGGCTGTGGAGTGCTCCTCCAAGCGCATGTATCCCGACTACATCTCCGCTAAGAAGATGCGGGAGAACTATGAGGGCAACGTCTTCTCTCCCATGGGCTGCCGCTCCTTCCTCTCCCCTTGGAAGAACGAGAAGGGCGAGTACCAGTTTGAAGGCCGATTCAATCAGGGCGTTGTCTCCATCAACCTGCCTCAGATCGGGCTTGCTGTCAAGGGAGACATGGATGAGTTTTGGGGCGAGTTTGACAGACGCTTGCTTCTATGCCGAAAGGCTCTGATGTGTCGTCACGAGGCTTTGAAGGGCGTGAAAAGTGATGTTTCACCTATTCACTGGCAGAACGGAGCAATTGCCCGTCTCAAAAAAGGTGAGACAATCGACAAGCTGCTTTACGGAGGTTATTCCTCCATCTCACTCGGCTATATCGGAATTTACGAACTGACCTACATTATGACGGGTCAGAGCCACACCACACCGGAGGGTGAGGAGTTC
>JAZLHW010000138.1:0-14933 GCA_045617105.1 Selenomonadaceae bacterium | reverse complement strand
TGATGAACGACAATGCAGTAATATTTCCATATTCAAGTGCCCTATTCGTCATTTCAAACGCAATCCTGTCAAAGGAATATATCTTTTTTAATTGATTTAATTCCTCTGCTTGTACACCTGGTATCCATTTTAAAAAAGCATCCTTGATATCTTCATCTACGAGTTCTTTAGTATCTAAAATACGTATCGCATTTCTTTGCACCATCGAACTACCACACAGTTTACACAACTTATCTGTACTATCACTATTCTGCCTCCATATACTCTGATGATATATTTTTAAATCGTCGGTATAATGCCTACAATCTCCTTCAGTTGTGTATTCTTTCGTGAGATGTGACATATTGCTTCCGATTCATTCAGTATATTATCAATCCTGTCAAAAAATTTAATTAATATCCCACATCCAGACATTTTTAACTTTTGATAATCCGATTCGAAAGATGTGAAGTTTTTCTTCAAATTCGCCTTATTTGTTGACTCAAGCCATCCTTCATATTCGGCTTTCATAGCAAGCCTTGCCATATAATGCGGCAAATTTCTCGGATTATTATCTGTTGCAGAAATAGCTTCTCTGTAATATGTGTGTGCCGCTCCTGGCTGCATGATAGCTTTGCAAGTGGCAATACGCCATAAAATGATATTCGTCGGATATTCACGACTGTCAGGAATAATATCCTCGGGTGGAATCAAATTCCATGCACTAAACATATCTTTCCCCAACGGATTATCCTTTTTAAGTGCTGCCGCCATAAGGCTGGTATAATGTAAAATACCGAATACAGAGGCGTTTTTATCTTTTCGTAATATAGCTAACAATTTGTTGGGAGCAACGACTTCCAATCTATATGCTTTTCCTAGCCAAGACAAAGCTTCTTCAAAATGGCAGTCTAAATACTCGACCATAGATCGCGTCATGTACTGACGTTCTTTATCAGATTGACGATGAAATTGTTCGATTGCGGCATCTGAATCTTCTCGTGCTAAAACAAGTTGTTCCGGATACTCATAGGAAAGGTAACATCTAGCTGTAACCCTTGACCCGAGAACTTTGCCCAAAGTAGTGGATTTTATTCTTTCCCCAAATTCTCCAAGTTCATCAATCATCTTCACAACAGAGACTGCATCTGTCAGAATCTGTTCCAATTTATCTAGATTATCAATAGCTCCCTGAAAATCAAAAGTGTTTTTTTGATGTTCTGCCTCTCGTAATTTGTATGACAGGTAGTAATCTAATGTTTCCCATGTAGCAGGAAGCTGGGAAATTTTACTGCGACATATCTTTATTTGATTCTCCGCCTCGTCTAGATCTCCCTGATGTGTTGCCGTAGTTAGCCTGAAAAAGTGCAAATCAAACTCAATCTCCGGCGAAAGCAATCCCTCTTTTTCCAACAATGGATAAAGTCTTTTATCGAGGCGCTCCATAAATTTATTTGCGGTTTCGTAGTTTCGCATGTCAATTAACACTTTTGTGAGATTGGATAAGATTTCTAATTGCACTTTACTGCTTGCGGCACCTAACTGCTGTAACCTGTCAATAATGAGCCGCTTAAAATCACCAGTATATTGCTCTTGGAGCTCATCAAAATACTCGCCATACCACATATAAACCGATTCTGCCCATCGATTGCTTGCCAAATACGACTGTATCGTTTCCCATCCGCTATGCTCCACAACCTTAAAGGTAAGATTCTTCAACGCACGGATCCGTTCTTTTTGTGCATTGGACAATGATGAAACACCGCCACGGAAAGAAAAATTGATGGCATCTGCCAACATAAGAAGTGCAGATTTCCTCGCACTTGCCCATTGAAGGGCGTAACGTATACGCTTTCGCTCATTTGGCGTTATCTGTGCCATTCGCAGTATGATTCGTTCTTGTATTCGCTCAATATATTCGTCATCTTGTATAGGTTGGTTAATGCCATTCTTTTCTTTCTCTTCCATTTGAAGCCTGGTAGCGTAAGTAATGTTTAATGAAATATCCCCCTTGTAATTTGCCAGCAGGTAATACATCAATTTGATTACTCCCTCAGCAAATACATTCAAGTAGGTAACGTCTGAATTCACAATACTATTGCCGCGTCCATTTTTGAATACGACCACCGTCGCACCATTGTTTTGCAGTTTTTCCAAGAGGCATACATTGAATTCCGAGATAGTGGTGCTGTTTTCTTCCTTTGCATGGAATCTTTTGGTATCAATCTTGGAGAATGTGGGATTCATAGCCTTTGTTTTAGCAAAGACATTCTCCGCCCACGCTTCACTGCATTTTTTATCCACCAAATAACCAGCTACTATGGAAGGACGCCCATTTTTGCTTAACTCTTTGAACTGTCCACTTTCATCCAGATATAATTCAAAATAATTCATCATCTCACCGACTTCCTTCTACAAAAATTCCGAAGCAATCCACGTTAAATAAATTCGACGTAAATCTTTCAACTCCTGCACAATTCACAAAAGTCGGGTGATATTGAAGCAGTAAACCAAAATAGGACATAGATTTGGTAGTTTTTTGACATACGGAAGGTCTCTGCCCGCATGCCCCTGTACAAAAGCAACTGAAATATGATATAATATGAGCAATCGGGAGGGTCCGGAGCTAGTAGATCCATCATCCCCTCCCGCAACCGGCCTTACCTAGCAAGTAGCTCTGCGAGCCACTTGACAAGGACAAGGTCAGCCGTTGCTACGGCAATCGCGGCTAGCGCGATCATCACGAACAACTTGCTCATGGTATCACCTCCTTTCGGTGGTACCGCCCCCTGCTCGCGGCAGGGGGTTTTCTATTTCCGCAGTTTAAGGTCTTCGGACCATCCCCCCTACTTTTCCCGTACCGCCGCGAATCGCAATGGTGCGGTGGGGTTCGGAGTGGGGGGAAGGGGGACCCCTATATAAAAAGTGCCACGGCTCATAAAAACCGTGGCACTTGCCACAGAGCAGTTTTATGCCATGCTCAGGGCAGGCAATCCAACCCCAGTGGGAATCGGACTGCTTGGAGAGAATATTATTTTTGCCCGGAATGGCGCCACTCCTCTCCATCATTGGTGCCACCGGCAAGCAGTTTAACGTCATGCTCAGGACGGCATGGAGAAGGATCCCGGACACAAGCACCCATGCCTGCTTGCTCCGGCCGAAGGAAAAGGGGCTAGCCCTTATTCCTCCGGCAACGATTACCATGACTGACCACTTAGCCATGATTTTCCTCCCGCCCTACATAATAGTAGGACTCGGCACTTTCTCGTTCATATCGGAAGTATGCCTATGGAACACGAAGGTTCGTTACTTCCATTTAAAGTATGCAAGATTGGTTGGTTATCCAGCACCGCCAACGTGGAGGCTTCTACATAGCACCATGTGAGCTTTTGTTGACCCAGAGCTCTAACTGGGTACGGTATGTACACACCTCCTTAAGCGTGATATAATATGAACCAGATCATAGATTAGGCCTTAGCTAATCTCCCTGATCCTGATATCACGCAGCAGGTCATGCTTTCGTAGTCTCAGGACACTACGAAGCTTACGCTGGGCATTATCGACTGATGCCGCAGCGACCTGCACATCAAAGTAATGCGGCGTGTCATACTTGTCGATTACAACGCCGCTGACTTGATATGTCTTATCGTCCAAGGAACTCACCTCCCTTTTCTCGATGGTTTGGTGGAGGGTTGCCTTGCCGCATAAGCTATCAAGAATTACTTTTATCTCCCGCAGTTACCGGCTGCGGGAGATTTTCTTTTCGTGTTTCAACGGATCTACAATGCCGATGCAGGCAGTAAACGGTTTTATGTCATGTTCAGGACATGCAAGATTGGTTGGTTATCCAGCACCGCCAACGTGGAGGCTCTTGCTTGGTGCCATAAAAATAAGCAGTTTAACGTCTTGCTCAGGACGAAAAAAAAGTTTATAATAAAAATGTACCGATACTTGTAATGCGCCTCGGTACAACGGCGCAAATTCTATCAACTCGCCTATACATAATCAGGTTCCTTTCCTCTTTAACGTCTGTCTGCATGGTTGGATTATCACTCTGGGGGAATGATGCATGCAGCGAAGACGTAATATTGAAAAGCCTGTAAAGGCTGAGTTTGCGTTAAGGGAGATTGTGGGCATAGCCAGGGAATCTCCGGCCTAAGGACATGCGTCGTCCTAGCAGCTTGGCTGCGGGCCATTCGTCTTTATATGCTATCGGACGGAACGATCTTTTACGCTTTGGGGGCAACCGATAGTAGTGCCGACTTCTCTTGCGGGAAATGTCCTTTTACTAACGTAACCATCTCCCTTCTGTGGCATATTTGGGCTGCTAGTCGTGTAGCGCCCTTATGTGCCTTTTCTTTTCGTGTTTCAACGGTGTATTGTAAGCCCATGCAGGCGGTGGGGGGCGAAGGGGGATTTCACGAGAAAAACAATGTTGTCTCATGAAATCCGTGGCACCCCACACAGAGCAGTTTAACGTCATGCTCAGGACATAGACCAAGAACAGCCGGTGGCTTGCCAAAGTATGACAATCCACTGTGTCTTGGTGGTTTTCCAACCATGATCTTCACCCCCTTTTTTATCTTAGAAGCTGTGATTTTTTGGTGTCTCAACCCCATCTGCATTTCTCATGCGGGCTTTGGACCGCCAATGGCTGCATTAAGCTGAGAGCAGTTTATAGTCATGCTCAGGACTCCAAAGCAATAAGCCCGGTTTGCGGCCGGGCTATAGTAAGCATCTATATGAAGCGATGGCGCCAAGTATCACGTGGGGCCAAACCATCGCGTTATTTTGAACAGTTTAACGTCTTGCCGAACGGCGAATTAACTTTGTAGTAGCAGTAGCAATCATCTACTACTACCATTGATCGCAATTTGTCCTCGCGATCGTCATATATGCTTGCAAGCATATATCTTTTTTTAACCCCTACCTCGGGTGCGAGTCCCCTCGCACATACCCCCGAGATAGGGGTTAAACACATACTCTCCCTCCTTTCGGTGAGGAGCTCCAATCTTAACCTCAGCATATTGAGGTTAATATCTTTCCATGTCTCCTTGAACATGGAAAGATATTTGATCATACAGAAGCAGCTCCATGCGCTGTCTTCCTCGTCCCATTGGATGGGCCTTCGATGACCATACTTCCTGATCACCTCCCTCCAGATGGGATTAAATGAGTGGAACGAGATTTGATACCCGTTCCACTCAAAATAAATAATGGAGTCCATCTGGATCTCCACTTCGGTGACCGGGTCACCGAAGATATCGCCATGAGTCCACTCATGGCGATATAATTTAAAATCTGAGGCGACGTACCACGTCACCTCAGATTCTTCAAGCTCCTCAATACCGACTATGGCATTGAGGATATACTTGTCCTTGCCCGCATATCCTCGCCACCACGGAAACTCCATTTCGGAGTTGGGGTAGTTGAATCTTTCAATACCCTTTCCTCCATCAGAGGAGGCCTGAGCAAATATAATTTGCTCAAGTATCTCCTCTTGGGAGGCCAATTTCTTGACCCCCCAGGATTCAGGAACCTCCTGATATGGAATGCGATAATCGCACTCCATACCAAAATCAAAATCATTGAATTTATGGGAGAAAACGTTTGCCATGATGATTACCTCCTCGGTATGCCCTCACTGCTTTCTGCAGGCTATCGGGTCGCCAGCCATCTACCCGAAGACATATTCTTCTTTTAAGTAGATGTCATGATGCTGGCTATAGTTCATCAGCGCTTTATTAATGTGAGACGCTTACTCCCTCACTCAGCAGCAGGTTAACTACTGAAGCCCTGCTTGCCGGATTGGTTACCGGCGCGGCTGTTTAATCCCGAATTTAACGGGAACTCTCTCTTTCACAAGGCCAGCCGTCGTGCACGTTTTATTAGAGTGAGCATTCACGTCTTTCCGTCTCTCACTTTTCCTGCGGGTGGAACATCTTTCCCGTGACCCTATTGCGCCAACTATCAAGCTGTGGTACAATAAGGTCACGGGTCATTTCCCCAAGCCTATTTTCATAGGGGCTTGAGGATTCTTGTATTCCCCCAAAAACACTTTTGTATCGCTCTTGGGAGAATACGCGTATACCCGGGAGACTAGGACCTCCCGGGTGTACTCAAAATGGATGTCCCACCCGTTTTTCTTAAATTCCCACCATTTCTCGGTGAGGAATTTATCCTCCATGCATTCACCTCCTTTCAGTGGAAACATGGATATTTCTTTTGGTGTCTCAACCCCATCTGCATTTCTCACGCGGGCTTTGGACCGCCGATGGCTGCATTAAGAAGGAGCTTTTGGTAACCCAGAGCTCTAACTGGGTGGGAGGTTAGTCGTCCAGCTCAGGAGCATGGACGGAGCGCTTCATGAGATCGCGCTCTGCCATGCCCTGGATATAGGGGGCGACACGTTCCTCGCGGAACTGTGCCTCCCCCTCCTCCGCGTAGCTGAATCCTGCGATCATCGCAGTGATAGCAGCTACGAAAAGTGCTGTTTCGAGAATTTTTCTCATCTTCTTCACCTCCTTTCTGGGGTGAAAAGGCCTCCAGCTGGCACTGGAGGCCTTATTTCTTTTCGTGTTTCAACGGTGTATTAGAAGCCCATGCAGGCAGTGGAGGGGGCGGGGGCCCTCTCATAAAAAGCACCCAGGCTCATGAAAAACCTGGGTGCTTTTTATAAGCAGTTTAACGTCATGCTCAGGACATAGACCAAGCACACATAGTGGCCTACCATATTTTGATAAGCCACTGTGTCTTGGCAATTTTCTAGTCATGATCTACACCTCCCCCTCGCTTTAGGAACTGTGATTTTTTGGTGTTTCAACCCCATCTGCATTTCTCACGCGGGCTTTGGA
Organism: Selenomonadaceae bacterium; assembly: GCA_045617105.1. Lineage (GTDB taxonomy): Bacteria > Bacillota > Negativicutes > Selenomonadales > Selenomonadaceae > CALELM01. Next base: position 8,100 of record JAZLHW010000138.1, on the reverse strand, counting down.
CCGCCGATGGCTGCATTAAGAAGGAGCTTTTGGTAACCCAGAGCTCTAACTGGGGAAAATTTATAGCGTCTCGTTAACTATGATGATATCATCATAGTTAACCACTCCCTGGACGATGATATCGTCACAATCACCGTCCTCTTTTAAGGCTTCAATCACCTCTTCTCCCGGCATCTTCTTAGGCCCGCGGAGTACCCCATCATTCCAGAGATGCCTACCGTCATTCCAGATGACGGTATACACCATCTCTGGGTCGATAGACACCTCCTTTTTGCTACACCTCGAAAGGAGGTATACGAAAACTTCTGTGATTGTCCAGAAGTCTTTACACATCTCCTTGTTCCAGATTTCGTCTGGAACCTTGGCATATTTGCGGATTAAATCCGCAAAATGCTCGAGTTCCATAGAGATGACGATAGAAGCAGCAAAAATCTTTTCCATAATAAATTCCTCCCTTTTGGACTCCAGCTCTTTACTGGAGCCCAAAAATATGTTAATATTAAGGATATCTCCAAGGTGCGGTGACACCTTGGAGACTTCGAGGCTATCCAGTTAGCCTTGATACCCACATTATTTAGCTTCGTCATTTACCAGGGTATCGATTGGTTTCACGAAGCGCTTCCTCTTGGTGAGCGGGTCTATTCCACTCAGTCCGGGTATATCGATATCGTGAGGAATACCGTGTTTCTCACAGAATCGATATATAGCCTGCTCCCAAGATTTGGCCCACATCTTATCCCGTATCATCGTGCCACGGTAAAAGCACTCTACGGTTACGATGTGGTGTGTCTTATCCTTCATGAGCATCACCTCCTTTACGTGTATAGTTGGAGAAGGATAAGACTATATGTTTCTATCACATGTAGTGAAAACTAAAAAGAACACTGTGCGTCACATAACACGGCTGTATATTAAGCCGCTCAGTTGCCGTTCTCTAGCAACGACTGACTACGCCTGTATACGCGGAAGCGGAGCAAGAGTCCATAGCCTTGGGGGCGTCTTCCGTAGTTCCAGGATCGGTTACGTGCGTTATAGTGATTCTTTTAGAATTCACTGCGCATCCCTCCTTTCTGGGATGGGAATGCCTCCGGACGCACCCGGAGGCATTTTTCTTTTCGTGTTTCAACGGATCTACGAAGCCGATACAGGCGTGGGTGGCAGTTTAACGTCTTGCTTAGGACGACAGAATACTTTATAATGAAAGTGTACCGATACTTGTAATGCGCCTCGGTACAACGGCGCAAATTCTATCAACTCGCCTATACATAATCAGGTTCCTTTCCTCTTTAACGTCTGTCTGCATGGTTGGATTATCCTGGTGGGGATGCATGCAGCGAAGACGAAAATATTGTGAACCTCATAGGAGAGGTTGGTAACTGCGTCAAGGGAGATTGTGGGCATAGCCAGGGAATCTCCGGCCTAAGGACATGCGTCGTCCTAGCAGCTTGGCTGCGGGCCATTCGTCTTTATACGCTATCGGATGGAACGATCTTTTACGCTTTGGGGGCAACCGATAGTAGTGCCGACTTCTCTTGCGGGAAATGTCCCTTTACTAACGTAACCATGTCCCTTCTTCGGCATATTTGGGTTGCTAGTGGTGTAGCGCCCTTATGTGCCTTTTCTTTTCGTGTTTCAACGGTGTATTGTAAGCCCATGCAGGCGTGGGAGGTTCCTTCCAAAAGGGCTGTTAGGACTGCTGCATGTAACTGTAACGTGCAGCAGTTTTTTGATGTAAAAAAATAATCCCAAGGCTTAAATACCTCGGGATTAGATGTAAACAAAAAAATAATGGGGCTGTACATAAGTGATTTCTCACTCATGCCACAGCCCCACAATCTATTCATTAAAATCATATCGTGATTAACAATAATAAAAGAAATATCGTTATTGAACAGAAACTCAATCAGTCCCACGGAAAAACTGCCTAGAGATCAATATTCTACCGAAGAAAGAAAAAGACCACATGCAGGTGCCGTTGGACTTGCCTTCTGCCGATTTTTGGACAGTAAAATTTCCTGAAACTCCTCGGAGGAAATACGTCCAAGACCTACATCTACCAAAGTGCCGACAATATTTCTCACCATGTGGTACAAAAAACCATTGCCATGAATCACGATCTCAAGAATTCCTTCCGGTTTTTCTATAAGCTCCGCCCGATACATCGTCCGCACGGGACTCATAGGTACACCGCCGCTTGCACGGAAGCTGGAAAAATCATGCGTTCCCAAGATCATCGACAAAGCCTCCTGCATGTCACCCGTATGCAATGGACGGTTCACATGCCATGCATACAAACGAGTGAATGGATTCGCCAGCCTTCCCTGCTGGATCCTATAAAGGTATGTCTTGCTCTTTGCACTATGTCTCGCACTGAAATCAAAGCTCTCCTCAGAAGCCTCCAACACCACGATATCCGGCGGAAGCAAACTGTTGACTGCAAGCGGTATCCTCTCTACAGGAATCCTCCCATTCGTAAAAAAATTCACGACTTGCCCATAGGCATGCACTCCCGCATCCGTCCTGCCGGAAGCAGCCAGCTCGATGGTATCTCCAAAAATCACCTCCAGCTTTCGTTCCAAAACATTCTGCACAGCAACTACGGGAGGACTTTGCCGCTGGAATCCATGATAATTTGTCCCATCATAGGCAACTGTCAAACGAATATTCCTCGCCCTTGCCTTCATTTCCATCTTATGCTCCGACTTCACCTGCTTCTCCCTCCTTACTGCGATTCTCTGTTCCTCCTGCTTTCCTACCAACCCTTCCATTGAAGGAAGATCAAAACCACACAAAGCAAGACGGCAAAAAACATCGCCAAATAATCAAGAAATCCAACACAAAGCTCCTTTTGCCTCGTCCTGCCCTCTCCTCCTCGATAACATCTGGATTCCATCGCTGCCGCAAGCTCCTCTGCCCTGCGAAACGCAGAAACAAAAAGAGGAACCAAGATTGGCACAAACAATTTCATCCTTTCCATAATGCTCCCCGATGAAAAATCCGCCCCTCTTGCTCGCTGTGCCTTGATGATCTTGTCCGTTTCCGACAAAATCGTTGGTATGAACCGCAAAGCAATCGTCATCATCATGGCAAGCTCATGAGAAGGAACACCGATTCTCTTGAACGGAGACAGCAAGTCCTCCAAGCCATCGGTCAGTTTCAAGGGACTTGTCGTAAAGGTCAAGAGCGATGAAAACAAAATCAGCAAAATTAATCGCAAAGAAACAAAGCTCCCCTGCCGCAGCCCTTCCCAAGTAACGGAAAATTTCCAGATTTTGAAAATTTCCTCGCCTGGCACGCTGAACAAATGAATAGCAAAGGTAAAGAGAAGAATCCACCAAAGGGGCTTCACAGATCTTGCCATCATCCGAAAAGGCAGTCCCGATAGGATGATCAACCACACAAGCACAGCAGAAAACAACGCATAAGAAGCCGCCGTGCTAAAAACGAAAATCTCGACCATACAGAAAAGCAGGCAAACGATCTTCACCCTCGGATCCATGCGGTGAAGTGCAGAATTTCCAGGGAAATACTGCCCAAGTGCTATTTCCGACAACATGCTGCATCCTTCCCCCTTTCCTTGATGGCTTGAAGAATTTCCTCCACGCAGCCTTTCACCGTCATTGCCTCCGCTGGAACAGGAACCCCTGCCTTACGCAGTCTTTCCAAAAAGGAAACCGTCCCAGGAAGTCCAAGACTTGCTTTTTGCAATACTTCCCTTTCCTGAAACACCCTTTGCGTACACTCCAGCAGCAAGAGCCTGCCGCGGTGCAAAACTGCCACTCGATCAGCCAGTCGGGCAACATCATCCATATTGTGCGTCACCAAAACCATCGTTATTCCCTGTTCATGAAGCCTCTCCAAAAGCGACAGCAAACGTTCCTTTCCTGCTGCATCCAGCCCAACCGTTGGCTCATCTAACAGCAAATACTTCGAATTCATACTAAGAATCCCAGCCATAGCCACTCGCCTCATCTGACCGCCGCTTAACTGAAAGGGTGACTTATCACGAAACTCCTCCTCACTCAATCCTACCATTTGCATTGCCCTTGCAACGCATTTCTCCACTTCTTCCTCAGAAAGCCCTTGATTTCTCGGACCAAACGCAATCTCCTGAAACACCGTTTCTTCAAAAAGCTGATGTTCCGCATACTGGAATACCATACCGATCTTAGCAGCTGCCAGCTTCGCATTCTTCTTTTCATCGCGTGTTTTCCCATGCAGGGAAATTCCATCTACGCATACGTCCCCATGCGTCGGGGAAAGCAAGCCGCTCAATAACTGCAAAAGCGTTGATTTTCCAGAACCTGTATGCCCAACCAACGCCAAAATCTCGCCCTCCTTTACAGAAAGCGATATATCCTCTAATGCCGTATGCTCAAATGGAGTTTTCGGCATATAAGTGTATGAAACATGTTTTAAATCAATCGACATTATCTGCTCCCCTTCATGCCCTCCATTTTGCTGCCAAATGCTCGATTAGTTTCTCCTCCGTACCTATATCGTTTGGCAATTCCAATCCAGCCCTTCGCAAGCCGCTTGCAATTTCAAAAGCCAACGGCAAAGCAAGGCCCTGTTTCTTGACCATACGGTCTTTAGAGAACACTTCCAAGGGCGTTCCATCTGCCACGATTTTTCCTTCTCCCATGACAAGGACACGTTCTGCCTCCATCGCTTCCTCAGGAAAATGTGTGATGTATACTATCGTCAAACCTTCCTCTCGATGCAGCCGCAGCACGGTTTTCAATACGTCCTCACGTCCTTTTGGATCAAGCATTGCCGTAGGCTCATCCAAGACCAAACATTTCGTTCGCATTGCCAACGCTCCTGCAATGGCAACGCGCTGCTTCTGGCCTCCTGACAAAAGATACGGCGCATAGGACCGGAACTCTGCCATTCCGACCATTTCCAAAGAATCCCGTACACGATTTCTTATCCGTTCTGGTTCCATACCAAGATTTTCTGGTCCAAAGGCAACATCATCTTCCACTACTGCTGCAACAATTTGATTGTCAGGATTCTGAAAAACCATGCCCACCTGTTGGCGAATCTTCCAAATACATTCCGCATCCATCGTACTCATTCCGTCGATTCGGCAAATTCCAGCCGTAGGCAAAAGGAGCCCATTGATATGCTTTGCCAACGTAGATTTTCCGGATCCATTTGCACCGAGTATCGCCACAAATTCTCCTTGCTGAATCTTTAAATCAATATGGTCTAAGACAAGAATCTCCTTTTCCTGTCCTAAGGAATAGGAATGTGACAGCCCCTGCATCTCAATGAATGCCATTTTTCTCCTCCGCTCCATATAAAAACCGCCAGCCTAAGGCTGGCGGCAAGCATGTCCATATGATAATAAATCAGACGAGCTCAATAATAACCATCGGTGCAGCATCTCCACGACGCTGTCCCAACTTCAAGATTCGCGTGTAACCGCCGTTGCGGTCTGCATACTTTTCTGCAATTTCACTGAACAATTTCCGTACTACATCTTCATCAGCAAGGCGTGCAATAGCCAGACGACGCGCGCTGAGATCACCGCGCTTAGCAAGCGTAATAAGCTTTTCTGCAAGGCTGCGAAGCTCCTTAGCCTTTGCTTCTGTCGTCTCAATGCGGCCATATCTGAAGAAGGAAGTAAGGATACTGGTAAACAGTGCCTTGCGGGCACCAGAGTTACGACCAAGTTTTCTGTAGCTCATTTATTTCCCTCTTTCCTATGTGCATACTGTATCCCACAGTATACTGATTAATCATTGCTCTCCATCAAGGACAAACCAAGTTCTTCCATCTTCTTCTTGACTTCTTCCAACGACTTACGCCCAAGATTACGAACCTTCATCATATCGTCTGCTGACTTAGCCACAAGATCAGCGACTGTATTGATATTGGCACGCTTCAAGCAATTAAAAGAACGCACAGAAAGGTCAAGATCCTCAATGGTCATGTCCATAACCTTCGATGTTGTTTCTTCCTCTTCCTCTGGGAAAGCAACCTCTACCTCTTCAATCTCCTCAGCCAAGCCATCCATGTTCTGGAACAGCTTCAGATGCATAACAAGAATGCCTGCTGCCTTGGAAACTGCCTCTTCCGGCCGCAAGGATCCATCTGTCCAAACTTCCAAAATCAGCTTATCATAGTCAGTTACATTGCCTACGCGCGTATCCTGCACAGTATAGTTCACGCGCTGCACTGGAGAAAAAATCGAATCGATAGGAATTACGCCAATCACGTCATCCGGCTTCTTATTCTTATCAGACGAAACGTAGCCACGGCCACGTTCCACCGTCATCTCGATCCTAAGAGAACCGTTTTCGTTCAATGTCGCAATATGGAGATCTGGATTAAGGACTTCAATATCTGCATCGCAGATAACATCTGCCCCAGTGACTTCCCTTTCGCCCTGCACATCAATGCGTATAGTCTTTGACTCATCTCCCTGCATTTTCAGGCAAAGCTGCTTCAAGTTGAGGACAATATTCGTTACATCATCCCGAACTCCAGGAATCGTCGAGAACTCATGAAGAACTCCGTCAATTCGTATGGAGGTTATAGCAGCTCCCTCCAGCGAAGAAAGAAGCATTCGGCGAAGACTATTGCCAAACGTCGTTCCATAGCCACGTTCCAACGGCTCACAAATGAACTTCCCATAACGGCAGTCCTCACTGATTTCTGCTATTTCAATTTTCGGCTTTTCGATGTCTATCATCAGAAAGAAACCTCCTCTAATTAATCGTTGACGCTAATTATCTGGAGTACAACTCGACAATAGCCTGTACATCAACAGGAACATCAATTTCATCAGGGTTCGGGAAACGAGTTACCGTACCCGTGAGCTTGTCCTGATCAGCCTCCAACCAAGCAGGAGCGGAAAGGGCATTATTGGTTTCCTTAAGAGCCTTGAAGAAAGCATTGGCAGCACTCTTTTCAGATACTGCAATCACATCTCCAACCGAAACAAGGGCAGACGGAATATCAAGACGCTTGCCATTGACCGTAATATGACCATGACGAACGACCTGACGAGCCTGCTTGCGAGTATTCGCAAGACCAAGACGGAACACGACATTATCAATGCGGCGCTCAAGCAGACCAAGAAGGTTCTCACCCGTTACGCCCTGCATCTTCTTTGCCTTGTCATAATAACCACGGAACTGCTTTTCAAGCACGCCGTAAATGAATTTTGCCTTCTGCTTTTCCTTCAACTGCGTTCCATACTCACTTACCTTACGGTTCGTGCGACGCGGCTGACGCTTGGATTCCTTTGAACGACCAATCACAGCTGGTTCGATGCCGAGTGCACGGCATCTCTTCAGAGCTGGTACTCTATCAATTGCCATCTAGTTCTGCACCTCCTATTATACTCTTCTACGCTTTGGCGGACGGCATCCGTTATGAGGAATCGGAGTAACATCCTTAATCATGTTGACTTCGAGACCAGTTGCCTGCAGGGAACGAATAGCTGCCTCGCGACCTGCACCAGGTCCCTTAACAAATACTTCGACCTGCTTGAGACCATGCTCCATTGCAGCCTTTGCAGCTACCTCTGCTGCCATCTGTGCAGCAAATGGAGTGCTCTTGCGGGAACCACGGAAGCCAAGCCCACCAGCGGAAGCCCATGAAAGTGCATTGCCACTCTTATCCGTGAGCGTTACGATGGTATTGTTAAACGTAGAACTGATATGTGCTACGCCATATTCAATGTTCTTGCGAACTTTTTTCTTCGTGCGAGTAGTTTTCTTAACTGCCACTGCTTACCCCTCCTTCATTAGTCCTTTTTCTTGCCTGCAACTGCCTTCTTCGGGCCCTTGCGCGTGCGAGCATTGTTCTTCGTATTCTGCCCGCGGACAGGAAGACCAAGACGGTGGCGGCGGCCACGGTAGCAGCCGATATCAACGAGTCGCTTAATGTCCATCTGACGCTCACGACGAAGATCACCTTCGACGACAACGTTCTTATCGATGGCATCGCGAAGTTTTACAACTTCATCCTCCGTGAGATCCTTGGTACGAGTATCAGGATTAACACCTGTCATAGCCAAAAGATCCTTGGAAGTCTTCAGGCCAATACCAAAGATATATGTTAAAGCAATTTCAATTCTCTTAT
>JAZLHW010000137.1:0-9499 GCA_045617105.1 Selenomonadaceae bacterium | reverse complement strand
AAGATATTAGGAAAAGACTTTGATAATAATATGTCAAAGTTCCTTGATTTGAGAAACGATTGTGCACATAATAAAGTGATTAGTTATGAGCAGATGGAAGAAATGAAGCGATTGGCAATTACTAAGAAAAAAGGAGCCATTATTCCAACTTTACATAGGAAGATGAATAAAAAGAGGGCATAAACTAAGTTCTCAAATTTTATTGCTTTGAAATAAGCAACAAGGAAAAGACGTGTTCGAATTAGCCTGAACACGTCTTTTTCATTTGAAGATATTTGTGGGTAAGGTCAAATGGCAGAGGAAACAGAACCTTCTTGCTTAGAAGTTATAGTCGGCTTCAAAGGTACGGTTCCATGGGAAGGTCAGCTTGAGGTTTTTCCAAAAGCTTGCAGGCAGAATGTTTTCTGCAGCAAATTTCCGAATCATTTCTGTAGCAAATGATTCAGCCTCGGTTTTTTTGTCATCGAGTGAGGAAAGGTTTCCTTTTCCTGGTATTTCATTCAGCTTTGCCCAAACCATTTGGCGGACATTGGCTTGATATGCCCAGTCGTCCAAATAGCGAGTGATGAGGAGCTGCTTGGCATCTTTTTCTGACATCATAGGCAACAGAACAGATTCTCCAATCAGAAAACCAATGCTGTTGGTGGCTGTGTTCCAGCCGCCATAGGAGTTGACAGCGAAGAGCAGGTTTCGTTCCTTGAGTTGGTTCATCAGGGCGTTGTCTGCACCGTTTCCATAAGCAATATCCCCAATCGCTACAGGATATCCGTCTGATATGTAACGTTCAACTCTGTTGATGAAAGCCTTGGTTTCAGGGCGGGGGATAATGGTATTGGATTCGGAGGGGGCTTCCGGTGTGCTTCCATCAAAATTTGTATTTACGAGCAGAACAAGGTCGGCATTTTTTGGTGCAGGGACAGGAAAACCACCGCAGGCAAAAATGGCATCCTTTACGGAAGTACCGATGGGTTCACTGCAATAGGTTGGAATCGTATTGGCACCTGTGCCGTCACTGTATTCCGTGTAGATGAATGGCGTATTCATTTTTTCATTGTTGATGGCACGTGCCATGAGCAGGATCGCATCCTCGTCCAAACCCATCATGATAGCAAAATGAGAGGGATTTGGATCTTGGATAACAGCCTTTAGGTGGCGAGCCTCCAAATGTGTCTGGCAGTAAGGCGCATTGTCATCAAGACTGAGAATCAAGTAAGAAAATATTTGGCGATTGACAAGGGAAGCCAAGTATTCGTTTACTTTGTAGTTCTTCTCTCTGCGTCCCATCCAGTCACTTAAAACCTCCGCGGGAATTTTTTTGTCAAGCTGTTCATATTCTTTTTCTTCCTTTTTTGTCAGACCATCTGTTTCACGTTTGTCGATAAGTGCCGTATAACGGAAGATGTCCGTGCCGTATTTCGCATAATAGGCAGCGTCCTCATTGCCGGAAGACTCACTTGTGGCAGGTGTCCTCATAATGGAGGAAAAGGAATAGATGTTAAGGCGTGGGAATTTTTCATGCAGCTGTTCGAATCGCTTTGCACGAGAGAGAAGCGTTTCCAATGGGATATCATGTTTGCGAGATGTCACAAGACTGCCATAGATCATGGAATCGGTCGAGATGATCGCTGTTCTGCAGCCAGGCGCATTTTCCTCCAGCCATTTCCACAGATCGTCCGGATAACCGGGGCTGTTCCATGAGCCAAGCAATTCATGGGGAGGAACAATGACAGTATCCCCTGTTTTTTCTACGATATCCGCGTGCATGTGGAAGGATATCGGCCGGTCATCATGCGGTATAAAGAGAATTCGGTTTCCCTGTGCCGAGCAAGGTGAAGCTGACAAGGACAGGAATATGGCAAGAGACAATAAGAAAAACAATGAATGTTGCATAAATTTCATGGCATAAGACATCCTTTCTTTTGAGAATTTCGTAGCTATGGTTATATCTTCGATGTAATACAGGAAAATCCTTTGATACAAACAAAAAATATGTTAGTCATGGAAGATCTTTGAACTGAACGGCAATAAGATTTTATGTTTTTAAATGCTTGAACCTATGAAAAAAGAAAAAGACACGCTAGGCAGCGTGTGCATTGAGAAGTTAAGTAAATAGGGTGTTGACTTTAGTTTTTGCCAATGCTAATATATAGAAGTGCCTGATTCGGGGCATGTTTTGGTGGCGGAGGAGTGAGGTTATGACACTTAAAGCACTGAAAAATGCCAATCGGGTGATTGGTATCAAGCAGGTAGCAAAGGCTGTGAAGAGAGATTCTGTCCAGAAGGTTTTCATTGCAGATGATGCAGATGCCGTAATTTTAAAGGCATTGATCGATTCCTGTGCAGAACAGTCCGTGGAGCTTGAGCATGTAGAAACCATGAAGGAGCTTGGGACAGCCTGCGGCATCGAGGTAGGTGCAGCAGCGGCAGCGATCCTGCGGTAAATCAGCTTGTTTGTTAAAAACCTTGCAGCTTCGGCTATGGGGTTATTAATAAATAATAAATTTTCAATTTGAAGGAAGGAGGTGCATGTATGCCTACTATTAATCAATTGGTTCGCAAGAGCAGGAAGAGCATGCAGGAGAAATCTACAGCACCAGCATTGAAGAATTGCCCGCAGAAGCGCGGCGTTTGCACGCGTGTCTATACGACTACGCCGAAGAAGCCGAACTCCGCACTGCGTAAGGTTGCCCGTGTTCGTCTTACGAACAGCATTGAGGTAACTGCATATATTCCTGGCATTGGTCATAATCTTCAGGAACATAGTGTTGTTTTGATTCGCGGCGGTCGTGTAAAGGATCTGCCTGGTGTTCGCTATCACATCGTTCGTGGTTCGCTGGATACTGCTGGCGTTCAGGATCGCAACCAGTCTCGTTCCAAGTATGGTGCGAAGAAGGCTAAGAAGAAATAACACGCTTCATGTGATGAAGATTAGAGCAAGGAGGTAAAACACAATGCCAAGAAAAGGTTCCGTACCTAAGCGTGATGTGCTGCCAGATCCAGTGTATCATTCCAAGGTCGTTACAAAGTTCATTAACAAGGTAATGCTTTCCGGCAAAAAGAGCGTTGCTGAGCGCGTAGTATATGATGCGTTTGAGACGATTCGTGCCAAGACAGGCAAGGATCCTATGGAAGTTTTTGAGACAGCTCTCAAGAATGTTATGCCGGTACTCGAAGTTCGTGCACGCCGTGTCGGCGGTGCAAACTATCAGGTTCCAGTTGAGGTTCGCCCAGACCGTCGTATGACGCTCGGGATTCGCTGGCTGGTTAATTATGCTCGCCTTCGCGGTGAGAAGACTATGGATGAGCGCCTTTCCGGAGAGCTCATGGATGCTGCAAACAATACTGGAGCATCAATTAAGAAAAAGGAAGATACGCATAAGATGGCTGAGGCAAACAGAGCTTTTGCGCACTATCGTTGGTAAGCTGTATCTACTGAATTTAAGGAGAGATATTAGAAGTGGCAAGAGAGTTTTCACTTGAAAAAACTCGTAACATCGGTATCATGGCTCACATTGATGCCGGTAAGACGACTACAACAGAACGTATTCTCTTCTACACTGGAATCAACCATAAGATTGGTGAGGTTCATGATGGTGCAGCTACTATGGACTGGATGGTTCAGGAGCAGGAACGCGGAATTACGATTACATCGGCCGCTACGACTTGCCACTGGAAAAATCATCGTATCAACATCATTGACACACCAGGACACGTGGATTTCACTGTAGAAGTTGAGCGTTCTCTGCGCGTTCTCGATGGCGCTGTTGCAGTTTTGACTGCACGCGGCGGTGTTGAGCCTCAGACTGAGACGGTTTGGCGTCAGGCTGAGAAGTATCGCGTTCCGCGCATGGCATATGTTAATAAGATGGACATTACGGGTGCAGATTTCTTCAATGTTATCAAGATGATGAAGGAGCGCCTTAATGCAAATGCTGTGCCTATACAGATTCCAATCGGTGCAGAGGACGATTTCAAAGGAATCGTCGATCTCATCAGAATGGAAGCTATCGTGTACGAAGATGATCTCGGAAAGGTTGCAGAAGAAGTTGCTATTCCGGAGGATATCAAGGACACAGCTGAAGAATACCGCGAAAAGCTGATAGAAGCTGTTGCAGAGCAAGATGATGCAATCATGGAAAAGTATCTTGGCGGTGAGGATATCTCCGAAGAGGAAATCATGGCTGCTATCCGCAAGGCATGCATTGACTGTGAGATGGTTCCAGTCGTCTGCGGAACATCGTATAGGAACAAGGGCGTTCAGCCTCTCCTCGATGCTATCGTTGCTTATATGCCAGCTCCTACGGATATTCCGCCAATCAAGGGTGTAAACCCAGAGAACGGGGAAGAGGATCATCGTCCTTCGAGCGATGAGGAACCGTTTGCGGCTCTCGCATTCAAGATTATGACAGATCCGTATGTTGGTAAGCTTGCATTCTTCCGTGTGTACTCCGGTGTTTTGAATTCCGGTTCTTATGTGTACAATTCTACGAAGGGCAAGAAGGAACGTATTGGGCGTATCCTGCAGATGCATGCGAATAACCGTAAGGAAATCGATGTGGTTTACAGGGGTGATATCGCTGCTGCGGTAGGTCTCAAGGATACTACGACAGGTGACACGCTTTGTGATGAAAGCAAGCCTATCATTCTTGAGTCTATGGAATTCCCGGATCCGGTTATTTCCGTTGCGGTTGAACCGTCTACGAAGAATGATCAGGAGAAGATGGGTGTGGCTCTCCAGAAACTGGCAGAAGAAGACCCGACTTTCCGTGTCCGTACAGATCAGGAAACTGGCCAGACGATCATTTCCGGTATGGGCGAGCTTCATTTGCAGATCATCGTGGATCGTATGCTTCGTGAATTCAAGGTCGATTGCAAGGTCGGCGAGCCTCAGGTTGCATATCGTGAGACGATTCGCAAGTCGGTTGAGGCAGAAGGCAAGTTTGTACGCCAGTCTGGTGGTCATGGTCAGTATGGTCATTGCTGGATCAAGCTTGAGCCGCAGGATCCAGGTGTTGGATTCAGCTTTGAGAACAAGGTCGTTGGCGGTGCTATTCCGAAGGAATTCATCAAGCCAGTGGAAGAGGGTATCAAGCAGGCAATGGAGACTGGTGTAGTTGCTGGTTATCCGATGGTTGACATCAAGGCGACTGTCTTTGACGGTTCTTACCATGAGGTCGACTCCTCTGAGGCAGCATTTAAGATTGCTGGTTCTATGGCATTTAAGAATGCTGCGGAGAAGGCAAGTCCAGTTCTTCTTGAACCATACGTCAAGGTTGAGGTTATTGTCCCAGAGGATTATATGGGCGATGTCATCGGTGATTTGAATTCTCGCCGCGGTCGTATTGATGGCATGGAAGCACGCAATGGTGCACAGGTTATCAATGGTTTTGTACCGCTTTCCGAGATGTTCGGTTACTCGACGGATTTGCGTTCCAAGACACAGGGTCGTGGGAACTACTCCATGGAAGTTTCTTACTATGATGAAGTTCCTAAGAATATAGCCGATCAAATTGTTTCTAAGAACAAGGGCGAATAAGGGAGGAAATTATTAATGGCTAAAGCAAAGTTTGAGAGAACGAAACCGCATGTTAACATCGGTACGATTGGTCACGTTGACCATGGCAAGACGACGTTGACGGCAGCAATCACGAAGTGCCTTGCAGACAAGGGCATGGCAAAGTTTGAGGATTATGCAGATATCGACAAGGCTCCAGAGGAGCGTGAGCGCGGTATCACGATCAACACGGCACATGTTGAGTATGAAACGGAAAAGCGTCACTATGCACACGTTGACTGCCCGGGCCATGCTGACTATGTAAAGAACATGATCACTGGTGCAGCTCAGATGGATGGTGCTATCTTGGTTGTTTCTGCAGCTGATGGCCCGATGCCTCAGACTCGTGAGCACATTCTGCTTGCTCGTCAGGTTGGCGTTCCTGCAATCGTTGTATTCCTTAACAAGGTTGACCAGGTAGACGATGAAGAGCTTCTCGAATTGGTTGAGATGGAAGTTCGTGAACTTCTTTCCAGCTATGAGTTCCCTGGTGATGACATTCCTGTTGTTTCCGGTTCTGCTCTCAAGGCTCTCGAAGGCGATGACGCTATGAAGGCTAAGATCTATGACCTGATGGATGCTGTTGATGAGTACATTCCAACTCCGGTTCGCGATACGGATAAGCCTTTCTTGATGCCAGTCGAGGACGTATTCACGATTACTGGACGTGGTACAGTTGCTACGGGCCGTGTTGAGCGTGGTGAGTTGAAGCTGAACGATACGGTTGAGATCGTTGGTCTTCAGGAAGAGTCCAAGAACACGGTTGTAACTGGTATTGAAATGTTCCGCAAGATGCTCGATAGTGCAGTTGCTGGTGATAACATCGGTGCATTGCTCCGTGGTGTTGACCGCAAGGAGATCGAGCGTGGACAGGTTCTTGCTAAGCCAGGTTCCATCAATCCTCATACGAAGTTCAAGGCTCAGGTTTATGTCTTGACGAAGGAAGAAGGCGGCCGTCATACTCCGTTCTTCACGAACTACCGTCCGCAGTTCTATTTCCGCACGACTGACGTTACTGGCGTTGTTCGTCTTCCGGAAGGCACTGAGATGGTTATGCCTGGCGATAACGTAGAGATGGACGTTGAGCTCATCACTCCGATCGCTATCGAGAAGGGCCTCCGTTTTGCTATCCGTGAGGGTGGTCATACGGTTGGCGCTGGCCGCGTAACGGAGATCGAGGGCTAATTGAAAATTAGTTTATGACCTTTATGGGGGCGACGCTCGCGTCGCCCTTTATAAAGGCCTAGATAATTGGTGTCCCCATGCGATGACGTGGCAGATGGCTCGGCATGACCGAGGGAACTGCTACGGAGAAATGTTTGGACCGCGAGTCCGGACGATAAGGAGGAAAAAACATTGTCAAAGCAACAGAAAATCAGAATCCGTTTGAAGGCTTATGATCACAAGGCTCTTGATCAGAGCGCAGTAAAAATCGTTGATACTGCAAAGAAGACAGGTGCAATGGTTTCAGGACCTATTCCACTCCCAACGGAAAAGAATATTTACACCATTCTGCGCAGCCCTCACGTCAATAAGGATTCTCGGGAGCAGTTTGAAATGAGGACGCATAAGCGCCTGATCGACATTCTGCAGCCGACGAACAAGACTGTGGATGCACTCATGCATCTTGACCTTCCGGCTGGCGTAGATATCGAAATTAAATTATAATCCGAGGAGGTGGATGGAATGTCGAAAGCAATTTTAGGTAGAAAACTTGGTATGACTCAGATCTTCACGGAAGAAGGCAAGGTCGTTCCTGTTACTGTCGTTGAATCCGGCAATAATGTCGTGATTCAGAACAAGACGGTCGAGAACGATGGGTACAATGCGGTTCAGCTTGGTTTCGGCGAAGCAAAGGAACACAAGGTAAACAAGCCGCAGATGGGTCATTTTGCAAAGGCTGGCGTAAAGCCAGTGAAGTTCATTCGCGAAATGCGTCTGACAGATGCTTCTGAATATAACGTTGGTGATACCATCGGCGTTGACATATTTAGTGCTGGAGAATTGGTTGATGTTACTGGTACTTCCAAAGGTAAGGGGTTTGCCGGCGGTATCAAGCGTCACAATTTTGCTCGTGGTCCTATGGGACATGGTTCCAAATCTCATCGTGAGCCTGGTTCTACAGGTGCAATGATCAGTGGTCCTGGCGGACGTGTCCTGAAGGGCAAGAAGCTGCCGGGCCGCATGGGTGGTGTGCGTGTTACGGTTCAGCGTCTTACTGTAGTTCGTGTTGATCCGGAGCGCAATCTCATTCTCATCAAGGGTGCTATCCCGGGACCGAAGAAGAGCTATGTTGTGATAAAGAACACCGTAAAGCCGGGAAAGAACTAATTTTTGGAAGGGGGATTAAAGGTAATGCCTACAGTAGCAATTTATGATATCGCGAACAATCAGGTTGGCGATCTTGAATTAAATGAGAACGTTTTTGGCGTTGAGATGAATGCCGGTCTGCTTCATCAGGCAGTTGTCATGCAGCTGGCAGCGCAGCGTCTTGGTACGCATGCGACAAAGACAAGAGGATTTGTTCGCGGCGGCGGACGCAAGCCTTGGAAGCAGAAGGGTACGGGACGTGCTCGTTCTGGTTCCACGCGCAGCCCGATTTGGGTCGGCGGCGGTACGGTATTTGGACCGCATCCGCGCAAGTACGCTTTTTCTATGCCTCGCAAGCAGCGTCGTCTCGCTATCAAGTGTGCTCTTTCTGACAAGGTTAAGAGCGGTGATTTCATAGTTCTTGACAGCCTTGAGTTTGATGCGCCAAAGACAAAGCAGGTCGTTAAGATGCTGAATGACTTCAGTGTTGAGAAGAAAGCTCTCTTAGTTACGGCAGCTGAAAATGAAGTCGTTGAGAAATCTGCACGCAACATTCCTGGCGTGAAGGCTATCCATACCATTGGATTGAATGTCTATGATATTTTGAATCATGACAAGCTGTTCATTACGAAGGATGCCATCGCCCGCATTGAGGAGGTATACGCATAATGGAAGCACGTGATATCCTGATTCGTCCGCTCATCACGGAAAGAACGACTCAGCTTATGGCAGAAGGCAAGTACGTTTTCGTTGTCGCAAAGAAAGCGAACAAAATCGAGATTGCTAAGGCAGTTGCTGAGATTTTCAAAGTTAAGGTTGAGAAAGTCAACACGGTCAACGTGCTTGGCAAAACGAAACGCATGGGTCGCACGTCTGGAAAGCGCCCTGACTATAAAAAGGCAATCGTAAAGCTCGCTGCTGGTGAAAATATTGAGCTTTTCGAGGCATAAGAGATAAGAAAAGGAGGTAAAAAAAGTGGCAGTAAAGAGTTTTAAACCATATTCTGCAGGTCGACGTTTCATGACGGTTGCATCCTTTGATGAAATCACTGCTGATAAGCCTGAGAAGTCTCTTACGGAGCGTCTGGTAAAGAAGGGCGGCCGTAATCAGCAGGGACGTTTGACAGTTCGTCATCAGGGTGGCGGTCACAAGCGTTTGTTCCGCATTATTGATTTTAAGCGCACGAAAGATGGTATTCCAGCTCGTGTGGCAACGATAGAGTACGATCCAAACCGCAGTGCCCGTATTGCACTTTTGAACTATGCAGATGGTGAGAAGCGTTATATTCTCGCACCGAACGGTTTGAAGGTTGGTGACAAGGTTGAGTCCGGTCCAGAGGCAGATATCAAGGTCGGAAATGCACTTCCTATCAAGAATATCCCTGTTGGTACGATGATTCATAACATTGAGCTCAAGATCGGCAAAGGTGCCCAGCTCGTCCGTTCTGCTGGTGCAAGCGCCCAGCTCATGGCAAAGGAAGGCGATTATGCACTTCTGCGTATGCCGTCCGGTGAGCTTCGCAAGGTTCATATTAATTGCCGTGCAACGATTGGACAGGTCGGTAATCTTGAGCATGAGAACATCACGCTGGGAAAGGCAGGACGTTCTCGCTGGCTTGGTATCCGTCCAGAGAAT
>JAZLHW010000136.1:0-2023 GCA_045617105.1 Selenomonadaceae bacterium | reverse complement strand
CAAATACGGCATGGTGGATGGAGAAACCCTGAATGAAATCTACTGCTGCGCCTTGGGTGACTTCAAGAACTGGCGGCGGTATATGGGAATCTCCACAGACAGCTATACAGCTTCCTGCGGCACGGACGGACGGTTTACCGGAGCCGTTACCCACCTGGGCTATCCCATGTTCTTTAAGGAGAACTGCTTCCACAAGGTCTATGTAAGCTCTTCCGGCGCACATCAGATCGTCAGCACCATGTGCAGAGGCGTGGAGCAGGGGAGCGCAAACAGCCTTCAGATTGTGGGTGACCGGCTGTTCTATAAGTCCCGGAGCGGCGTGTGCGTCTATGACGGCAGCTTGCCCCGGGTAATCAGCGGAAACCTGGGCGCAGAAACCTACCATAACGCATGGGGCGGCAGCGTAGAGGACAAGTACTACATCCGCATGGAGAACAGCAAGGAAGAGCCGCAGCTATTCTGCTACGATACCAAAACAGGTATCTGGATTCGGGAGGATGACTTGGACGCAAAGCATTTCGCCCGGGTGCGGGATGACATGATGTGCATTGACCCGGATAACCGCATGATTGCCCTGCGCGGTACGGAGGGTGAGCCGGAGGAAACCGTTGACTGGTTCGCGGAATCCGGTATGCTGGGGCTTGCTACCATCGAGCAGAAGTATGTCAGCAAGATTTCCATTCGTGCTGTGCTTCCATATGGAAGCAGAATCGCCGTATACATCGAGTACAACTCAGACAATAAGTGGCACAAACTCAATGAGACAAGCGGCTTTGGAACAGGAAGCGTCAACATCCCGGTACAGATTCGCCGGTGCGATCATTTCCGCCTTCTGATTAAGGGCAAGGGAGCCGCCGACATTCTGGGCATCAGCAAGACCATGGAAAGGGGCAGCGATCTCAATGGGCGTTTATATTGAGCATCCGCCTGAGCTGGCGGAAGACAGAGCGGAGCAGGCAAGACAGCTTTACGCCTACCTGTACCGTCTGTCTGAAGCTCTTCGTGTGAGCGAAACACAGCTGCAGGACAGGAGCCAGGTTGAGAATATTGTGGCAAAAGCCATCGCAGAAAACGAGAAAAATGCGTCAAGCGGCGATGCCTATGTGAATCTGCGCTCCCTGATCGTCAAGAATGCGGAGATTGTCCGTGTGGCTATGGATATGCTGAGAGCAGATCTAAACACCACCACAGAGGCAATCTCCAGCCAGTTCGGTACGCTTCAGGAGACGATCAATTCCCAGATTGTGGCTACTGCGGAGGCTATTGTTCAGCAGTACGCCTTTGACAGCCGCATTCAGGCTCTGGACGAAGCCATGGCGGGATTTTCTGATTATCAGGTACACACGGAGGGCTTCATCAGAAGCGGCTTTGTAGACTACCGGGAGGACGGTACGCCCATCATCGGTATTGCTATCGGTCAGGGCTTGACCAGCACCACGGAAATCATTGACGGCGTAGCCTATGAACATATCAGCCGGGACCAGAACTGCGCCTTCTACACTTCGGAGAAGCTGTCCTTCCGGGTGAACGGAACGGAAGTAGCCTACTTCAGCAACAACAAGCTCCATGTGAACGAGATGGAAGTCGGCAGCAGAATGACCATTGGTGGGAAATGGCTGATTGATACCACCAGTGGCTTTACAATTGACTGGATCGGAGGGTAAGCTATGAACGCAAATGTACAATGGTACTCTGCATGGTGGGGTACTACGCAAATGCTGAATCAGCAATCTTCACCGTCAAGCTGCCGTATCGGCTGGAACTGGAATGTCAGAAACACAACCTGTATCTGTGTGCAGATGCCTGTTTCCGGGGCTGTGTCAAACATCACGGCGGTTTTTCCTCTTGCCACTGCCAACGACAGCAGCAAGAGAAGATACAGCTATGCAGTCTGCAAGAGTTATAACACATCGTCATACATTGACAAGGTTGCTCCTGTCACGGACAGCAACCAGATCTGCACAGGCAGCTTTGAGGTAGACTTCACACCCGGCATTTCCGGCGGTATTAAAAAGCATACGCT
>JAZLHW010000135.1:0-20060 GCA_045617105.1 Selenomonadaceae bacterium | reverse complement strand
TTAGATATATGTGTAAAGTCGATTTCAACCAGCCTGATGCACGATACATCAATCCCATGACGGATTTCGGATTCAAGAAAGTATTCGGAGACGTGGATGTCATGACCGCCTTCCTGACTGACCTGATCAAGCCGAAGTCGCCTATCGTACACATTACATTCCTTGACAAGGACATGCTGCCGGAGCATGCCCTGGAGCGTGGCGTGATATACGACCTGCGGTGCAAGACAGAGGACGGGGGAGAATTTATCGTGGAGATGCAGAACAAGGGACAGCTGCACTTCGCTGACCGCATACTGTATTACCTCTCACGCTCCATAGCGCCACAGGGGGAGAAGGGACTGATAGAGGTGACGAAGGAGGACGGCAGCAAGCGATATACGAACTGGGACTTTGAGCTGTATCCCGTATATGGCATCTTCTTCCTCAACTTCCACATGAAGGAGCTGGAGCGCAAACCGCTGCGCACCATCAAGTTCATGGTGGAGGAGACCCAGGAGGTCTTCTCGGACAAGATGCGTGCATATACCATCGAACTGCCATGCTTCAACAAGACGGAGGAGGAATGTACGGAGGACCTGGACTACTGGACCTATATACTCAACCACATGGAGACGATACACACACAGTTGCCGTTCGTAAACAAGAAACCTATCTTCCAGCGCATTGGCGACATAGCCGAGATTGCCAGGATGCCTGCAGAAGAGCGTGAGAACTACCGCAGGAGCCTTGACCGCTTCCGTTCAAATGCCGCCACCTACGCATTCGAACGCGCCGAGGGACGCGCCGAAGGTATGGTAGAAGGTATGGAGAAAGGGCGTGCAGAGGGACGTGCGGAAGGGCGTGCGGAAGGACGTGCGGAAGGACGTGCAGAAGGGATCAAGCAAGCAATGGAGAGTAATATTATCAATATGCTAAAAGAAAAGTTGCAGCCGAGCATGGTTGCAAGAATCACGCAGATGACGGTGGAGGAGGTAACGGCACTCGGCAAGCAGGCAGGGGTGCTGTAGGAGAATGGGCGAGTTGACCGCTGGCGAGGGCTGGCGGTTTTTTGTATTGCGAAGATTTAATGGAATGATGGATGGAGGCTCTTATGTATAGTTCTCCTTAGTGCAGGATCTGTTTTGTCTTTGGTATTTCAAGTGGAATGGATTGGACTGCGATTGCTTTTTTGCGCATTTCGGCAGGAGAGCAGGTACTCCAGATCGACTGTACTTTTTGGGAAAAGGTTTTTACATCAAAAGGGTGTTTTGCCTGTTTTAGGGCATGTTTTTTGAGAATGTCGTGGAATTTCTGCTGGAGAGTGACTTGCCGCATGGCAAGAAGGATCTGCAGTCTTGTATCGACAAGATAGAGATGGAGGACAGGGTCACTCATGGATGTTTCTGTGGGGAATTGGCTGGGGGGCAGGAGATGCACGCCGAGGGGGGCATCTCCCCAGCCTTCTTTGAAGATGCCGTCTATTTGATAGAGCAGGAAAAGAAGTCCGTCTTGCTCGTAGAGGGCAAGCTCCATTTTTCCTGTTCGGAAGGCTTCTGTGGCAATGATGTCAGTGTGGGAAAGCTGAAGGAGGAACATGCTGCCGTTGCTGTCTGTTTGGACTAAGGCACCATCTCCTGCTGTTTGGATGGGCAATGGGAATTTTTCTCCGATTTCAAAGTTTGTATATGACATAGTGGCTGCCTCGATTCTTATGATAAGATTTCCGCCTCGCAATCTTTTTGCAGGAATACGGATCGTTTTCATTGTAGCATAGGCGTAGAAATTTTGCATTTCGTATGAATGTTCGCAAAATTGGTTGATAAATAGAGGGGTTTGGGGTAAAATGAGAGGGAGATTATTTGACTGTAAGAGGTGAGAGCTGTGAAAAAAAGGAATTCGCTGTTTGTTTGCATGTTTTCTTTGATCTGTCTTGTGTTGTCTTGGCAATGCCAAGCTGTGCAGGCAGAAGGATGGATATGGATCAGTTCGGACGATAAGTATGGCAAGCTTTATGATCCGGCATCTGTACAGGTGATACGGAGTATTCGGACAAAGGACGGAACGAGGAGCGTTCCAACGGAACTTCAGGCATGGACGAAGACGGAGTATAATGCAGCAGGAGCGGCTGAGACGATAAGCAACTATGGCATACAGTCACAGCTGCCGGATGCATCAAGACTGGCATACAGTCTGGCACTTGTCCAGATCAATCCGCAGAACCGCACGATGCAGTACATAAAAGAGAATTTTTATGATGCGGAGGGCAATGTTATTTGGTCAAAGGCTGATGGACGTGTAAAGGAGATCAATTCGCAGGAGTTTGACGAGGATTATTATGCAATGATCGTGGATGTTGTATTTCGTCAAGGAGAGTATGCGAGATGCAAGGCTGAGGATCGCTGGAAGACACTTTGGACAGCCTCGGTAGGAGATCTTGTTAAGTCTGTGAGTGCAGATACGAGCACGATGCGCAAAAAAGGAGAAAATCTTATTTTTTGGGAATGGGACGAAAGCAAGGATATGGCAGGCAAGGTAGTTGAGGTTACGTTCTTAAAGCGGGCAGTTAATATCGTCAACGGTACGGAGAAGGTCATTGAGGCGAAACGTTGGACAGCACAGAATGGTTGGGCTGATGTGCAGCTGGATGGCATGTATCGCGTGATTTCTCCCAACACACCGGAATATAGCGGACTGACTGTTCTTCGAGCTTTTGCGCAAGGGTACTCGACCTGGGTGAATCGTTACAGCTTCAACTGATGACGGGAAAACGGGAGGCCACAATGTCGAAGAAGGTAATGATAGGGACGATAGCTGCTTTTCTTATTGGGATCTGCGTTGCGCTTTGTGCTTGTTTTTTGTTTATGAAGCCATCTGGCAATGCAGTTCCGTCTCCTGTCGGCAGCAGCGTGCAGCAGATACCGCAAAACAACAAGGAAACAGATTCTGTTCCTGTTGTAAAGCAAGAAAATGCAAGCCGCATGGCATCTATTGATCTGCAGAAGGCTAAGGAAATTGCGTTTCAGCATGCAGGAATTCAGGAAGGTGCGGCGCAGATTTTGGAAATGAAGCCAGATGCAGAGGATGGGCGGAGCGTATTTGAGATCAAGTTCATGGCGGATGGCAATCAGTACAAGTATGATATCCTGCAAGCCGAGGGAAGCATTTATTCCTATGAGTACGAGTATGGAAGCTGGATAGCTCCTTCCATAAGCGGTATCAGCTTGGAGGAGGCAAAGATGCAGGTGCTTCAGCATGCAGGACTGGATGCCGGTGCTGTGCAGTTCTCCAAGATGAAAACGGACTATGATGATGGTGTCAAGCTTTATGAATTGGATTTTTTTGCAGGAAAGAATCTTTACGAGTATGAGATCGCGTCTTCTGGCATTATCAAAAAATGCAAGGTAAAATTCTCTCCGTGACAGTGATTGCGGAAGCAGGATTTTCAGATTTTTGGAGGTCTTTTTATGAAAAACTTAAAAAAGAAGTTAATGCTTGGTATGCTTTTTGGTGCCTTTCTTGCGGCTCCGTTTGGCGGATCAGCAGGTACGGCAGATTCTTCCATGATGGATTTTTCCCTGGGGATGCGTGTTGCAGCAGCACAGGCAGTTGATCTGCAGTCGGCAAAGGAAATAGCGCTTCGTCATGCAGGTGTTTCCGAGGGGGAAGCGTATATTTATAAGCTGCATCCTGACTATGAGGACGGGAGAGGCGTTTTTGAGGTGGAGTTTACAGCCAATCAGTGCGAGTATGAGTATGATATTTTGCAGTCGGATGGAAGTATTTACAAGTACAGCTACGAACAAAAGGATTGGAGCGCACTTCAGGGAACTCGGCGAGTGAGCATGGAGGAGGCAAGGGATATTGCTGTAGGTCATGCTGGTTTTTCGACCGATGAGGTGCGGATCTATAAGCTTAAGCCGGACTATGAGGATGGGATAGAGGTTTACGAGGTGTCCTTCATGGCAGGAAATAGATCCTTCAAGTATGAGGTGGCTGTTTCCGGAGCGATCAAGGAATACAAGGTACAGCTTGGCTGGTAACATTTTGAAGGGGGCTTTTCATGCCAATCAAGATACCGAATAATCTTCCGGCAACGCAGGTGCTGGAGGGTGAAAATATTTTTGTTATGGATGCGGAACGGGCGTATGCACAGGACATTCGTCCGCTTCGCATTTTGATATTGAATCTGATGCCGAACAAGTCTGTGACAGAAACACAGCTTTTGCGGCTCTTGGGCAATACTCCGCTGCAGGTGGAGGTGGATTTCATTTATACCGAATCCTACAAGCCATCGCATACGGCGGAGGACTATTTAACGGAGTTTTATGGCACGTTTGCGGAGGTGCGCCATAGGAAGTATGATGGGCTGATCATTACGGGAGCACCCGTGGAAAATATGGATTTCGAGGAGGTCGCCTATTGGGATGAGATCTCTGAGATCATGGAGTGGAGCAAGGCACATGTCTATTCTACCTTCCATATCTGCTGGGGAGCGCAGGCAGGTCTTTACTATCATTACGGAGTGCCGAAATATGCTGTGCCGCAGAAGGTTTTTGGTATTTACAGGCATCATCTTTGCATTGAGCACGAGAGATTGTTTCGGGGATTTGATGATGAGTTTTTCGTTCCGCATTCCCGTTATACGGAGAGCCGCAGAGAAGATATCCTGAAAGTGCCTGAGCTTACGATCCTCTCTGAAGGAGATGCGGGTGTTTATATTATTGCAAATTTGGAGAAAAGGCAATTTTTTATTACAGGTCATGCGGAGTATGATCCTGCAACACTCAAGACAGAGTATGAGCGTGATGTTCAAGCAGGATTGGACCCGAGAGTTCCTCGTAACTATTATCCTAATGATGATCCGTCCAAGCCGCCAATCGTGCGATGGCGTTCCGTTGCGCATTTGTTGTTTGCAAATTGGTTGAATTATTATGTTTATCAGGAAACTCCTTACGAGCTGGATGAGCTTCACAAGGAGCGGGAGTATGAATGAGCAGACAGTTGCCATTACAATTTATTTGAAGAAAGAAGAGATAAAAAATGATGATTTCCAAGAAAAAAGCTTTATTGTTTGCTATAGGCTGCGGATTGCCGATTTTAAATTATTTTTCTTGTGGTGTTGCCGAAGCTGCAAGCAGTGCGTCAGGTACGGGTGGCTTTCTTGATAAGATTGCATATACCTATTACGGCAGTCATGATGGGAAGACACCTGCCACCGAAAATGCTAATGTGACGATTGCTGCCGGAATGGATGATATCCGTATTGTCTTTGGCGGATGGTATGATGTTATAAAAAGCCAGACGGTTGAAACAGAGGAACAGGAGCTTGCACAGGAGGCTGCTGGGCAGTCTGAGGCAGAAAGAATGGCACAATTAGCGGCACCGCCCAAAAATGTTATGAATAATATAGTGACGGTGAATGGCGGCGACATAGGCGTAGGTCTGCTGGATGGTGATACCATTTGCGGCGGTCATACGGTTAACGGTGATGCGATTGGAAACAAGGTATATATCAACAATGGAAATATCGGAAAGGCAGATATAAACGGCGGCCGCACCTTGAATGGTTCGGCAATTGACAATGAGATCCATATAAATGGAGGCTCCTTTCAGGAGGAGGTCGTTGCCGGACAGGCTGGAATGTTAAATACTGTCGGAATGGTAAAAAACAACAAGATCTTTATTACTGGCGGAGCTGATTTTACGGATGATATTATCGGCGGTGAGCTGGAAAAAGGTGATGGGTATGCGATCGGCAATGAGGTTCACATACTTGGAAACAGCACATTTCATGAGACTGTTATTGGCGGTGCAGTAGATACAGGTAACGGAAGTGCTATGGGAAACCTTGTTTCTATTGAAAACGGAACCTATGAGCCGACAGATCCGGCGAAGCCTCATAAAACAGGTGTTTATGGCGGTCTTGTCCAAGGCGGCAACGGTGAGGCAGTCAATAATACTGTACTGATCAAAGGAGGTACGATAAAAACAAAGGTCGTTGGCGGTGAAGTAGAGCTTACGACGCAGCAGGCAACGGGAAGTACAGGCATGACGTGGCTTGGCAGCGGAAATGCCGTTGGAAACAAGGTACATATTCAGGGGGGGACGATTGGCGGTGATGTAATTGGCGGCGGCTTCGTTTATGCCATGGGTGCATTGCAGGAAGCAACAACAGCATTTACTGGTCAAGGACATGCTATTAACAATAACGTGTATATTGAAGGCGGTACCGTGAACGGCATGATCTACGGTGGTATCAGCGAATGCGGCAATGCAATCGGCAATGAGGTATATATTGCGAACGGTTCATCGGTAAATAACTTCGTTTATGGTGGTAAAAGTACTGCCGGCAATGCATTAGGCAATAGAGTGGCAATACAATCAGGAACTACTGTGACTCAAGATGTTTATGGAGGTATCAGCACGGCTGGAGCTGCGAACGAAAATAATGTCGTATTGATGGGGAATTCTATTGTATCCGCAAATGTTTATGGCGGTGTTGGAACGACAGGGATGTCCAATAATCGTTTGGTGATGTTTAAGCAGGGAAATGCAATCGGAAATGTTGCGGCGGTACAGATTTTCAAACCGCATTGGACAGTTGATACGAATGACGGTGATGTGGTATTGAATATCACTGGTGCAGAAGTAACGGATGTTGCCAATCAGCGGGTATTGGCTCAGATCCATGACAATGAAGGCGCAAATTTTGTTGGTCCAACGATTACTTTGTACAATAAGACCGGCAGTGGCGCAATGGTGGTTGATGGGCTTATTACCAAGGCATTGGCAAAGGATACAGCTATTGTTCGGTATAAGAATGCTGAGTTTGTTTATGGTGCAGCCAATAAGACATTGACACTGCATATCCCTAATGATGAGGTGCAGGTCGATGAGGAAGGAAAATCTCCGGCGGAGACGAAAGCAGCAGCAGTGGCTTTTGTTAAATCGGGAACGGATTTCCTGCTCAACCAAGGTTTGAATCAAGCAAAGCTTGCAGCAGAGGAGGACAAGGGGGATTTCGTTCCCTTTGCGGCAGTTGGCGGTGAAAACATGCGGCATGATACTGGATCGTATGTTGATTTGAAGGGCTGGCATGGTACGCTTGGTGTTGCCCGGACGATCAATAATGGCACGTTGTTGATCGCTGGTGAATACGGCAGTGGAAATTACGATAGTTACTTAGACGGTATGTATGGGTCACATGGTTCTGGCAATGTCAAGACGTATGGTTTGGCAGTGGCTGGTGAATGGCAGAGAAAGAACGGTATTCATGCGGATGCTTCCTTGCGGATAGGAAAAGCAAAAACCGATTATGTTTCCAATCTCAATGATTATCGGGTGAATTGTGATGACAGTTATATGTTTTATGGGCTGACATTAGGTATTGGAAAGGAATTTGCACAAAAGAACGATGACTTAATAGATGTTTATGGCCGGTATTATTATACGCATGCCAATGCCTCCAGCAATGATTTGACGTATCGTGTCAATATGGCCTATGATGCAGTGGATTCTCATCGGCTTCGGATCGGATGTCGTTACAAGAAAAATCTCAGCAAGCAGAATTCTTTCTTTGCCGGTGTGGCTTGGGAGCATGAGTTCGGTGGTACTGTGAATTCACAGGCACATTTTAAGGGGCTGTCATTGAGTGCGCCGGCGCCGGCACTTCGTGGATCGAGCGGCTTATTGGAGTTAGGCCTCAGCATGGTGCCGGATGAGGGAAATCATTTGGGGGCAGATATCAATATCAATGCGTGGGCCGGTAAACAGCGTGGTATTGCTGGCTCTGTTGGACTTCATTGGTCGTTCTGACAGAAAATTTTTGTTTGATGCTTGATTTGTTGCAGTGTTATCTTCATCGAAAATTCATGCGGGATCATTAAAATAAAGAGTGGAAGTAAAGGAAGGAGGAATTTGTTTTGTGGAAAAAGAAGGCAGTCCTTGGCATAGCTTTGGGGGTGGCGGTCGCTTTTGGAATGGCAGAGGGAGAAGCCAGCCCTTTCGTTTCGGAGAAGATCTACCAATGGGTGCAGTCTACCCCACGGGCAAGTTATTATTTCAATAAGCAGCAGATCAGGTACGGGGTGGACGAGGACGGTTTTATCGACTTCAATCGTCTGGTAGTTCCCGTGCTTAAGGTCTATGATTCCGTGCAGATCGAGGATGTTGTTGTAAAAAGACGCTGGAAAATGATGCCGCTGGATGGCTACGATAATTTGGCAGGGGCAGCGGAGTATCTGGAATTTGACCTTGCAGATAAGACGGTCGTGGTTACGATGCATAACGACTTGGATGCAGGGTGGAATTCCTTGAACAGCGAGGCGTGTGATACTTGCTTGAAGCTGGAGGACTTCAGTGAGGAGGACATTGATGGCAAGTTCTACAGGGCAATCGTGGAATATGCCTCCTCCCATGAAGATGAAGTCTTTTCCCATACGAGCGGAGAGTTGAAAGATGAGGACAAGGACAAGGCAAAGGCATTGAAAAAAGAATCGGATGAGCCGATTTTGAAGCTGAACAAAAAGTGAAGATAGGTTTATCCTATGCAGGCGCATCATGCATCATGACAGAAACAAAGCACCTTTGGAAGATGGATCTCTTGTCGGATGCGGGAAGCAAAAAGGGTTTAAGATAATTCATTATGGCATAAAGATAGAGGCTGTGCGTAAGTGATCTCTCACTCATGCACAGCCTCTTTTTAGTAATCCATCAGCTCCAGAAGGTCATCGTATTGCTTTTTGAGCTTGCAGTATTCGTCAGCAAGTTCAAGTGCTGTCAATACACCGATGTGCATGCCTGAAAAGCTATGTGTCGCAAGGGAGACCTTGCGCATTCGCTCGTCAACCATTTGCCCAAGCTTATGGACATATTCTGGATCACTGTCGGTTCGCAGGGAATACTTTGTTCCGAAAATGTCAACGGATATTTTTTTATAGTTTTGTTTTTTCATAGGCTTACCTTTTACTGGACACGAAGTTCTGCATGGAATTTCTTCTGCAAAGCATCGAGAATGTTGCGGAATGCCTCATCTGCTTCTTCATCTGTCAGCGTTTTTTCCTTTGACTGGAATTTCATGGAAAAGGCGAGGCTCTTCTTTTCCTCGGAAACCTGTTTGCCCGTATACACGTCAAACAACGTAACGCCCTTGAAATACTGGCCGCCGTTCTGCCTGATGGCTTGCTCGATTTCTCCTGCATTTATATCTCGGTCTACCAGCAGCGCAAGGTCACGCTGAATGGCAGGATATTTTGGAAGGGCTTCATAATGGAAGCTCTTTGCAGGATATTTCATAAGCATATCAATATCCATTTCGAAAACATAAAGTTTTTGTTTCACACCGAAGGCTTCCATGACGGCAGGATGTACTTCGCCAAGAACAGCGATAATGTCCTTTCCTTTTTTGAAGAAGGCAGTTTTTCCTGGGTGCATCATGTAATGCGAGCCAGCTTCCACGGTATATTTGCTGATGGACAGCTTGGAAAGCAGGGCTTCTATGATACCCTTGGCATCATAGAAATCCATCGGCTCATTTCCTTGGTTCCAGCCAATCGGGTTTCGCCGTCCTGTCAGGACACCGGCAAGCTTCATGATTTCGTTTGGCTGTTCTGTTACCGGCAGTGCCTTTGGATAAAAGACGTTTGCGATCTCAAACAGCTGGACATCTTCGTTTTTGCGGGAGAAATTCCGTACCACGTTTTCCATAATGCTGGTCAGGAGTGTTGTCCGAACCAAGGGGTACTCGTCTGTCAACGGGTTCATGATGGGAATTGCCCTGCGGATCTCGCTGTCCTCCGGCACTTGGAGTTTATCGAACATATTTGGATGCGTGAAGCCAAAGGAAAGCTCCTCGGTCATGCCAAGCCCAACGAGAATACGGCGGATCTCGTCCGTGAAATTTTGTTTCGGGCTTTGATATCCCTGTACGACATTTCCCCAAGGAAGGGTAGGAAGGATATTTTCAAACCCGTAGATTCTGGCGATCTCTTCGGAAAGGTCTTCCATGCAGGTTACGTCATTGCGCCAAGAAGGAACCGTGGCAAGATATTCTGTCCCTTCGTCGGTCACCGAAAAACCAAGGCTTTCCAAGATGTTCAGGATAGTTTCGTCCTTGACTGCCGTTCCCAAGCGGCGGTTGATCTGATCGGCAGTAAAACGGACGGCGGCAGTTTCACGAGGGGAAGGATATACGTCTAATACGCCTTGCGTTACGGTACATGCCCCCATCTCCTGCAAAAGCTGTGCCGCACGATCCAAGGCACGAATCGTTTTCGTCACATCAACGCCTCGTTCAAAGCGGCCGGAGGCTTCCGTATGCAATCCGCAGGCACGAGAGGTGCGGCGGATGCTTGGCCCGTGGAAGGAAGCGGCTTCCAGTACGATCGTAGTTGTTGCTTCCGTTACTTCGGATTCCAAGCCTCCCATGACACCGGCTAATCCAGCGGCTTTCTCAGCATCGGCAATGACCAGCTCATCGCCCTTTGCCAAACGGGAAGAATCGTCTAGGGTGTGGAGATTTTCACCTTGGACGGCACAGCGGGCAGTGAGGGACTTTCCTGCGATTTGGTCGTAGTCATAGGCATGCATAGGCTGTCCCAGCTCCACCATAACGAAATTCGTTACATCGACTACGTTGTTGATGGCACGGATCCCTGCGCCTGCCAAACGCTGCTGCATCCATTCAGGGGATGGGGCGATCTTGACATTCTTGATGACACGGGCAGAGAATCTGTCGCACAGATGATTCGCCTCAATTCCTATCTTTACGAGATCGGATGCTTTGTCTGCATCGTCCTCCTTGACCGTGATTTCCGGCCATTTTGCCTTTTTTCCGGAAAGTACTTCGATTTCCCGAACCAAGCCAAACACGCTGAAGCAATCGGCACGGTTTGCCGTAAGCTCGAATTCAAGGATCACATCATCGAGTCCCAGCACGTCCTTTGCAGGAACTCCGATGGGCGTATCCTTGGGAAGAATGTAGATGCCGTTTTTTTCTTCCTCCGTCAGCTTGCTCAGATCCAGATTGAGTTCTCCGGCAGAGCAGAGCATTCCGTGAGAAGGAACACCGCGGAGCTTTCCTTTTGAGATCTTTTGCCCATTGGGAAGATGTGCGCCGACCAGGGCAACGGGAACCACTTGTCCCTCGGCTATGTTTTGCGCTCCCGTCACGATCTGCAGCATTTCCTCCTGTCCAACATGCATCGTGCAAATTTGGAGGTGGTCGGAATCTGGATGGGGAACCAGCTTGGCAATTTGTCCTGTGACGACCTTTTCCAGTCCCTCATCTGCACGAATGAGATGTTCTACGGGGACACCTGCCATCGTGAGCTTATCTGCCAGCTCTTCTGCTGACCAGTCAAAATCTATGTAGTCCTGCAACCATTTTATTGAAACCTGCATGATTTGTCTCCTTTCGATTTCTTTTCAAGATTTCCATTAGAACTGAGATAAGAACCTCATGTCATTATCATAGAACAGCCTTAGATCATCTATGCCGTAGGACAGCATGGCGATACGCTCCACGCCTAAGCCAAAGGCAAAGCCGCTTACCTTCTTTGGATCGTATCCGCTCATTTCCAGCACATGCGGGTGTACCATGCCTGCACCGAGGATCTCCAGCCAGCCGGTTCCTTTGCAGACACGGCAGCCCTTTCCGTGGCACATGACACAGGAAATGTCAACTTCCGTGCTGGGTTCCGTGAATGGGAAAAAGCTGGGACGGAAACGAACGCCGACATTCTCATTGAAGATCTGCCGCAGGAACAGCTCCAAGGTTCCTTTTAGGTCAGCAAAGCTGATATCCTTGTCGATGACGAGGCCCTCCACCTGTGTAAACATCGGGGAGTGTGTTGCATCGTAATCATCTCTGCGGTAAACACGTCCGGGGGCTATCATGCGGATGGGGCTGTTGGGTTCGTGCGACTGCATCGTGCGAGCCTGCACAGGTGAGGTCTGTGTACGCATGAGAATTTCTTCCGTGATGTAAAAGGAATCCTGCATATCACGCGCAGGATGATCCTTGGGAAGATTCAAAGCCTCGAAGTTAAAGTAATCCCGTTCAATCTCAGGCCCTTCTTCTACACTGAAGCCCATAGCAAGGAAAATATCCTTGATGCGGTTCAAGGTCAGTGTCAGGGGGTGAAGGTGTCCTGCCATGTGCTGGCGGCCTGAGAGCGTGACATCTATTTTTTCGCTTGCCAGCTTGTTTGCAAGCTCGGAAGCCTTGAGGGATTTTGTTTTTTCAGCAAGCAGGTTTTCGATTTCAGCACGAGCCTCGTTGACGATCTTGCCGACCTTGGGGCGTTCTTCCGCACTCAGGCTTCCCATGCCCCGCAGGATCAAGGTCAATTCTCCCTTTTTTCCAAGATATTTGATGCGTATGTCACTTAATTCATTGAGAGTTTTTGCTTTGTTTTTGATGTGATCCTCCGCTTCCTGTTTCAGCTGCATGATTTTTTGTTCCAATTTCAATTCCTCCTATCTGCAAAAATGCCTCCGCCCCAAAAGGGGCGAAGGCATTTCTTCACGGTACCACCCTGATTTATACTTGAAGGCATGTAACGCTGCGACACGTTTCGGCTACGCAAAAAGTCTTCACCGAAAAGCTCCGAAGGGAATCTTCATTCATTAGCATCACCCTGCTCACAGCCAAGGCAGGACTCTCTGCTGATGTCGGCATGAACTACTTTGCTTCTTCATCGCTATAATACATGATATGTTATCATACTTGCCGTTGCTTGGCAAGGTTCGCTTTTGTGTTGAGGATTCATTCCGCTGAAGATGGTTTTGCTTGTTGATTTACTTTTTCCTATCGTGGTAGTAAAATGACAAACGTGTTCGCATAAAATTTATTATGCAAGAATGGAGTGAGTTGAAATAATCACGTTTATTATTGCTCTGGCAACGTTGCTGGCAGGATTTTTGTTCTATAGCCGATTGGCAGAACGTGTGTTTGGTGTGACGGATGAACCTACTCCGGCAATAACTCATGAAGATGGCGTGGACTATATTCCGCTGCCGACATGGAAAGTTTTTATGATCCAGCTTTTGAACATTGCGGGGCTCGGACCGATTTTCGGTGCTATCGGCGGTGCTTTATGGGGACCTTGCGTATATTTCTGGATCGTATTTGGCACAATTTTTGCCGGCGGTGTACATGATTATCTCTCAGGAATGATTTCTCTGCGAGAAGACGGAAAGACCATTGCTGAAATCGTCGGCAAATACATGGGCCGCACATTGCATTTGATTATGCGGGTAGTTACTGTGGTGTTGTTAGTCCTTATAGGTACTATATTTATGATGGGGCCTGCCGGATTGTTATCCACACTTACAGGAATAACAGTGGATATTCTTCTTCCTTGTGTATTGATATATTATTTTTTGGCTACGCTTTTACCGATAGATACTTTGATTGCACGATTTTATCCTATATTCGGAGTATGTTTTCTGGTTATGGCTTTTGGCATAATGGGCGGTATGTTTTTAGGTGTCGGGGGACATACCATGATGGAGATGCAGATTGCCAATCTGCACCCGTCAGGGGATGCCATGCCTATTCTGCCGATGATGTTTATTACTGTTGCCTGTGGTGCGATATCAGGCTTCCATGCAACACAATCCCCCATTATGTCTCGCTGCCTGAAACATGAAAGAGCAGGACGGCACATTTTTTATGGTGCAATGGTTGCCGAAGGGATCATCGCTCTTATCTGGGCGAGTGCCGGAATTACCTTTTATGACGGAACGGACGGATTGGCTGCTGCTTTGGCAGAAGGCGGTGCAGGTTCTGTTGTGTATGATATCTGCAAAGGTTTTATGGGCGGTGATGGCAGTATCGGAGCTTATATCGGCGTGACACTCGCTATGCTTGGCATAATTATTTGCCCGATAACTTCCGGTGATACGGCATTTCGTTCCGCACGTCTGACGATAGCAGATTGGTTGTCTCTGAATCAGCGTTCCGTCAAAAACCGACTCCCTATTGCCATTCCGCTGCTTGCTGCCGGAGGAATTCTTTCACAAGTGAATTTTGATATTATATGGCGCTATGCGTCTTGGACAAATCAAGTTTTGGCGATGATCGTCCTTTGGACAGGTGCGGTGTATCTGTCCAAGAAAAATCCAACTTCCAAATCTTATCTGATAGCGGCTATGCCAGCTGTTTTTATGTCTGCTGTTGCCTGCATGTATATTTTACAAGCACAAGAAGGGTTCATGCTGCCAACTAGCATTACTTATCCCGCAGGTATTATTTTTGCTGTCGTATGTGCAGTGCTTTTTGCACGCTGCATACATAAAAAAGAAAGTGATGCTGATTGATTTTGTGGACAGCGTCTGCAACGAGCCTTACAGGATGCTTTTGAAAAAGATTAACAACTTAGTTAAAAAGCAATAAGGTAATATTGAGGTTTTATCATGGAAACAATAGCTTCATATACACTTCGCTCAAAAGATAAAGCACTGATTCACTTAGAAGAGCATGTTTATTGTTCGTGAAGGAATTTAAAAGAATGGATTGGGGGCGTTAACATATTTACCTTTTGTCTTGAAGCCCTCCGGCAAGGCTTCTCATTGACAAAGATAACAAAGAAACGTATAATGAATTGCGTTGAGATATCTATATAGAGGCACTTTTGTGCCTCTATATTTAACATTAGTGACGTTAGGAACGAAGGGGCGCTGAAAATGGCAGAAAAACGCGTAATGCTGACCGAGGATGGTTACAACAAGCTGGTTGAGAAACTCAATTATTTGAAAAGTGTTCGCCGTATTGAAATTGCGGAGCGTCTGAAAGCAGCCATTGCACTGGGAGACCTTAGTGAGAATTCCGAGTACGATGATGCAAAGAATGAGCAAGCCTTTTTGGAAGGCGAGATCATGGATCTGGAAGCGAAGATCCGTAATTCGGACATTATCAAGAGCAGTGCCGGCGATGTCGTTCAGATGGGCAGCAGGGTAACGGTCAAGGATCTGGAATATGATGAGGAAGATACCTACATGATCGTTGGCTCTACGGAAGCCGATCCGGATGAAGCCAAGATCTCCAACGAGTCGCCGCTTGGCATGGCTATTTTAGGGCAGAAGGTTGGAAATACGGTTGAGGTTCATGCGCCGGTGGGAATCATTAAGTATCAGATCACGAAAATTGAGGGTTAAAGAAAAACAGAAGGGGAAGCCTTCTTACTGATGGGAGCAGTGTGCAAATGGCAGATAAAAAGCAGGCACAGGAACAAGCACCTGTGGAAGACCTGAATGAGATGATGAAGGTTCGGCGAGGCAAGCTGGACGCTTATCGGGAGATGGGTGTAGAGCCTTTTGGGCATCGCTATGAGGTTACTTATCATGTGCAGGACGTGCGCAATGAATTTGAAGGTGTCGAGGACGAGGAGGAGCATGGGCATGTTCGCATTGCGGGCAGGCTGATGGCGATCCGTGGGCATGGAAAGGCAAGCTTTGCTACTTTGGCTGACCGTTCCGGTTCTATGCAGGTATACTTCAAGCTGGACATTCTTGGGGAAGAAAAGTATGCACAGTTCAGGCTGTTGGATATTGGAGATATTGTCGGCATAGAGGGTGTTGTGTTCAAGACGAGACGCGGCGAGCTGACAGTCAAGATCCAGAACTTTGACCTGCTTTCTAAGTCGCTTCGTCCGCTTCCGGAGAAGTTTCACGGGTTGAAGGACGTGGAGATTCGTTACAGGCAGCGTTACCTTGACCTTATCATGAATCCGGAAGTGCGCAAGACTTTTGAAGCACGCAACAAGACCATCAAGACGATACGTCGTTATTTGGATCAGAAGGATTTCTTGGAGGTTGCTACGCCGGTTCTGTCCTCTATTGCAGGCGGTGCTGCTGCAAAGCCTTTTGTGACGCATCACAATGCATTGGACGTAGATCTGTATCTGCGTATTGCTACAGAGCTTAACCTCAAGAGATTGATCGTTGGCGGTTTTGAACGTGTCTATGAGATGGGGCGTGTTTTCCGCAACGAAGGAATGGACGTGCGCCACAATCCGGAATTTACTTCGATTGAGATCTATCAGGCTTATGCGGATTACAATGACCTGATGGATCTGACGGAAGGCATTGTCGTGGAGTGTGCAAAGCAGGTTCTCGGAACGACAAAGGTTTCGTACCAAGGAACGGAGCTGGACTTTGGATGCGTAAAGCGGATTACGATGAACGATGCCGTGAAGGAAGCTACAGGCAAGGAT
The DNA here is from genome assembly GCA_045617105.1 of Selenomonadaceae bacterium. Lineage (GTDB taxonomy): Bacteria > Bacillota > Negativicutes > Selenomonadales > Selenomonadaceae > CALELM01. The sequence continues at coordinate 3,861 of JAZLHW010000135.1, read as the reverse complement.
TTCATGTCCTGCCATACCGTGGAGGAAGCTCGTGCAATGGCAGACGAGATAGGCGTTGTTTATGAGCAGCGTCACGGAATTGGTGGAATCCTTAATGCTGCGTTTGAGGCGAAGGTAGAGGACAGCTTGATCCAGCCGACGCTCGTTATGGGGCATCCAACAGAAATTTCCCCATTGGCAAAACGCAATCCGGAGGATCCAAGAGTTACCGACCGCTTTGAATTCTTCGTTTACGGCCGTGAGTTGGCAAATGGCTTTACAGAGCTCAATGACCCAATCGATCAGGAAGGAAGATTCCTTGATCAGATCAAGCAGAGAGAAGCAGGAGACGATGAGGCGCATGTTATGGACAGGGACTTCATTACAGCGCTGGAGTACGGGCTTCCGCCAACGGGGGGACTGGGTATTGGTGTTGACCGCCTTGTTATGTTCCTGACGGATGCACCGTCCATTCGTGACGTGTTGCTCTTCCCAACGATGAAGCCATTGGCTGGGGAAGGCAAGAAGAACCTGCAGCATGATGCACCTGCAGAGGAAGTTCCCAAGCTGGATCTTTCCAAGGTAAAGATCGAGCCTTTGTTTGAAGAATGCGTTGACTTTGAGACTTTCTCCAAGTCTGATTTCCGTGCGGTAAAGGTCAAGGCTTGCGAGGCTGTTAAGAAGTCCAAGAAGCTTTTGCAGTTTACGCTGGATGATGGCACCGGAACGGATCGCACGATCCTCAGCGGTATTCATGCTTACTACGAGCCAGAGGAACTGATTGGCAAGACTTTGGTCGCTATCGTGAACCTGCCGCCTCGTGCTATGATGGGCATTGAGTCCTGCGGTATGCTCTTGAGCGCAGTATGCCAGTACGATGGGGAAGAGAAGCTGAATCTGCTGATGGTTTCTGACAGCATCCCGGCTGGAGCAAAGTTATATTAAAATTTGTGAATAAAGTGTGCATGAAAAAAAGAATCTCTTGGTGACAGGAGATTCTTTTTTTGAGCAGATGTTTAAATTGAATTTGCAAAGCTTATTGCTATACGTCATCTGATGGACTTGCTGGTATGTGCTTGAAACAGAAAGAGATTGTTTATGATTTTCTGTTGAAAGGGAGGAAGAAAATGTTTTTTCAGTCTGTGATACGCTTTTTGTTTGGAGAGAAAAGAGAGCACAATGGGCAGAATAATATAGAACATGAATTCGATGAGGAAGAATTAGAAGAAGCTATAGCAAGGGCAGAAGAATTGTTGAATCAGGGCGGTATGCTCAGTCCTGCCGAAGAGCTTGAAATAGAGAGAACTATTGAAGAATTGCGTAATAGTGGGTTTACCGATGAATTAAGGATGCTTCAGGAACGGTATGATGAATATTATTCTTGGAATTACGATAATGAAGATGAATTATGATAATGGCTCGGGGGTCAGTGCTGGCATGATTGTCAGAAAAAAACGGAAGAAAAATAAGTGCATTATCATAAATGGTTTGCATATTTGTATTTTTTTTAGTGGAAACACTTGATTTTTAAAGGGTTTTCTGATACATTTTGGAAGGTAAGGGAAATGATGGCGGTGTCCTCGTTTCCTGTCGTAACATTTTTGAAAGGGAGGCTACGATTGTGAACAAGACTGAATTGGTAGCTAATGTGGCTGAAAAGGCTGGTTTGCCGAAAAAGGATGCAGAAAAGGCAGTAAATGCTGTATTTGCAAGCATCGAGGCGGCTCTTCTTGAGGGCGATAAGGTTCAATTGATTGGATTTGGCACATTTGAGGTGAAGGAGCGTGCTGCTCGCGAGGGCCGTAATCCGAGCAATGGTGAGACGATCCAGATTCCAGCTTCCAAGAATCCAGTATTCAAGGCAGGCAAGGCACTGAAGGACGTTGTAAATAACAAATAAAGGAAAAAGCTTTTTGAGCCGGGTTCGCAGAACCCGGCTTTTTTGGATAGAAAGGACGATTAGCTTGGAGCAGGACATGGCGGGAAGTGTTGCCTTGATTACAGGCGGTACATCGGGTATTGGCTTGGAAACGGCAAGAATGTTGCTGGAACGGGGCGCATCCGTTGCTTTAGCGGGACGGTCAGCAGAGCGTGGCAGGGAGGCGATCCTTGCATGTCCGGAAGCCGTTCGGGAACGGGCTTTTTTTTTGCAGGGTGATGTTTCCTGCGTGAAGGATTGCAGGCGGTTGGCAGATGAAACGGTGCAGCGCTTTGGCAAGTTAAACCTGCTGATAAATTCTGCTGGCATTTATATGGAGTCTCCCCTTGAGGATATGACGGAGGAGGCTTTTGACAGGATCATGGAGATCAATGTGAAAGGAACCTATTTCATGTGCCAGGCGGCTTTGCCGTGGCTCAGGGAGCAGGAAGGCTCTGCCATTGTAAATGTTGCTTCGGATGCAGGAATTCACGGGAATTATGGCTGCAGTGCGTATTCTGCCTCGAAAGGAGCAGTCGTGATGTTCACCAAGTCTTTGGCACTTGATCTGGCCAGTCTTGGCGTGAGGGTGAACTGCGTTTGTCCGGGTGATATCTTGACACCGCTTACGGAACGGCAGGCAGAGGCAGATCCTATGTCACGGGAGGAGGTACTGCGTGAGATGTCATCTGTTTATCCTATGGGGCGGATCGGTACTGCGGAGGAGGCGGCAGCCGTGATCGTGTTTCTGGCATCCAAAGCAGCTTCTTTTGTAACTGGGGCAGCATGGAATGTAGATGGTGGATTGACTGCTTGAAGTGTGGTACAATGGGGGTATCAAAAAACGAGGGGATATTTCGATGAAAAAAAGGAGATTCCTCATAATGACAGCCTCCATTGGTTCAGGACATATCAAGGCGGCGGAGGCAGTAGAAGCGGAGCTTAGAAAGCAGTATCCGCAGGACGAGGTTCTGACGATAGACTTCATGTCAGAGGAGACATCGTGGTTTAATGGTTTTTTGAAACGGCTCTACTTGCGCATGTTGGCATTTGTGCCGAATCTGTATGATGTCTGTTACAAGGTATCGGGGGCTGGTTCGAGCGGTGTTATGGCACAGAATATGTTTGCCGTTACGATGTACCGAACGATGAAGCAAATTTTGAAAAAGTACCAGCCGGATATTTTGGTCTGTACGCATCCATTTCCGGAAGGGGCGGCGGCTCTTTGCAAGAGAATGGGCATGGATGGTTTTCGGATCGCGGCTGTGCTGACCGATTATTCCCTGCATCAGATCTGGATCTACCCGCAGGTGGATTTTTATTTTACTGCAACAGAGGAAATGCGGGACGGACTGGTATCGATGGGCTTTTCCAAAGAAAGAGTCATTTCGTCCGGCATTGCCGTGGACAGCAATGCCGTTCATGCACCAGAGAGGTCGGAGGCAAGAAAAAGGCTCGGCATTTTGGAGGAAGAGAGGGTCATCTTGCTGATGGGGGGCGGACTTGGTCTTGGAGGTATACGGGAAACGCTGGAGGAACTGGAGCGGGTCAAGATGCCGCTCAGGATCTTGACTGTGGCTGGGCATAATGAGGAGCTTAAGCAACAGGCAGAGGAGCAGAAGAAAAGGTCGCACCATGAGATAGATATTTGGGGATATACCAATGAGATAAGGATTCTGATGGCGGTGTCAGATGTTCTCGTTACGAAGCCGGGGGCTCTCACAATGAGCGAGGCATTTGTGATGGGGCTTCCTATGCTCCTGCGTGAACCGATTCCGGGACCTGAGACGGAAAATGCGGTTTATGCGTCCTGTCATGGGGCGGCTGTTTGGGTGCATCATGGCGAAAGCCTTGCTTGTGCTGTGGAGCAGGTTCTTTCGGATCCTTTCCAGCTGGCTGCCATGAGGGAGGCGGCGCCTTCCTGCGCACGTCCACAGGCGGCAGAGGTGATTGCAAGACATTTG